>CAYMDN010000063.1:0-2380 GCA_964389545.1 uncultured Clostridium sp. | reverse complement strand
CAAAAGGAAAAGGATTCCAAGGTGTTATAAAACGTCATGGACAATCAAGAGGACCAATGGGACATGGTTCTATGTATCATAGAAGACCAGGTTCAATGGGATCTACATCAACACCAGGTAGAGTTTTCAAAGGAAAGAACTTACCAGGACATATGGGTATGGAAACAGTTACAGTACAAAACCTAGAAATAGTTAAAGTTGATATAGATAAAAACGTATTATTAGTAAAAGGTAGTGTACCAGGTAACAAAGGTTCTATCTTAAAAATTAGAAATACAGTTAAAAGTGCAAAATAAGGATAGGAAGGGAGAGAATAAAAAATGCCTAAAATAGATGTATACAATATAGAAGGTAAAAAAGTTAAAGATATAGAATTAAATGAAAGCATTTTTGGTATCAAACCAAATGAAAAAATAGTTCATATTGCTTTAGTAAATTACATGGCAAATCAAAGACAAGGTACAGCAAATACAAAGACAAGATCTGAAGTTGCTGGTGGCGGAAGAAAACCATGGAAACAAAAAGGTACAGGTAGAGCAAGACAAGGAAGTATAAGAGCACCACAATGGATAAAAGGTGGTATAGCTTTAGGTCCAAGACCAAAAGATTATACTTACAAAATCAATAAAAAAGAAAGACAACTTGCTATAAAATCTGTATTAAGTTCAAAAGTATTAGAAAACAACTTAGTAGTTGTTGATAAATTAGATTTAAAAGAAATCAAAACAAAAAATATGGTAAAAGCATTAGAAAATTTAAAAGTAGAAGGAAAAGCTCTAATATTATTACCAGAAAAGAACGAAAACGTTCAAAAATCAGCAAGAAATATTGAAGGAGTTAAAACAAGTTTAACAAGCACAATCAATATTCATGATTTATTAAACTACAATAAATTAGTAGTAACAGTAGATACAGTTAAAAAACTAGAGGAGGTGTATGCTTAATGAGACCAGAAGAAATTATAATAAAACCTATTATAACAGAAAAAAGTAATAGTGAATTAGAACAAGGCAAATACACCTTTAGAGTAGCAAACAAAGCTACAAAGGTTGAAATAGCTAAAGCCGTTGAAGCATTATTCAGTGTTAAAGTTTTAAAAGTTAACACAATGAATGTTTCAGGAAAAATGAAAAGAATGGGACAACATGAAGGAAAAAGACCAGATTGGAAAAAGGCTATTGTAACAATAGATACAAATCCATCTGAAACAAAATATCTATCAAAAGGTGGAAAAGAAGTTAAAGTTGATAGAAAATACAAAACTTCAATCGAAGAATTTATGGGAGCCTAAATAAATAGGATCAAATTATCCAGATTAAACTGGGACAATAAATAAATATAAAGGAGAGAAAACATTATGGGTATAAAAAGTTACAGACCATATACACCATCAAGAAGAAACATGACAGTTTCAACATTTGATGAAATAACAAAAAAGACACCTGAAAAGTCTTTAATAGAAAAGAAAAAGAAACATGCAGGTAGAAATTCAAGCGGAAGAATAACAGTAAGACATCAAGGTGGAGGAAACAGACAAAAATATAGAATAATCGATTTTAAGAGACAAAAAGATGATATGACAGCTACAGTAATCGGAATAGAATACGATCCAAATCGTACAAGTAATATAGCATTAATAAAATATGAAGATGGAGTCTTAAATTATATATTAGCTCCAGTTGGATTAAAAGAAGGAGACAAAGTAGTATCTGGAACAAACGTAGATATAAAACCAGGTAACTGCTTACCAATAGAAAACATACCAGTTGGTACTATAATTCATAATATAGAATTAAATCCAGGTCAAGGTGGAAAAATGGTAAAAGCTGCTGGTGGAGAAGCTCAGCTTATGGCAAAAGAAGGAACATATGCACACGTTAGATTACCTTCAGGAGAAATGAGATTAGTAAGAGCTAAATGTAGAGCAACAATTGGAACAATTGGAAATACAGACCATAGTAACATCAAATTAGGAAAAGCAGGAAGAAAAAGACATATGGGAATTAGACCAACAGTCAGAGGTTCTGTAATGAACCCAGTAGATCACCCACATGGTGGTGGTGAAGGTAGAGCACCAGTTGGACATAGCGGACCACTTACTCCTTGGGGTAAACCAGCATTAGGATATAAGACAAGAAAGAAAAACAACAGAACAGATAAATTTATAGTTAAGAGAAGAAAATAATTAAGGGAGGAAATTTAAATGTCAAGATCTAGTAAGAAAAAACCATTTATAGAGCCAAAACTTTTAAAAAGAATTGAAGCCATGAATGAAAGTGGACAAAAAAGTGTTTTAAAAACATGGTCAAGAGCTTCTACCATCTACGCACAAATGGTAGGACACACAATAGCAGTTCATGACGGAAGAAAACATGTTCCA
>CAYMDN010000062.1:0-2661 GCA_964389545.1 uncultured Clostridium sp. | reverse complement strand
TTTTCTTTATTCTCTTCTGCTATGTTCATTAGCTCTGCATAATTTTCATATAGTAATTTAGGTTTTGAAGTTATAAATCCAAATAATACTAGGAACACTGATAACCCTACAAATATATAATTTTTATATTTTACATCTATCATTGTATCTAACACAATAAATAATACTATTACTACATAAGGTAATATTGGCATTATATATCTTAATTCTTGCCATGTTGTTAGTTTTACAGTTACAGCAAAGAAAAGTAGTGTTGGTATTGTTGCTAATGTTACCACGAATCTTTCTAATGATTTTTTGTGTAGGTATGAGACTCTTATAAATAATATTAACACAACTGCATACATTACAAAAATTGAAGCATTAACTGAAAAAGCATATTCTATATGATTAAAGTATTTTACAAAATTAGTAAAATAATTACTATTTCCAAGATTTTTTAATCCTCTATCTGAATATAGTAAATGGTCGATACATGGTGTAAACAGTGCCACGCCTATACCTGCATATACTATATGGACTATAACATATTTTATTAGTTCTTTGAATTTCTTTTGTTTTATCATTGTAACGAACATTATTAAGAAGACAATTACTGCAAATATTGCAAAGAAATATTGTACTAAAAATCCAATAATCGTTATCAATCCAAATTCTATTATAAATCTTGTATTCATTTTAAAGTCATTTTTATACAATTTCACACTATAGTAAAAATATAACAAAATAAATAGAGTTAATAGCATATACATTCTTTGGTATATTACCATTGAAATTGTTCCCATTGATAATCCATACAAAATCAATGTTGCAATAGTTATATTTTCCTTATCTATAAGTTTTAATAATTTTACTATTACTGCACAGCTTGCAATGAAAGCAATAATATTAACTACAAATGCTGAGTATTTTGTAAATTGTCCTCCAAATAGTATTGTTGAGAAATGTACACATGTATAGAAAACTGGTGGGTGATTGTCTGATGCTTGATTGTCGTATAAGGCTTTCATATTGAAGTAGTTGTTTGGAGTTAATGTCAAGAAATTCTTTACATCATCTCTTGTTTTCCAAGCAGGTCCTTCTCCCTCTGGTAGATCATTTCTTTCATATGCTGTCATTAATCCGCCTATTGGACTTACTGACGAGCATAATGTGTAGCCTTCATCTTCATGAAATCCTGCTTTTCTTGTTTGAAAATAAAATATGATTCCACACATTAATATGATTAATGCTATTATCAATATCGTTTTTTTGTTTATTTTGTTAATTTTTTCTTTTATATCCATTTGCTTCACCTTTCTTAAGATAACATTATATCACATATAATTTTAAATTTGTAGTAAATATTAAAAGAACGACTTTATAGTTGTTCTTCATATTTTTTATACATTTAATTCAACTATTCTGTGTTGTTTAAAACAATTTTTTAAATCTAAAATTCTTTGATTATCTGATCCTCTAAATTTTATTTCTGGATTTTTTCTTTCCATTACAAATTGTCCATCTACTAATACATCTATATTTTTTAATGCTTTTTCTGTAATATCATCTTTTCTATCTTCTAGTTGTTCTAATGTGTATCCTGTGTAACACCAAACATTAAAATCTGGTTTTACTTCTTTAATGCTTTCTTTTAGTTCTTCTATAAAGTTGTTTACTTCTCTAATATTTTCTGGGCATAGTGGTTCTCCACCACTTATTGTTATTCCTTTTAATATTGAGTTTTCTTTTATTCTATTTATTATTTTTTCTTTATCAAATTCTTCTCCATAATCATAACTTTGTGCTATTTGGTTATGACATCCTGGGCAATGGTGAGGGCATCCACTTACAAATAATACTGCTCTCCATCCTGCTCCATTTGATATACTTTCATCATAAAATCCTGCTATTTTCATTTTTGTCTCCTTTGTAAATTTATTATTTATTCTTTGTGCACTAAAAATTTGTGCTATGCTCCTTTAATTTCGTCTGAACCAAATCCTGTATGTGTTACTCTATCTTTTAATTCATCTAGTTTTGCAGCATTCCAACGTGATGTTGTTCCTACTAAATATCCTGTTATTCTTTGTATTGTATCTATATTTGTACTTCCACATTTTGGGCATTTTACTAAGTTTGCATCTGCATTTTCAAATCCACAGTCTAAACATCTAGATCTTGTATGGTTTATGCTTCCATACCCCATATTGTATTTATCCATTAAGTCTACAACTGCTTTTATTGTATCTGGATTGTGTGTTGCATCTCCATCTAATTCTATATAGAATATGTGTCCTGCTCTACATAGTTCATGGTATGGTGCTTCAGTCTTTGCTTTATGCTCTGCTGTACACTTGTACCATACTGGAACATGGTTACTATTTGTATAATATTGTCTATCTGTAATTCCAGGAATCGTTCCATAAGTTTTTCTATCCATCTTAGTAAATCTTCCTGAAAGTCCCTCAGCTGGTGTTGCTATAACAGACATATTTAAATCATATTTTTCAGCTGCTTCTTTTGTTATGTCTCTCATTTCAGTTATTATTTTTATTCCTAATTTTTGTGCTTCTTCAGATTCTCCATGGTGTTTTCCAATTAATGCTATTAAACATTCTGCAAGTCCTATAAATCCTACACTTAGTGTTCCGTGTTTTATAACTTCTTCAATCTTATCAT
>CAYMDN010000061.1:0-2776 GCA_964389545.1 uncultured Clostridium sp. | reverse complement strand
AACTGGTGTAGGTTCTACTGTTTCATTCATTGCAAATAAATCTGGCTCTGTTGTTGCTACTGGTTCTGGAACTACTGGTGTTGCTGGTGCTGTTCCAAATATATCATCATTTATTGCTGTTTCTGTAGCAATTGGTGTTGACTCTATCGTTTGTTCCATTTCAAATAATTCTGTTTCCTGCATTGGAGTTGATGTTGCCGGATTAACTGGCTCTGCCATTGATGTTCCAAACATGTCATCACTTTCTGTTGATGGTTCAATTGGTTGTATTCCAAATAAATCAGGCTCCTCAATTTCTGGTGGTTGTACATCTGGTACAACTGGAGCTGCAGGTGCCGTACTGAAAGGATCATTATCCGGAACTTGTGGCTCTAGCTCTGGTTCTATCGATTGTGTTGGCACAAACATATCATTATTATTTAATTGTTCTTCTGGTTGTTGTATTCCCATTGAATCAATATTATTCATATTATTATTCTCATTAGCAAAAATATCAGATGTGTTTTCTATCTGTGGAACTGGATTATTCAGCTTTTGTACATTTTCTGTATTTATATTTGATGGAATAACTATGTCATCTGATGGTTTTGGTTGTGAATTTTGAGTGTCAAGAATTGAATCTTCTTTCTTTTCTTCCACAACATTGTTATTTTTGCTCTTTCCAAAAAATGATTTTTTAGGTTGATTACTTTTTTGCTTAACCTTTTTTGCCTTCATATTTAAGTTCAAGTTTTGATTTGAGAATCCGGCAGATGTTACTAATTGTTGATATTTAGGCGATTTTGCTTCTAACACTGCCTTTACATTTATTGGTAAGTATCTAATTATTATTTTTAATTGAGTATCTGTATATTGTGTAATTATATTATTAAAACTATCAACATATTTATCTTCATTTTTACCTAAACGTTTATAGTGAGCCAAAATATTTTCAACCTCTGCCTCACTAACACTGTTTTCTCCATTCTCTTGACCAGATAAATCACTGACTGGTATTTCATAATATTGTCTTGCAAGATTTTTATCTCTAGGTGAATATATTAATTTACATATCTCGTCAATACTACGATCTGATCCAATAATGGCATTATATATGTCCAAATTATATAATTTAACAAATATGTCTTCTGCTTTTTTTCTTCTGTCTGCACAAATCAATATAACATCTAATTTTTGATCATTCATAGCTTTAGCTTCGTTGCTAATGTTGTTGTATTTTTCATACAAAAAATTGTCTATCATATCATAGTTGTTATTTGCAAATGGCTCTAAATCTTCACTTATAACTATTCTATTATAAGTTTTATCCTTTTGTAACTCTCTTATAATTGCATTAAAATAATATACATTCTTGTATGATAATATCTCTTTGTACTCTTTTTGATATTTTTGTGCTATTGCCTCTGATACATTATCATTATTTACTGCAAATAAGACTTTCATCCGTTTAACCCCTCCAACCTGTTACTACAATTGCATATATAAATGGTAATACCTGACATATTACCAATATTGTAACAAAAGTTATAATAAGTCCAAATCCTCTGTGTTTATAATCTAACCTTCTCGTTCCTAATACATATTGGAAAATTGCTCCTATAGCTATTCCTACAAAGCAAATTGGAATACTGTACACTCTAACTATTTCTTCTAATATATATCCTGCTAACCAGTATTCTTCCGATTTATATTTTTCAGTATATTCTATCTTTTTTTGTTCCATTTCATCGCCAACTTTTGATAATTCTTCTTTGTTGGTTTCCTCTAAGGTATTTGTCTCTGTGGCATATACTGCATTTGGTATTATTAATATGCTCATGCTTAACAAGAGAATCATAATAATTGCGATTGTTTTCTTCATTTTATACCTCCATATTATATTTTTTTCACTTATATATCATACAATATTATGAAAAAAATAGCAAGTTAATTTCATATATTTTTTTACTAAAAAATACATCAACCTTGCAGTTGATGTATTACTTTTTCTTATGTCATTTCTTTCATCTTTATATCTCTTACATGGTCTATTTTTTCCCAAGTTGTATTTGGTCTGATTAATGCTTTTATGTTTATTAATATCCAAGATCCCATAAAGATTGGATAACATAATATTCCTTTTAACATAGGTTTAATTGGTCTTTTATCTAGAATCAATGTTAATATTCCAGTTAAAGGTGGTAATAAAAATGTTGCTGTTATATATTTTGCATAATTCCAAATTAATCCAGCTAATGTCATTCCATCACCTAAATATATTGCCAAATTAACACCTAGAAGTCCTAATGTTGCAATTAGTATCGGCATACCCATAAGGTATAGTAATCCGTCTACATTCATTACTTTCTTATTTCTTACAACACTTTTTGCCAAATCTTTAATATAATATTTAAAACATTGTATATGTCCTACTGACCATCTTGTTCTTTGTGTCCATGATTGTTTAAATCCTAATGGTTGTTCATCATAAACTTTAGCATCAGTTGCCCATCCAAGAGCTCTTCCCTTTGCAATATTTATTAAAGAGAATTCGATATCTTCTGTTAAAGTTTTCGTATTCCATCCATCTTTTTCGATTAAATCATATTTAACCATAAATCCTGTACCATTTAATAATGGTGATAATCCTATATTATATCTTGCTAAATGGTAGAATCTATGCATTGTCCAATAGAATAATGCATATCCAGCTGTTACCCATGTATCTGAAGGATTTTTTATATCTCTATATCCTTGTACAACTTCTTCACCTTGGCAAAGTTTTTTATTCATATTT
>CAYMDN010000060.1:0-2873 GCA_964389545.1 uncultured Clostridium sp. | reverse complement strand
AGCAGGTTTAAGACATAATTTAGAAATAATAGAAGTATTTGATGAAGAATGGAAAATGACGGATTTAGTTCCAGAATATAAGGGACTAGATATGTACGAAGCAAGAAAGCTAATTGTAAAGAAATTAGAAGAAATAGGTGCTTTAGTTAAAATAGAAGATTATAATCATAACGTTGGAAAATGTTATAGATGTCACAATACAGTAGAGCCAAAAATATCAGAGCAATGGTTTGTAAAAATGAAACCTTTAGCAGAGCCAGCAATAGAAGCGGTTAGAAGCGGTAAAATAAAGTTTGTACCAGAAAGATTTGATAAAATATATTATAACTGGATGGAGAATATTCAAGATTGGTGCATATCTCGTCAATTATGGTGGGGACATAGAATTCCAGCATATTATTGTAAAGACTGTGGAGAGATAATAGTATCAGAGAATACACCATCAAAATGTACAAAATGTGGAAGTTCGAATTTGTACCAAGATGAAGATACATTAGATACTTGGTTTAGTTCAGCTTTATGGCCATTTTCAACATTAGGTTGGCCTCAAAATTCTGATGATTTAAAAACATTTTATCCTACAAATGTACTTGTAACAGGGTATGACATAATATTCTTCTGGGTAGCAAGAATGATTTTCTCAGGACTTGAACATATGGGAGATATTCCTTTTGATACAGTATTTATTCATGGAATTGTAAGAGATAGTCAAGGAAGAAAAATGTCTAAGAGTTTAGGTAATGGAATTGACCCATTAGAAATTATAGATAAATATGGAACAGATGCATTAAGATTTTCTTTAATTTTAGGAACATCACCTGGAAATGACATAAGATATATGCCAGAGAAATTAGAGTCAGCAGGAAATTTTGCAAATAAAGTATGGAATGCAGCTAAGTTTGTTTTAATGAATTTAGAAGATTATGATATGGAAAATGAAGCTAAAGAATTTACTTATGAAGATAAATGGATAATATCAAAGTTAAATACTTTATGCAAAGAAGTTAAAACAAATATAGACAATTACGATTTAGGAATAGCCTTAGAAAAGATATACAATTTTATATGGGATGAATTCTGTGATTGGTATATAGAAATTGTAAAACCAAGGCTTTATGATAAAGAAAATCCTACAAGAAAAGTAGCACAATATGTATTAAATAAAGTTTTAGGAGATTCATTAAAATTATTACATCCATTTATGCCATTTGTAACAGAAAAAATTTACGCTGAATTATATAATGAAGATGAGACAATAATGACTTCAGAATATCCTACTTATAATGAGAAATTAAACTTTAAAGAAGTGGAGCAAGATATTGAGCAAATAAAAGAAGTTATAGTAGGAATAAGAAATGCACGTACACAAATGAATGTACATCCATCTAAGAAATCAAAATTAATATTTGTAACAAATGAATATAAAGACTTTTTAAAGAGCTCAGAGGCTTTTATAAAGAAATTAGGATTTGCAGATGAGATAGAGGTAGTAGAGAACAAAAACAGTATACCTCAAAATGCAATAAACATAGTAACTGCAAATTTGGAAGTATTTATACCATTTGAAGATTTAGTAGATGTAAAAGAAGAGGTAGAAAGACTAGAAAAGGAAAAATCTAAAATATTAGTAGAAAAAGAAAAAACAGATAAAATGCTATCAAACCCAGGATTTGTTGCAAAAGCACCAGCACAGAAGGTAGAAGAAGAAAAACAAAAGTTAGCTAAATTTAATGAAATGATAGCTTCAATAGATGAAAGAATAAAAGCATTAAAACAAATGTAGATAATAAAACAGAGCTTTTTACTTATGGTTTATTCCAAAAACCATAAGTAAAAAGGCTCTGTGGGCGGACACAAGGCCCGCCCCTACAAGAAACATATTGCAAAAGATGTAGGGGTCGGCCTTGTGTCTACCCATTTATTTTTGTATACTAGTGGCATAATACATAGAAAACACATTATGTTGACTTTAAAAAATAAATAGGCTATAATTAAAGTATAGGTAAATTATACCTATTTAGACACATAATGCAATTTAAGAGTTTGATTGCAAAAAAAGGCAGTAATCAAATTTAAAACTAAAATTTATATTGGAGGAATCAGCATGAAAAAAACAAACCAAAAATTAAATTGGGAAAAGTTACGGAAAATAATTAGAATAATAATAGGTGTAATGTGTATTGCTCTTGTAATTCTTATTATTCTTTGTCTCAGAAGTTGTAGCAAAATAGATGAAGACGGAGAAAAAAGAAGTACAACAACAAGTGCTACACGGAATAATTATTCCGAAACAAACCATGGCGAAGTAACAACAAATGATGTGACGTTAGAAGAAACTACAGATGGGTTAATATCATCAGAGAGTACAACTTTAAGAGAATTTAAAGTACCTGATGAGTATACTACTGTAGTTCCTACAGTAACAACTGTTCCGACTGAGTATACAACTACATGGGAAAAGGAAACTGTAGTACCAGAGGTTGTAACTACCACAAGTGTGACAGATCAAACTAAAGTTACTGAAACGACAAAAAAGGATACGTCAGAGACCACAAAGTCAAGCAAAACAACAAAGCCAAGAGAGACAACAAAGCCAAGAGAGACAACGAAGGAAAGTAGAACTGACAAAACTACTCAAACAACAAAGCCGAGTGAAACAACAGTACCTACTGAAAAAACTAGTGTCAATACAGGTACACGTCCAACTCAAACAGGTTCAACAGGGACAGGAACATCAAACGTAACAGAAGATTCTGGTACATCAAACGTAACAGAGGATTCAGGTACATCAAACGTAACAGAAGATTCTGGTACATCAAACGTAACAGAAGATTCTGGTACATCAAACGTAACAGAGGATTCAGGTACATCAA
>CAYMDN010000059.1:0-2892 GCA_964389545.1 uncultured Clostridium sp. | reverse complement strand
AACTCATTTAAAGGATTTTATTGTTTATTTTTCAATGTACTTTGTTCTCTTTTTTATCGAGAACGGTAATTATTGTACCATGTTATTTTTACTTTGTCAACACTTTTTTGAAAATTTCAAATAAAAAAATTAGTAATTTTTATGTTGGTTTTGTTTTGTGAATTTATTACTAATCTACATATTTGTATATAGTTTATGTCAAATTCAACAGGCACCATATAATAATACCACTTTTGTAGTTTAGTGTCAATACTTTTTTTAGTTTTTTTCGACTTTATTTTGTCGTATTTTGTTGCAATTATTCTAAATATGTTTTACAATATATTTAATGTTTTTATGGAGGTATTTCATATGGGATTAGATCCAATTATTATCGGAATTGCTGGTGGTACTGGTTCAGGAAAAAGCACTCTAGCTAATAACATAAGAAAAGAATTTGAAAACAACATTACAATGCTATCACACGACTACTATTATAAAAGTCATTCAGAGTTATCTTTTGAAGAAAGAACAAAATTAAACTTTGACCATCCACATGCATTTGATACCGATTTACTTATTGATCATTTACACAGATTAAAAAAAGGTGAAATTATTCAAAGACCTAATTACTCTTTTGTAAAACACATTAGAGAAGATCAAACTGTAGAAGTTGTACCAAAAAAGGTTATTATAGTTGATGGTATCCTAATTTTTGAGAATAAAGAACTTAGAAATATGATGGATATTAAAATATTTGTTGACACAGATGCAGATATCCGTTTTATTAGAAGATTAACTCGTGACGTTAGAGACAGAGGTCGTACTCTTGATTCTGTAATTGAGCAATATAAAACAACAGTAAAACCTATGCATGAAGAATTTGTAGAACCAAGTAAAAAATATGCAGATATAATTGTTCCTGAGGGCGGTTATAATCATGTAGCATTAAATATGATAATCGAAAAAATAAGAAGCATTATATAAATGCTTCTTTTTTATTTTCACTTTATTATTTTTCTCTAGCTTTAATTACTAATCTGTTATTTCCATCATCTGTACATGTAGATAACGAAAGTTCTGCCTTACCATTTGTTTCTCTATTATAATGTGCTGTATCATTTGGACTTGTTTCAAAGATTTCATAAACTTTATATGTTATTGTTTTTCCTTCCAAAGTAGTAATTTTTATTTCATCACCAATTTCCAATTTTTTATTATTTGAGAATAATTTTCCATTTCTATAATTATGTCCAATTATAACTACGTTTCCTGCTTCTCCGAATTGAGGACTACTTGGAAATGCGACTCCAACAGCAAGTTCAAGTGCTTCTGCTGATGTATCTAATAGAATTGGATATGACAAGTTAATTTTTGGTATACTAATATTTCCAACCGTTGGAAAGCTCTTATAAAATTTAGTTTTAGGAATATTTGATGTTCTTTTAGGTGTTCCAGAATTGTCTTCTTTCTCTTCTGGTTTTTCTTCTGGTTCTTCTGGCACTTTAACTTCGTTATCGTCTGGTTCTTCTTCCTCTTCTTTATCTTTTTTTACAGCTGGTTTTACAACTTCCTGTGCAAATTGTCTTGCATCTTTATCATTCTTTGAACTCTTATATGATTTTATTCCAAATGCAACAGCGATTATTACTATTGCCACTATTATTACAATTAATATTATTGTTAATGCTTTACTATATTTTCCTTCAAACATAATGGTACCTCCCATAATTTGTTTCTATATCTTAATTATACCACTTGTTTCAGCATTTTGCAATTAAATAGTGCTTATTTTTGCATATTTTTCGGGCTTTAGCTCCTCATCATACTCAATTCCATCGAAAATCTCAGGCATTTCTTCTCTGAATTTCAACATTAAAGGTATCATTAATTGACTTACTGCAGGGTGTGTATGTTTTGTACATCTAAGGCTAAATATGTGTTTCCACTCTCTTATGTTAGCTGTCATTGTAACTTCTGCAGCTGTCGAATGAGGTAAAATCATTCTTAATTGATCTGGTAGTGCACCCATATTAGACATTTTTATGTAGTTTTTTTCAATTTCTTCGCATGCTTTATACCATATATCATATAGTTCTGTTCCCTCTTCCATATTGACTGGCTTTATAAATTTTATTTGATTGTCAAATTTGTCTTTTCCATAATTACAATATCTTGTACTTTCTATAGAAAATGATGCGATTCTATGTCTTGTTAAATCCTTGTATACACCTACATCACATATCATTCTTATTGTTATTTTTTCGTGTTCTAATACCGATTCATGTCCTCTTGATATACAGTTTTTTAATAAAGTTTTATAACTTTCATCTGATATTTTACCTTCAGAGCGATAACATGTTCTACACGCCCTTTCAATATTTTTCATTATTTTCTTTCCATCAAATTCTTCTACTTGTATTTCTGGTTCAATTATTTTCATATTTTACCTCCATTATTTTTTCATAAAAAAGTGGTAGATACATTTCCACCACTTAATATTTATTATAAACTATTTTTTTCCTTCAGGAAGAGCTGGAAGATCAAAACCAACTTTTATTTTGCACAAGCTCAAGAAGCCTTTTACTAATTTAGTTTTCTTAAATCTTGACCATAAAGATTCTTTAACATCAACTCTAGTTTCTTCAATGTATGATTTTTCCTCTTCTGTTTGAGCTGTTTCTACATTAGGTGTAACAGTTATCTTTGGCTCATCTGCTACTACTTGATATGTAGTAGGTGTTGCCGTTTTAGACTCTTCTACTTTCTTTGTATCTTCTTCTGTAAATACTGGTGTAGGAATTCCTCTTAATGCTTCAGCAATTTCTATTCCAATATAACTTAGTGCTTTTGATCTATCTTCAATTCTTTCCATATCTATTTCAATATGAAGATTTGCTTCTAAGTTTTGTA
>CAYMDN010000058.1:0-2998 GCA_964389545.1 uncultured Clostridium sp. | reverse complement strand
GCTTTAACACATAACTTAGAAATAATAGAAGTATTTGACGAAAACTTTAAAATGAATGATTTAGTACCTGAATATAAAGGACTAGATATGTATGAAGCAAGAAAGCTAATAGTAGAAAAATTGAAAGAATTAGGAGCACTTGTAAAAATAGAAGATTACACACATAATGTTGCAAAACATGATAGATGTGGTTCAACAATAGAGCCAAAAGTATCAGACCAGTGGTTTGTTGCAATGAAAGAATTAGCAAAACCTGCAATTGAAGCAGTAAAAACAGGTAAAACAAGATTTGTACCAGAAAAATTTGAGAAAACATATTTCAACTGGCTTGAAAACATACAAGATTGGTGTATTTCCCGTCAAATTTGGTGGGGACATCAAATACCAGCATATTATTGCGATGAATGCGGAGAAATAAATGTAGATATACACAAGCCAGAAAAATGTACAAAATGTGGTTCAACAAAATTAACACAAGATCCAGATACACTAGACACATGGTTTAGTTCTGCATTGTGGCCATTCTCAACACTAGGTTGGCCAGAAGAAACTGAAGACTTTAAAACTTTCTTCCCTACGGATACTCTAGTTACGGGATACGATATTATATTTTTCTGGGTAGTAAGAATGATGTTCTCTTCATTAGAACAAACAGGAGAGATACCATTTAAAGATGTATTTATTCATGGAATAGTAAGAGACAGCCAAGGAAGAAAAATGTCAAAGAGTTTAGGTAATGGAATTGATCCATTAGAAGTAATAGAAAAATATGGTACAGATAGTTTAAGATATTCATTAGTATCAGGAACATCAGCAGGAAATGATATGAGATTTTTGCCAGAAAAATTAGAATCAGCAGGAAACTTTGGAAATAAAATATGGAATGCAGCAAAATTCGTTTTAATGAACTTAGAAGATGCAGATGAACAATCTTTAAAAGCAGATGTATCAGAAGTTATAAGTAATTTAGCAATAGAAGATAAATGGATATTATCAAAATTAAATACACTTGCAAAAGAAGTACAAGTTAATATTGATAATTATGATTTAGGAGTTGCACTAGACAAAATTTATACATTTATTTGGAACGAATTCTGTGATTGGTATATAGAAATTGTAAAAACAAGATTATATGATAAAGAATGCAGAACAAGAGGAACAGCACAATGGGTATTAAACAAAGTACTGGGAGATGCACTAAAACTATTACACCCATTCATGCCATTTGTAACAGAAAAAATATACAAAGAATTATATAACGAAGATGAGAGTATAATGATATCAAAATATCCTGAATATGATGAAAGATTAGACTTTAAAGATGATGAAGAAAGAATAGAAGAGACAAAAGAATTAATAACAGGAATAAGAAATATCAGAACACAAATGAATGTACACCCATCAAAAAAATCTAAATTGATATTTATAGTAAAACCAGACTATGTAAGTACGATACAAGAATCAGAAGGCTTCATAAAAAAACTAGGATTTGGAGAAGAAATAGAAATACTAAGTAACAAAGAGAATGTACCACAAAATGCAGTAAATGTAGTTACATCAAAATTAGAAGTATTTATGCCATTTGCAGACCTTGTAAACATTGAAGAAGAAAGACAAAGACTACAAAAAGAGATAGAAAAAATAAATGTTGAAAAAGAAAAGACAGAAAAAATGCTAGGAAATCCAGGATTTATATCAAAAGCACCAACAGCAAAAGTAGAAGAAGAAAAAGCAAAGCTTGAAAAATTTAACGAAATGATAGCAAACATTGAAGAAAGAATTAGTAAATTACAATAAAAACAAGGGGGAAAGAAAATCCCCCTTCTTTTTTTGCAACAGTAAAGTAGACCGATAAACAAAATAATGATATAATATGAAAAATACAAATTAAAGTATTGGAGGAACTAAATGGCTACCAAAAGAAAAGTTAGAAAAAATAGAAAGATAAAATATAGTGAAAAGAATTATGTAGAAAAGAACTTTATGAGAGGAAAAAAGGCTGTAATCCCAGTAAAACTTTCAAAAGTAGAAGACCTATACATGAAAAACGATTATAATCAAAAAATTATTTCTAAAGATATTACTGATTATATAGATATAATTGCATATATGATTCCAATAAATACTAATATAGAATTGGAAATCCATTGTCCTGAAATTGATGAGGAAAAACAGGAATCAATAAAGAAAAATATAAAAAATAATTACGCTATGGATATAGATGATGATGAGTATGATATATCAAGAGCAAATAAAAAATCATTAGTTCTTGCAATTGTTGGTATATTGCTTTTAATCATAAACTTTTTAACATATAAATACGTAGGAAGTATTATTTCAGAGCTTATTACAGTAATTTGGTGGGTTGCTATATGGGATATGGTAGAGATACAAATATTTGATAATGGCGATAAAAAGTGGAATAGACTTAATAATCAACAATTATATGACTGTACATTTTCATTTATATTTGATATAGATGAAAATGGAAATGTTATAAAAAATGAAGAAGAAACTCAGAAATGAGTTTCTTTTTGAGACAAATATGTTGACATAAGAAGTGAACCATTATATAATTCTGTTACATTCTTATTAGGAGGCGATTGCTTTGAAACTGAACAGCACGTCAACAAAGCTTATCCTGGAGATACTACGGCTAAAGGATGAGCAGAAGAGTACCGCTTGTTCGGTACTCATGTTAATCCAAGCACTGTACGTAATCCGCGATGCGGAGAACCCGGATTTCACCAATTTGTTTTACACCTATTTCGAAAAGGTGCTGAAAATCAAGGCGGTGGATATCCACAAGATGTTCGACAAAATTGCAACGGATCATAGCGATGAGTCTGCGACACAACAAGTTACCTTCGAAGGAATCAATGCAGACGGGGAAGAAATCCAGATTGCTATGATGGCAGACGATGAACTGGTAAAAACATTGAAATATGTAGAAGGTCTAATTAGTGAAGATACTAAAAAAGAAATAGAAGAACATTTA
>CAYMDN010000057.1:0-3274 GCA_964389545.1 uncultured Clostridium sp. | reverse complement strand
TATACTTATGGAGTTCCAAAAAATGGAGTAATATCTGTAAGTATGGATGGAGAAAATTGGGAAGTAGTTAAGAACTTTGAAAATTTCTATGATCCAAAGAATAAAAATGAACTTGCAGCAAGTGAAAATCAAAAAGATTGGATAATTGATGAGCCAAAAGAAGCATTATATGTAAAAATACAAACTACAACATCTTGCGATTATGTAAACAAATCGGGAGCTAATTACTTTATAGCAGCTACAATGTTTAACTTATTTGAAGATAGTACACAATCAATTCCTACTGCGGACTTAAAATATAGTACTAATAAATTAACAAATAAAGATGTAGTTGTTACATTAGTTGAAGATGGTACACCTATAACAATTACAAATAATAATGGAAGTAACACATACACATTTACAGAAAATGGAACATTTACATTTGAATTTAAAAATAAATACGGAAAGAGTGGAAGTGCCACAGCTAATGTAGATTGGATAGATAAAGAAGCTCCAATTGCAACAATAGCATACAATATAAATGAAAAGACAAATCAAGATGTTTTAGCAACAATAGTATTTGATGAAGAAAATGTAATTGTAGAAGGTGGAGAGACATATACATTCACAGAAAATGGAACACACACATTTAAATTTGCAGATAAAGCCGGAAACGAAGGTACAGCAGAAGCAAAGGTTACATGGATAGCTAAAGAAGCACCAAAGGCAAGAATAGAATATAGTATAACAATTCCAACAAACCAAGATGTAATAGCAACAATAATCTTTGAAGATGATGATGTAATGGTAGTAAATGGAGAAAACACATTTATATTTACAGAAAATGGCAAATATACATTTAATTTTGTTGATGGAATAGGAAATGAAGGAACAGCTGAAGCAGAAGTTACTTGGATAGACAAAAAACTTGCAACAGCAACAATTGAATACGATATAAAAGAATTAACAAATAAAGATGTAACAGCTACAATAAAATTTGATAATGAAGCCGTAGAAGTAAAAGATGGAAAAACAACACACACATTTACAGAAAATGGAGAGTATATATTTGAATATGAAATTGAAGGACATAAAGGAAGTGCTATTGCAAAAGTAGATTGGATAGATAAGAAAGTACCAACAGCAACAATAGAATATAGTACAATACATCCAGTAAATGAAAATGTAATTGCAACAGTAACATTTGATGAAGAAGATGTAACTGTAGAAGGTGGAAGAACATATACATTTATAGAAAATGGAACATATACCTTTAAATTTGCTGATAGAGCAGGAAATGCAGGAGAAATTACAGCAGAAGTAACATGGATAGATAGAACATTACCAAAAGCAGAAATCAAATATGATATAGAAAGCTTAACTAATAAAGATGTAGTAGCTACAATAACCTTTGACAAAGAAGGAGTAACAGTAAAAGATGGAAATACACATACATTTACTGAAAATGGAGAATATGAATTTGAATTTACAGATTCATCTAACAACAAAGGAACTGCTATTGCAAAAGTTGATTGGATAGACAAAGTAGTACCAAAGGCAACAGTTTCATATGATATATTGGAAACAACAAGCCAAGATGTAGTAGCTACAATAACATTTGATAAAGAAAATGTAACAGTAAAAGACGGAAACACACATACATTTACTGAAAATGGAGAATATATATTCGAATTTGAGGATGCAGCAGGAAATGCAGGAACAGAAATAGCAATGGTAAGTTGGATTGAAAAGAATGCTATAGAAGTAAGTGTTACATATAATACAACAAAAGCAACAAACCAAGATGTAATAGCAACACTTACATTTAATAAAGATGTAACTATTACTTCGAGCGAAACTAGCGATGTATCGATAGAAAAACGTGATAACAATATTTATACTTTAATATTTAGTAATAATGCAGCATATACAGTTGAATTCAAAGATGTAGAAGATAATAAAGGAAGTAAAACAATAAAAGTTGATTGGATAGACAAAGCAACTCCAACAGCAACAGTAAATTATAGCATTACAGAAACAACAAACAAAGATGTAGTAGCAACACTAATAAGTAATGAAAATGAAAAAATAACAATTACAAACAATGATGGAAAGTCATCATATACATTTACAGAAAATGGAGAGTTTACATTTGAATTTGTAGATCAAGCAGGAAATATAGGAACAGCAATTGCAAAAGTAGATTGGATAGATAAAGTTGTACCAACAGCTGAAGTTGTATATAACATAACAGAGGAAACAGAAGAAAATGTAGTAGCAACTTTAGTAAATGAAAGTGAAAAAATAACAATAACAAATAACGAAGGAAAAGACACATACACATTTACAAAAAATGGAGAATTTACATTTGAATTTGTAGACGAAGCAGGAAATCAAGGAACAGCAACTGCAAAAGTTGATTGGATAAAAAAAGAACAAGAAGATCCAACCGATAATTATGAACTAGGAGATGTAAATAATGATGGTAAAATAACATCAACAGATTTATTACTATTAAAAAGACATCTAATAGCAGGTGAAAAACAAGAATGGATTTTAACTGGAAAAGGATTTATTGCAGGAGATATAAATAAAGATAATAAAATAAATTCAACAGATTTACTATTAATGAAAAGATTAGTATTAGATCAAATAAAAACACCTTAACAGTTAAAAATAAACACTTATAATAAAAACTAGAAATTAGAAAAACTAATTTCTAGTTTTTTTATTGTGGAATATAACAAGGTTCTTACTTATATTTTGGAATTTATTTCTGTAGAATGGAAAATTAGTAATAAAAGATTCTTTTATCTAATAAACTTGAATGAGAAAATTCGAAAGGAAAATTAATTTGAGTAGAAAAAATGAATTATTAGAACAACTATCAAATGAAGGAAAAGTATATGAGTTAAAAGTTGAAAATATGTATGTAGAAATGAGATATTCTAAAAATAATACAAAAATTGATGAGTGTGTATTAAATGTTTTAAAACGAAAAAATAAATAAATTATGTTCTATAATAAAATATGTGGTATTAAATGTTAGAGCATATTAAATTTATAGAATGGGGGCAAAATAACGGTGGCTGGAAGAAAATCAAAATATTCTTCAGAAAATTCGAATATAAATAAAATAAAAATATGGTCAGTTGCGGTATATATAAGGCTTTCACAAGAAGATAATGACAATGGAGAAAATAAGCAAGAAAGTAACAGTATAACAAGTCAAAAGGCATTATTGAAAGAATTTATTGAAGAACATGATGATTTAATTGCTTATGATACTTAT
>CAYMDN010000056.1:0-3522 GCA_964389545.1 uncultured Clostridium sp. | reverse complement strand
AGATAATCCTTTTTGAACCTTTTTCCATAAAACTGGACTTATCTTGTATCCAACAATTCTATCTAGTACACGTCTTGCCTGTTGTGCATCTGTTAAATCCATATCTATTGTTCGTGGATTTTGAATTGCTTCTTTTACGGCATTTTTTGTTATTTCATTAAATGTTACTCTACAAACTTCCTTTGGATCTATTCCTAAAATATATGCCAAATGCCATGCTATTGCTTCTCCCTCACGGTCAGGGTCAGTTGCAAGATACACTTTTTTTGCATCCTTAGCATCTTTTTTTAGACTTTTAATTAAATCTCCTTTTCCCCTTATATTAATATACTCTGGTTCTAAAGTTTTTTCATCTACACCTAACTTAGATTTTGGTAAATCTCTAATATGCCCCATAGAAGCAACAACTTTCGTATTACCTCCTAGAAACTTTTTTATAGTATTTGCCTTAGCTGGAGACTCCACTATTATTAATTTATCTGTCATCTGTAACCCTCTTTTCTTTTTTTATAAACTATTTAGAGATAAAGTTTATTATTTGTTTAGCCAGAATATCCTCTTTATCTGAATATCCATGATCTGCACCATCAATATAATCAATATCTAGTTTTGGATTATTAATTTTTCTTTTTAATAATTTTACTAAATCATCTGCTTTTTGCATTATAAGCTCATATACATTTCCCCATCTTAAGAATAATGGTATTTGTATATTATTAAGTTCTTTATAATCATAATTTTCGTCATTATATCTTGCGAAATCAATAGCTTCATTATATTTAAAGTATCTTAAATAAGATTTAACACTAATTGGATGATCAAAACTTTTTTCTGGCATTAATTCATTTGTTCTTCCTTCCGCTTCCATCTTTTCAGCATACTGCATCATTTCATCATATCTATCACCCAAATCATATTTTTGACACTCTGGTATGTCTACTAATGATAATAGTATAATGCCTTTAATATTATCAGTATCATTCTCATCTTTTAATTTGTTATAGGCATATACAATCTTTGTACATCCTAAGCTATGTCCTTGTAAAAATATATCTGTATATCCTAATTCTTTCATTTTTGTTACTGCAGCTTTTACATCATAATATCCATCTAATACATCTTCATATACTGAGCCACCATTTAGCTCTTTTTTACCATTTGTTTTCTTTGTATATGTCATAAGTTCATAGCCTCTATTATTAAATGTAAAATATGCTATTCCCGCTTCTGAAATTTTGTTAGATAAAATTGTTTCTCTTTTTCTTAAACAACTACTTTGCATTCCATGAATTGATATTACAACTTTATTAGTAGTTTTTTCTGGTTTTTCCAATAATCCTACTAATTCAATATCATCTTCTGTTACAAAATAAATTCTCTCTAACATCATATTCTCCTTTATAATTAATTCTTTTTTCTTCTTAATATCCAATTTTGTTTTGCTTTAACTGGAATATGTAATTTAACTTTTTGTCCTTCTTTTCCTGGATTTACAAATTCTATAGGTTCATCCGTTTCTGCATCCCATAATTTATCTATTGTAAATCTATGGCTTTCAATTTCATTTGGAATTATTAATTCAAGAGTATCTCCTAATTGTAATCTATTTTTTATTTCTATTATACTCTTTTCATCTTTATATTCCTGCACCTTACCACCAAATTCATAATCAGGGTTGTATTGTTTACCTTCATATTCTTGAATATCTTTATTGTTTTTATCATTAAAATAAAATGTTGTCAACCCTCTAGTCTTTGTTTTTTCTAGTTCATTTAAATATTTTGTATAATCATAATTTTTAGGATCTTTTATATAATCATCTATTGCAACTCTATATGTATTAATTATAGTTGCTAAATAATATTCTGTTTTTAATCGTCCTTCTATTTTTAAACTATCAACTCCCATTTCTACAATTTCTGGAAGTTCTTTTATTAAGCACATATCTTTTGATGATAATATATATGTTCCATTTTCATCTTGTTCAACAGGCATCATATTACCTGGATTATTCTTTTCTTCTAAATATAAATTATATGCCCATCTGCAACTTTGAGCACAATCACCTAAGTTTGCTCCTCTTCCTGCTAAGAAGTCACTTAAATGACATCTACCTGAATAAGCATAACATATAGCTCCATGTATAAACATTTCTATTTCTAAGTCTTCTGGCTTGTCTTTCATAATTGCTTTTATTTCATCTCTATGCAATTCACGTGCGAGAATTATTCTCTTTGCTCCATTATCATACCAAAATTTACTTGTATGGCAACTTACAACATTTGCCTGTGTACTTATATGTATATGTAAATTTGGTGCAATTTCTTTTACCATATTTACTACTCCGCCATCTGATACTATAACTCCATCAGCTTTTACTTCATCAAGCATTTTTATTTGGCTGGCAACATCTTCGTACATTGAATCTCTTGCATAAATATTTAATGGTACATACACTTTTTTATTTATGCTATGTGCATATTCAATTATTTTTGCTAGTTCATTATCATCTATTTCTACTCTTGAGCGAAGTGATAATTTTGATGTACCACAGTAGATACTGTCTGCTCCATATTCAAATGCAACCTTTGCTTTTTCGAAAGAGCCTGCAGGTGCTAATAATTCTGGTTTTTTCATATAATTCTCCTTTTATTTTATCTTTCTAGCTATTATTAATCCGTCTCCTACTTCTAAAAGATTTATTTCTAATTCATCATTTTCTTTAAGATCTGCTAAGAATTGTCTAAGTCCTCGTACAGCTGTTCTCTGTTTGTGTTTGTTATAGTCACTCATAACATATCCTTTATATAAAACATTGTCTGCGAATATTATACCATTTACATTTAACATTCGTAAAGCCTCTTGTAAGAAAATAGGATACTTTCCTTTAGCAGCATCTATAAATACTGCATCGTATGAACCTTCAAGTGTTGGTAAGATTTCTAAGGCGTCTCCTTCATATATATGTATTTTTTCTTCTAAATTCATATCTTTTATATTTTCTCTTGCTTGAGCTAATCTTTCTTCATCTCTTTCTATTGTATCAATTAATCCACCTTCAGCTAAATACTTTGAAAATCTTATTGCAGAATAACCTACAGCTGTTCCAATTTCTAATATCTTATTTGGTTTTAATTCTTCTAATACTTTTCCAACTTCTCCTAGAGTATCATCCATTATTATTGGAACATGCTCGTCTAATGCTTTTTGTTTTATTTGTTCTATATCTTTCATATTCTCACCTATAAATTATATTATAATTACTTTATTAAGAAATAAATGCAGAAAATACATTCTGCATTTATAATAATTATTATTGTGATTTTTTAGCTCTTGCTGCAAGTCTTTCTCTAGTTTTAGAATCTAATATTTTCTTTCTTAGTCTAATATTTTTAGGTGTAATTTCTACTAATTCATCCTCTTCAATAAACTCTATAGCTTTTTCAAGAGACATTTGAATTGGTGGAACTAATCTTAATGCATCATCAGATCCTGATGCTCTTGTATTTGTTAAATGTTTTT
>CAYMDN010000055.1:0-4373 GCA_964389545.1 uncultured Clostridium sp. | reverse complement strand
AAGAAAAAATAAAGAAAAAAAGCTTTATTTATTTATACTTTTGTAATATAATACAACAGGATATATAAGATACCAGAAGTGTATCTTATATTAAAATAAATTTTTAAACAAAAGAGTTTATCTGAAAAAAGGAGGAGTTATGGGGAATATAAATGGCAATACAAAAAAAGTAAAAACTTCAGATTTAAAAAACAAATCAAAAGGTAAAAATGGAAAAAAAGTTAAATTTAAAGATAAACATCCTAAAGCTGCATTAGGAATAAAAATTGGATTAATAGTAACAATGTTAGTATTAATTATTGGAGCAGGAGTATTAGTAGGAGCATTTTTCGGTATTTTTGGTGAAGAACTAAAAATAGATGAATCAATGCTTAAAGTAGGATATGAAAACTCTACTGTATATGATGCAGATGGAAATCAAATTGCTATTTTAAGTGGTGGAACAAAGAGAAAAAGTATAAGCTTATCTGATATGTCTGAATATTTACCCAAAGCTTATGTTGCTATAGAGGATGAAAGATTCTATCAACACAGTGGTATAGATATAATAAGAACAGCACGTGCTACTTTTAATTATATAATTCATCTTGGAAAATCTAGCTTTGGTGGAAGTACTATTACACAACAGGTTATAAAAAATATAACACAAGAAAAAGAAAGAACAGCTTTAGCTGGTGTAATGAGAAAAGTTAAGGAAATTTCAAAATCAATTCAAGTTGAACATGTTTTATCAAAAGATCAAATATTAGAATTATATTTAAACTTAATATTTGTTGGTGGAGATGATATCAATGGTGTTGAACTTGGTTCTGTATATTATTTTGATAAAAGTGCAAAAGATTTAAGTATTGCAGAATGTGCATATATGGCAGGAATAAATCATCTTCCAAATGCATATAAACCATTTAGTGATTTTTCAGATAAAGAAAATCCTGAAGCAGCAAAAGAAGAAATGAGCAATAAAATAAAGAAAAGAACAAAAACAGTTCTTGGAAAAATGAAAGAACTAGAATATATTTCAGAAGATCAATATAAAGAGGCTATAGCAGAAGTAGATAATGGACTTAACTTCCAAAAAGGAGAAGGTGCTAGTACAACAGTTGATGTTTCATATCATACGGCAGCTGCAATAGAACAAATATTAGATCAAATGATGGCGGCAGAAGAAGACTTAAGTAGAGATTTTGCTGAAATGAAATTATATAGTAGTGGTTATAAAATTTATACTACTCAAGATATAGCAATTCAATCTGTATTAGAAGCAGAAATATCAAATGATAAGTATTTTACAGAAAGAACAGAACAAATTAAAAATAATAAAACTGGTGAAACAGAAAAAGTAAGACAAACGTCAATACCAACAATGGTTATAGAAGATCATACAACAGGTCAAATAGTTGCTTGTGCAACTGCACAAGGTGAAAAAGGCGAAAGAACAACAAGTACAAAACTTGGATATTTTAATTATCCAACAGCATTAAAAAAACAAACAGGTTCTTCTATGAAACCAATATCTGTTATTGCACCAGGACTTGTTACTGGTAAAATTACAGGAGCAACAACATATATAGATAGTCAAACAACATTTGAAGCAGGAACTGCAAATCCTTATACTCCAAAAAATTATGATGACTATTCAAATACTGTAATGAATATGCGTACAGCAATAAAACTTTCTAAAAATGTACCACATGTTAAAGCTGTATATGATATAGGTATGGATAATGTAAAAGAATTTTGTAAGAGTGTAGGTATTCCAGAAGAAGAAATTGCAGGACCAAGTTCTGCTTTAGGTGGATTAACTAATGGTGTATCACCAACACATATGGCTGCAGCATATTCTGCAATAGCAAATGGTGGTAATTATATTTCACCTACATTCTATACTAAAGTAGAGGATGCAAGTGGAAATATAGTTTACGAACCAGAGCAAACAGAAACTAGAGTTATGAATGAACAACTTGCATATGTAGAAAAAAGCATTTTAACAGAACCAGTATATGCTTCAGGAGGAACAGCTTCATATTGTGCATTACCAGGAATTCAAACTGCAGCTAAAACTGGTACAACAAATAAAGATTATGATAGATGGCTTTGTGGATTTTCACCATATTATACAGCAGCATGTTGGTATGGATATAATAATAATGCAGTAGTAAAATATACAAATGGAAATCCAGCAGGAAGAATATGGTCTGCAGTTATGAAAGCAATTCATGAAGAATTACCAAATAAACAATTTGAAGAACCAGAAGGTATTATAAGAGCAACAGTTTGTACAGTTTCAGGAAAACTTGCAACAGAAGGATGTGGAGCAGGAGTTTATTCAGAAGTATTTACTAAAGATATTGTTCCTACAGAAAGTTGTGAAGGACATTCTGCAACTAATATTTGTTTAGATTCAGGATTACTTGCATTACCAGGATGTCCAAATCAAACAGCTGCTTATATTCCAGAAAGAGAAAGAAATGCAGTGTGGTCTACACAAAATATTAATGGAAATGTACCAACAGATTTTTGTCCGCTTCATGCAGGTGGAGGAGCATCTTATGTTACACCAGAAGAACAAATTAAATTTCAAGCAGCAACAGATGCGGCAGCAATGGGATTAATGGGAACAGATGCAGATGCATATATAAATTCTAAAATTGAGGAATGGAGAAGATCTCAGGGACTTCAGCCAGCTCAAACACAAGAACAACATACACATAATTATACTACTGTAGTAAAAACAGTTGGTCCAACTTGTTCAGATTATGGATATACTATAAAGAAATGTGATCATTGTGAAGAGACAGCCAAAGAAAATACATTACCACCTACAGGAGATCATAATTTTGCTGGAGGAGATAAGTGTACAGTCTGTGGAGTGCCAAATCCAAACTATGTAGCACCATCACAACCACCTGCTACAGAAGGAAATACTACAGCTACAAATACTTCTGTACAACAACCAGATCCTTCAACAACTAATGATGCTTAAAAATAATGGGCGGATGAAATTTCCGCCCAAATGATTAATAAAGGGGAGAGAATACATGGGAATAAAAATTTATAATACGTTAAGTAGAAAAAAAGAAGAATTTAAACCAATAAATGAAAAAGAGATCAGAATGTATTCTTGTGGACCTACAGTTTATTATTTTGCTCATATAGGAAACTTAAGAGCATATTTGTTTATGGATAATTTAAGAAGAGTTTTAAAATATAATGGATATAATTTGAAACATGTTATGAATATAACAGATGTTGGACATTTAGTATCAGATGCAGATGAAGGTGAAGATAAAATGTTAAAAGCTGCCAAAAGAGAAAATAAAGATCCATTTGAAATAGCAGAATTTTATATGAATGCCTTTTTGCATGATATAGATTTACTAAATGTAGATAGACCAGAAATAATAGCAAGAGCCACAGAACACATTGATGTTATGGAAGAATATGTTAAAAAGATTATTGATAACGGATATACGTATCAAACAGAAGATACAGTATATTTTGATACATCAAAATTAGATAAATATGGCATACTATCTAATAGAAATGTAGATGATCAAAAAGCAGGAGCAAGAGTTGAATTTGATGAAAATAAGAAAAATATTTCAGATTTTGCCTTATGGATAAAGGCTCCTGAAAATCATATAATGAAATGGGATTCATTTTTCGGAAAGTCTTATCCAGGATGGCACTTAGAGTGTTCTGCAATGGGATATAAATATTTAGGAGATAATTTTGATATTCATACAGGTGGAGTAGATCATATTCCAATTCACCATGAAAACGAAATTGCTCAAAGTAAAGGCTTTTCAGGAAAGATACCAGCAAATTATTGGATGCATGTTGAATTTTTACAAATTAATGGTGGAAAAATGTCAAAAAGCTTAAATAATTTATATACTTTAAAAGATTTAGAAGAAAGAGGTTATGAACCATTAGTATATAGAATGTTCAATTTTACATCAAATTATAGAGCACAAATTAATTTTACATTTGAAGCTATGGATGCAGCTAAAGTTGCATTAAATAGATTAAGAGAAGGATATTTAAAACATAAAGCTGGAGAAGATGATGTTTCAGATGAAGAAATAGCATCATATGAAGAAAAGTTTTTAGAGGCTATAAATGATGATTTAAATATGCCAGTTGCAATGAGTGTTGTTTGGGATGTTGTAAAAAATCCTAAAAAATCTAAAAAATTGCAAAAACTTTTATTAAAATTTGATGAAGTTTTAGGTTTAGATTTAGATAACTACCAAAAAGAAGAGAACGTTTTACCTGATGAGGTTCAAGAATTAGTAAATCAAAGAAATATAGCAAGACAAAATAAAGATTGGGCAGAATCTGATAGGATAAGAGATTTAATAAAGGAAAAG
>CAYMDN010000054.1:0-4412 GCA_964389545.1 uncultured Clostridium sp. | reverse complement strand
TTTGTGGATAGCGCAGGAAATACAGGAACAGCAGTAGCAATGGTAAGCTGGATTCAAAAAGAAGCTTCAGGTGTAGATGTTACATTTGACATAGGAACATTAACAAATAAAGACGTAGAAGCAACACTTTTATTTGAGAAAGATGTAATTATATTAAATGAAGATTTAGCAATTGTTAAACATGCTAACAATCGTTATAGCTTGACATTTACATCTAACGCAACAGTTATAGTTGAATATCAAGATATGAAAGAAAGCAAAGATGCAGAAGAAAACAAAGAAGAAAACAAAGGTACAAAAACAATTAAAGTTGATTGGATAGATAAAGAAGCTCCAACAGCAACAATAGATTATAATCCAAAAGAAGCAACATCAGGAAATGTAATAGCAACATTAAAGCCAAGTGAGGATATAATAATAAAAAATAATAATGCAAGATATGTTTATACATTTACAGACAATGGAGAATTTACATTTGAATTTGTAGATAGAGCAGGAAATGAAGGAACAGCTACAGCAACAGTAGACTGGATAGATAAAGTAGCTCCTACAGCAACTGTAGAATATGATATAAGAGAAGAAACAACAGGAAGCGTAGTAGCAAGCTTAGTAAATGAAAGTGAAGAAATAACAATCACAAATAATGATGGAAAAAACACATATACATTTACAGAAAATGGAAGCTTTACATTTGAATTTGCTGACAAAGCAGGAAATACAGGAACAGCAATGGCAACAGTAGATTGGATTGTAACAGAAATTTCAACAGAACCAGGTTTTAAAGTTGATTTAACATCATCAAAAGAAAAATTAAATCCAGGTGAAGAATTTGAAATAAATATTTCTATTAGTGACTTAAAGAATATTGGAAATGGTTTAATAGCTATTACAGGAAAATTTGAATATGATGAAAATATATTAGAACTTTTAGATATTCAAGGTCAAAATGAATGGAATATGGATGAAAATTCTTTTAACGAAGATAATTTTAGATTTGTAACAGAAAATGGAAAATATATTACAGAAAGTGGAGATGTAATCAAGTTAAAATTAAAGGTAAAAGAAACTATAGAAGAATCAACAGAGACTATTTTAAAAGTTAGTTCAATAGTTGCAAGTAATGGAGAACAAGATATTAGTGCAACAGAAAAACAAATAAAATTAAATATAGAAAAAGAAGCTGAAGAAGAGGCAAGTATAACTTCTGAAAAATATAAAATAGAAGAAAATACTATAGCAAGAATATTGCCAGACACAACATTTGAAATCTTTAAAGAAAATGTAACAGCAAATAAAGAAATATCAATTATAAATGAAAATGGTGAGGCAATAAAAGATACTGATATTATTAAAACAGGTATGACATTAAAAGTTGGTGAAGAATTAGAATTCTCATTAATTGTTATAGGAGATATTGACGGAGATGGTAGATTATCACCAAATGATCTTGCATCATTAAAATTACACATAATAGAAAAAGAAGGATATATATTAACAGGAAATAGATTTAAAGCAGGAGATATAGATGGTGATGGAAAAGCAACTGTAAATGATGTTGCACAATTAAAAATGTTAATAGTTGGATTACTTGAATTAAAATAGTTTAAAAATAAAAGACTCGTAGTATGAAATTACTACGAGTTTTTTTATTAAAGAGAATTGAAAAAAAGTTTTATATAAGATATGATTTATTTGGTAATGATAAAAGAAGAGGTATATTTAATGAGAAACACAAATATTGATCCAGTAACTTCATTAAGAGATGGAGTGTATTTTAAAGAAAAAGGAAATGATTATTTAAAGAAACACAAAGATAATAGCTATATGCTTACACTTGATATTAATAAATTTAAAGCTTTGAATAACATTTATGGCTATGATTCTGGAAATAAAATATTATCTGTTCTTTCTAAAAAACTAGTACAAATATTGCCAAAGGATAATATTACCTGCAGAATATTTGCTGATATTTTTGCTTCTATATTTAACTATGAAGGTGAAATAAAAGATTTATTAGATAGAATTATTAAAGAAATTTCTAATATAAGTATAGAAAATAAAAATATACATTTAAATTTATCAATAGGTGTTTATAAAATAAATGAAAAAGATAAAGATATTAGTAGCGCTCTAGATAAAGCATATATGGCTCGTTCAAAGGTAAAAGGATTGTATGATAAGAATTATCATATATTTGATGAAGTTCTTGAAAATGCATTATTAGAAGAGCAAAAAATTGAATCTTCTATGGAAAATGCACTAAAACACAATGAATTTAAAGTTGTATATCAACCTAAAATTTCTACTAAAAATGAAAAAATGGCTGGAGCAGAAGCACTTGTGAGATGGTATAAAGATGAGGAGATAATTCTACCAAGTAAATTTATTCCATTATTTGAAAAAAATAAATTTATTCTTAAGTTAGATTTATTTATTTTTGAACAAGTGTGTAAAGATATTTCGGATTGGAAAGAAAAATATGGATTTTTTCCAATAATATCTATTAATGTATCAAAAACTCATTTTGAAAACGAAAATTTTATAGATGAATATGTAAAAATATTAGATAAATACGATATTAGGCTAAATCAAATAGACTTAGAAATTACTGAAAGTGCAACTGTTGATGAAAGTATAGATATATTAAAAATATTAAATAAAATAAAAGAAAAAGGATTTATTATTTCACTTGATGATTTTGGCACAGGATATTCTTCACTTATTATGCTACAAAATATGCCAATAGATATAATAAAAATAGATAAAGTATTTATTGACAAAGCAGATTTAAATAGTGATAAAAACATTATTAACTATATTATGATTCTTTCAAAACTGTTAGAAAAAGAAACAGTTGTAGAGGGGATAGAAACTAAAGAACAAGTAGAGTTTGCTAAAAAATTAGGATGTGATTTGATTCAAGGATATTATTATTCAAAGCCAATGTTAAAGGTGGATTTTGAAGAATATTTTAATAATAAATAAAAAGCCAGGCGGCATATTTCCAAGAAGTTTCGGAAACATGCCGCCTTTTTAAAATACTTTAATTTGCAACTTTATGCGTTATCTGCGGGGAAGTGGAATCAAGGCTGACAAGCTGGTAGTCGTTCTCCAAACAGAAATCGATGATTCGCTGGAGTGCTTCCAAAGTGTTAGCTTTTCCAGCAGCATCATGCATAAGCACGACATTGAATCGACCAGCGCGAATGCCAGACACCACATTTTGGTAGATATCATCCGAGTTTTTGGCAGATCCAGCATCACCACTGTCAACATTCCAGTCGAAATAGGTGTAACCTTCTTTGGCGACTTCACTGACAGCTGCCGTCATGATTCCAGGACAGCAACTGATGCTTACTGTATTGGAACTCCCACCAGGAAAACGGATGAGCTTTGAAGTATAGCCAGTCAGATTGTACACTTTATCCTCAAGAGTGGAGAAGTTTTCAATCAAACCTTCCAGAGAGGAATAGACTACCTTGTAGTCATGGCTCGTTCCGTGATAGCCAATGGTGTGTCCCTCTGAAAATTCACGAAGGATGAGCTCCTCCTTCTCAGGGCCGAAACCAAGCACGAAGAAGGTGGCTTTAACATCGTTTTCCGCCAGAACATCCAAGATTTGTGGTGTAATGTTCAGAGAAGGCCCATCATCAAAGGTTAGAGCCACTCTGCCACGAACAACATTGATTTGCCTCTGCTGTTGTGATTTGTTGCCAGCTGCATCACTTGCTGTATATATGATGGTATACCAGCAAGGGGCGGTGTGGACGACATCTACACTCACTGCCACATCAGTCCCATCACAGATGTCTACGGCATAATATCCAGGATCAACGAAGTATTCGATCCTTTCAAAAGTGCAGTCAGCCATCGGATTTAGAGACAATTCGGGCGGAGTCGTGTCTACCACATAGATTGTGTGGATGTGATCCTTCATAAGCGGAAACCGTGAATCATAGTTTACTTGGTAAGTGCCAGGGGTTCTAAAACGGACATTGTCGGATACTTTGTAGAAAATCGTAATGCTGAGCTTTGCGATAAGCCCCAGATCAGAGTCGCGGTAATCATACTCACACTCGTCGCGAGACCGGCAGGCTTCGATAGTGATCTGATCATTTTTGAGAAACTGACTGGCTTCAACTGCTGTTGAGACGGCGCCGAATGCGAGGATAACCAGTATGATGGTCACAAGCATTGGCCACAGCTTAAACGTTTTTTCTTTTACACGCCGTCCTTTTTTTCTTTTCATACCCTTATTTTCCCTCCTATTGTTGGATGAATTCTGCAAATCAAAGTATTCCATAGTTTTTCACATACTCCTTTCACGAAAAAATTATTTTTATGAAATACTAAAGATTTGTGAGTATATATTTTATCATATTTTTAAGGAAAAGTAAAGATTTATGTAAATC
>CAYMDN010000053.1:0-4535 GCA_964389545.1 uncultured Clostridium sp. | reverse complement strand
ATACATGTGGTTTTATTGAAAGCGCCAAACAAGAAGCAATAAACACTATACTAGAAATGTCAGAGTATAAGGAAAAAGGAAGATGTAAATACTTAATAGTAATGGGATGCTTAGTTGAAAGATACTTGAATAAACTAAAAAAACTATTACCAGAGGTAGACTTATTCATTCCAATAAAAGAATATGGTAATTTAAGCAAAAAGATAGAAGAACTAATAACAAATAAAAAACAAATATCTAATTCATGCAATTTAGAATACATGAATAGAGTAGTTACAACTGGAACAACAACTGCATATTTAAAAATAGCAGAAGGGTGTAGTAATAGATGTACATACTGCGCAATACCATATATAAGAGGAAAATACATTAGCAGAGAATTTGAAGATATAGTTGAAGAAGCAAAATTGCTAGCTCAAAAAGGATATAAAGAAATAATACTTATTGCACAAGATACAACCAAATATGGAATTGACCTATATGGAAAGCCACGTTTAGCAGAACTACTAAAAACTTTATGTGAAATAAAAGAATTTAAATGGATTAGATTTTTATATGCTTATCCAGAAAGCATAACAGATGAATTAATAAAAGTTGTAAAAGAAAACGACAAAATTTGTAAATACTTTGATATACCTATACAACACATATCAGACAGTGTTTTAAAGAGAATGAACAGAAAAAGTACATCAAAACAAATAGAAGACCTAGTTATTAAAATAAAAGAAGAAATTCCTGAAAGTATGTTAAGAACGTCATTAATAGTAGGATTTCCAGGAGAAACAGAAGCAGATTTTGCAAAACTGTACGAATTTGTAGGCAAAGGATATTTTGATAAATTAGGAGTTTTCAAATATTCAAAAGAAGATGGAACACCAGCAGAAAAATTAAAAGAGCAGATTCATTACAAAACAAAAGAATCAAGATACAATAAAATAATGGAATTAGCACAAAGAATATCAAAAGAAAAACTTGAACAGAAAATAGGCAAAGAATATGAAGTTTTAATAGAAAACAGCACTTTTGATAATAAATTTTATGTTGGTAGAAGCTATATGGATATACCAGATACAGATGGTTTAATATTCATTCCGAAAGAAGAATCAGAGTTAGAAAATAAATGGATAAAGTGCAAAATAAATGATGTCAAAGACTATGATTTAGTAGCTAATAAAATTTAATAACTTATATTCATGCTATTTTACTGAAGCAATAATATATCGAAAAAAGTCCGCTCCATCTTTCTTGATGTTCATTTTTTAAATGTTAAATACAGTAGTTTTAAATCTAAAAAATGAACATCAATGTGGAGCTATTTTGTGGAATAAAGCAGACAATATAAATGTAAAAGAAAAGAGGGTTAAAGTTTTATGGAAGAAACAAAAGGAAGAATACACTCAATAGAAACCTTTGGGGCAGTTGATGGTCCTGGAATTCGTTTTGTAATTTTCATGCAAGGGTGTGCATTAAAGTGCAAATATTGCCATAATAGAGATACATGGGAGATAAAGGCTGGAAATGAATATAGTGTACAAGGATTAATAGAACAAATTAAAAAGTATGAAGAGTATATAAAAAGATCTAATGGTGGAATTACAGTAACAGGTGGAGAACCTTTGCTACAACAAAAATTTTTAATAGAGCTATTTACAGAGCTTAAAAGACTTGGATTTCACACAGCAATAGATACTTCAGGAATGTTTCAAATAACAGAGGATATCAAAAAAATATTATCATTAACAGATTTAGTGTTACTAGATATAAAACATATAGATGACGAAAAATGCAAAGAACTAGTAGGATTTTCAAATAAATTAGAACTAGAATTTGCAAAATATTTAAGTGAAAATAATATTCCAATATGGATAAGACAAGTAATAATTCCGGAAATAACAGATAACGAAGAGGACTTAAAGAAGTTAAAGGACTTTATAGAAACACTAAAAACTGTAGAAAAGGTAGAATTACACGCATATCATGACATGGGTGAATTTAAATGGAAAGAGCTAGGATTAGAATATCCATTAAAAAACGTAAGAAATGCAACAGAAGACGACATCAAAAAGGCTCGAGAAATAATTGGTGATATAGCAAAATAAGGAGATTTTTTGCTGAAAAAAGGACGATATTTAAATCGTCCTTTAAATTAATTACATTGCCTCATGAATTGTTCTATTAATAACATCTAATTGTTGTTCTCTTGTTAGTTTAACAAAGTTTACCGCATATCCAGAAACTCTAATTGTAAGTTGAGGATATTTTTCAGGATGATCCATAGCATCTAATAATAACTCTCTATTAAATACATTAACATTAATGTGATGACTACGTTTTGCAAAATATCCATCTAATAAAGATACCAAGTTATTAACTCTAATAGTTTCATCTCCACCCAAAGCCTTTGGTGTGATAGAGAAAGTATAAGAGATACCATCTTCAGCATAAGTATATGGTAATTTTGCAATAGTATTTAAAACAGCTAAAGCACCATGAGTATCTCTACCATGTAGAGGATTTGCACCAGGACCAAAAGGTTCACCAGCTCGTCTACCATCTGGAGTGTTACCAGTATTTTTACCATAAACAACATTTGAAGTAATAGTAAGAATAGATAGAGTAGGTTTAGAATTTCTATAAGTTTTTTGTTTTCTTAATTTATAAATAAATCTCTTAACAACATCTATAGCAATATCATCAACTTTGTTATCATCATTACCATATTTAGGATAATCACCTTCAACTTCATAATCAACAGCTAAACCAGTTGCATCTCTAATAACTTTAACTTTTGCATATTTAATAGCTGAAAGAGAGTCTGCAACAACAGATAATCCAGCAATACCACAAGCCATTGTTCTTAAAATATCTTGGTCATGTAATGCCATTTCTAATTTTTCATAAGCATATTTATCATGCATATAATGGATGATATTTAAAGCGTTAATATAAACTCTAGCAACCCAATCCATCATATTATCAAATTTTTCCATAACTTCATCATACTCTAAGTATTCAGAACGAATAGGTTCAAACTTAGAAGCAATTTGTTTACCAGAAATTTCATCTCTACCACCGTTAATTGCGTATAATAAAGTTTTTGCTAAGTTACATCTAGCACCAAAGAATTGCATTTGTTTACCAGTTCTCATAGCAGAAACACAGCAAGCAATAGAGTAGTCGTCTCCCCAGAATTCTCTCATTAAATCATCATTCTCATATTGAATAGAAGATGTTTGAATAGATAAATCAGCGCAGAATTTTTTAAATCCTTCTGGTAGATTAGTAGACCATAAAACAGTCATATTTGGTTCTGGAGCAGGACCTAAGTTTACTAAAGAATGCAACATTCTGAATGCATTTTTAGTAACTAAAGTTCTACCATCAACACCCATACCACCAATAGCTTCAGTAACCCAAACTGGATCACCACTAAATAATTCATTATATTCAGGTGTTCTTAAGAATCTTACTAATCTTAATTTCATTATAAAATGATCCATTAATTCTTGAGCTTGTTCTTCGGTTAGAGTACCATTTTTTAAATCTCTCTCAATATAAATATCTAAGAATGTAGTATTTCTACCAATACTCATCGCAGCACCATTTTGTTCTTTAACAGAACCTAAGTAACCAAAGTATAACCATTGAATAGCTTCCTTTGCATTAGAAGCTGGGCGAGAGATATCAAATCCATATTTAAATGCCATTTCTTTTAATTCATTTAGTGCAGAGATTTGGTCATTAACTTCTTCACGATCTCTAACAGTATCTGTAAAAACAGAAGGCATTTCTAAAGATTTCATAACTTCTTTTTTATCTTCAATTAAAGCATCAATTCCATATAATGCAACTCTTCTATAATCACCAATAATTCTTCCTCTACCATAACCATCTGGAAGACCAGTTATAATATGAGAACTTCTTGCAGCTCTAATTTCTGGTGTATATGCTGCAAAAACACCATCATTGTGAGTTCTTCTATAATTCTTAAATATAGTTTGAACATCTTCAGATAATTTAACATTTTGTGCTTCACATGATTTTTCAACAATTCTTATACCACCATTAGGCATAATAGCTCTCTTAAGAGGTTTATCAGTTTGAAGACCAACAATCTCTTCAAGATCCTTATCGATATAGCCAGCAGCATGACTTGTAATAGTAGAAACAGTATTAGCATCTACATCAAGAACACCACCATTATCCTTTTCTTTCTTATACAAATCTAAAACTATATCCCATAGTTTTTTAGTCTTTTCAGTTGGCTTGCAAAGAAAACTAGAATCACCTTCATATGGAGTATAGTTTCTTTGTATAAAGTTTCTAACATTAACTTCATGTCTCCATTCGCCACCTGTAAAATCTTTCCATTCTTTAAAATCCATAAAATCACTCCTTTAATTTTTTGTGCCTGTAATATAATATACCCAAAAATCTAAAAAAGCAATAAAAAAGTAACAAAAACAAGTAAAAATGCAAGGTTGACTAAAATTGAAAATTGATATAAAATGATTAAATCGTAGTAAAAGGGGAAA
>CAYMDN010000052.1:0-4672 GCA_964389545.1 uncultured Clostridium sp. | reverse complement strand
TCAAATGCTGGTATTGCTTGTCCTCCGTGCATTTCATTTTGTATTGTTTCCATTGATATACATCCTAAAATACTTGCTGTTTCAATTCTTTTTGCTGGTCTTGATGAGCCATGTCCTGCTCTAAATCCATCTGCTAATATTTTGTTTAGTGGATGTTGTAAACATGTTAATGATTTTGTTGGGTAATAATCTTTATCATGTATATGTACATATCCATCTTTAACAGCTTCTCTAACTTCTGATGATAGTAAGAAATCATCAACAAATGGTTTTGTTGTTTCTGATGCAAACTTCATCATCATTCCTGCTGGAGTATCTGCATTCATATTTGCATTTTCTCTCGTTATATCATTTGATTTTGCACTTATGATGTCTAAGAAAATATCTTTTGTTTTAGACTTTCTTGCAACATCTCTGTTATATCTATATGTAATGTAGCTTTGTGCTACTTCTTTTCTGCTTGATCCCATTAATTTTTTCTCAACTGCATCTTGTATTTCATATACGCTAACTTGATTTTTTGATTCTAATTGTCTTTCTACGCTTGTTGCTATTTTATTTGCTAAATCTATATCAACACCACCTACAGTTTGTGCCATAGATTTTGTTACTGCATCTATTATTCTTTCTTTGTTAAATTCCATTACTCTTCCGTCTCTTTTGATTACTTGCATTTTTACTACCCCCATATCTTTGTTGTAACTATTTTATTTTAAAAAGCATTTTTATAAAGTTGCTATGGCAACAATTCTATTCTTTTAAAATTTATGACATTTATAACTTGCAAAACATCCAGTTTTTTTTTAAATATTACATTTGTGTTACATGTTTTTCGCTCCTGAAAGTATGATTAAATGTGTGTTTTTTATGTTTACTGTTGCCATAGCAACTTTTATGTGGTATATTTATGTAGGAGGATTTTTATGAGAAGAAATTTTGATGTATCTAATTTTGTCGATAAGCTTGCAACTAACTGTGCATTATGCGAAATTAAGACATTTAATGAGGATGAAGTTATTACAACATTCCTTACTAAAAGGAATCAATTTTGCATCTTACTAGAAGGCGAAGCTCAACTTATAACTTATGATAAAGATGGGAATAAAAAAATATTGTATTATTATAAGAAAAATGATATCTTCGGAGAAGCTCTGTTTAAAATCTATATGAATAGAGAATTATTTGTACTAGCTAAAAAGAAATGTAAGATTCTAATCTATCCATATGATACAGCTGAGAATTGCACACAAGTTTGTACTTATCATATTGAATTATTAAGAAATCTTCCTGATCTTATTTTACATAGCATAGCTGAGCAAAATTTTAGAATTATAGTGTTAACTAATAAAAGTGTTAGAGATAAACTTCTTGCATATTTTAACATGTTATCTGTTGAAAGTGCTAGTAAAACTTTTGAATTGCCCTTCTCATTAACTGATTTAGCTGACTATTTGATGATAGAGAGAACTGCTATGATGAGAGAATTAAAAAGGTTAAAAGATGAAAAAATTATTAAGAAAATTAATAATCAAATTACCTTACTATAATATTAAAAGCGTGTCAATAATATTGACACGCTTTGTTTTATGTTGATTGTGGTAATTGTCGTTGCTCATCATTTGGTTTTAGTGGTGGTTCTTCTCCTTGTTCTCCGTTTGGTTTCTCCATTGGAGCTTGCTCCCTTTCTTCCTCAAGTCTTTCCATCTGTGGTGGTTGTTGCTGATCTGATGGTAATTCTCGCATCTCTTGATTGTTTATCTGATTTTGTTCGCTTGCTTTTTCATCATTTTCTTTTTTCTCTATTACTTCATATACTCCAATTGTTGCTATTACACCTATTATCATTCCTATAGCCATCATTAGAAAACTGCCTTTGAGAGTTATCTTTTTCTTAGCTATTAATACTATTGCAATTATAATTAAAATTAATAAAGCAATCCCTAGTCCAATCAAAATATACATATAAGTATTATTATTATCATTTTTTTCTGTTTCTGTTTGGTTGTCTATTTTCTTAAAATCTTTAAAGTTCATTCTATTGGTTGCATTGTTATATTCTTTTAACGTTCCTTCTTCATATGATGTTATCTCTGTATATAATCCGTTTTCGCTAGTTCCTTTTATAGTTCCACCTTCATATACATAATGTTCTCCATTTTTTAAATTAGGTGTACTTATTGCCAAAACAGAATATGATTTTTTTCCATTAAATGCTACTGCTGGTGTTTTATCTTCTTCTAATATTGCTATTAATGTATCTCTTTCTATTTTTTTATTGAATTGCATATACAGATATGTTTGTTTTGATTCTGTACTTATGGCATCTGCCATATTACCAGTTCCAACTACATACCCTCCATTAATATATATACCCGTATCTGCATCTAGTCCGCTATCTTGGCTTTTTTCACTGGCAAAAGCATATACTTTTCCGCCATTTATGTAAATACTTCCATTTGAATCTATTCCATCACCCTCATCTGCTTCTTCTTTTATATCTACTAGAACAGATCCTCCATTTATAGTTATAACACTTTCTCTGTCTGTACACGCATTAATTCCATCGTCTAGTGAATTAATTATATATGTTCCATCATTTATTGTTATATCCCTTTTAGATTCAATACCTTCTTTAGCAAGACCATTTACATTTAGTGTTCCTTTGCCTTCAAATGTTAAAGATATATCTGAACTTATTGCCCCATCATATTTATATCTTTCATAATAATTTTTATCATCATCATAGCCTTTTTCTACATAGTATGCTAACTCTGATTGATCTGACCAGCCTTCAACACTTTGTTTTATTTTTCCTCCTGAAATTGTATTATTACTTCCATCTGCTAACTCTATTGTTACTGTGCAACTATCGGATTTATTCTCTTTGTTATAAACAAAAATTGCTGGTGCATTTTCACATGTTATATTTGCATTGTTTAGTACTATTGTGACATTTCCGTTTATTTTATTTGAATTAACAGCAATTTGTCCATCTGATAATTCTCCTGAAAATTCATATGTTCCGTTTTGCTCAATGTTAATTACATTTTTTATTTCTATATTTGCGGATTTTGCTTCATCGCTAGTTCCCTCGTTATCTGTAGATTTTGTTAAACGTATACCGTTTACTACATCTGTTGAAAGCTCTTTATCATTTACTGTTACTTTTTCATCATTTAATAATATACGCTGTATGTTTTCTGTTTCAGCATTACTAAAATATGTAATACCTAAATTTAATAATAAGATTGCTACAATAAAAATAATTAAATATAGTTTTTTATTTTTCATTTTCTCCTCCTTAAACTGTTTCTACTTTACACTAAGAATATTAAAATTTACTTAAATAAAAAAATTATGTATAAATTTATACATAATTTTTTATTACTTATTTCTTTTTATTTGTTGATTTTTTAGCCTTAGCTTTTGGGTTTGTTTTCTTTTTTTCACTTTCTTTTTCTGCAGGTTTTGTTGTAGTTTTTACTTCAACTTTTACTGATGAATTGATAACTTTACTGCTAGTTCTTGTTACAGGTTTTGCTCTTTTTTTCTTTACTGATGTTATTGCATATACTGCTAATATAATTATCTCTGCTACTACCACTATAACCACTGCAATACTATATCTTATATCATCTGTTAATATAGTCATAACACTTAATATTCCATCTATTATTAACACTATACTTGGTATTTTATTTGTTTTTTTATTTTTTCCTTTTTTTATCTTTCCTGTATTTTGAGGTATGTAATTTCCAATTACTAATAGAATAACACTTAGTATTATCATTGCAATTCTTCGTATATCTAATTTCTTTGCTAATGCATATGCTAATGTAATTACATACATTGTTATTGTAAGTACTGGAATAATCCATTTAAATGTTGGCATTATTTCTTTATCGTTATTTTTACTACGTAAATCACTAATTACACAGCAAATGATTTGTAGTACCATCATAATTACTGGAATTCCATATATAAACTGATTTCTTGTTGCGTATTTATCTGGATTATTTTTAGCATCAAAATGAATTACTACGCGATCTGGTAATTCGCTTCTATATGCTAATCCTATAGCTATTGGTAATAAGCATACTATACATGTTATAATTAAAATTTTCTTATTAATTTTCTTCATTGGCTCCTCCTAAGTGTCATTTGTTTATGATTATCTATTTTGTACCAATAAATTATATCATAACGGCACTTAAAGTCAATCTTATTTTTTTATTTCTATTTTAACTTTCCAAATAACTCTTTAGCTAGAACAATGTTTAAATTCCCATTATATTATAACCACTGTCTGCATATATTACCTGTCCTGTAATTGCTTCTGACATTGTACTTAATAAAAATGTGGCTACATTTCCAACTTGTGTTGTTGTAACGTTTCTATGTAATGGAGCTCTTTCTTCTACTACAGTAAGTATTGAATTAAAGTCTTTTATTCCTTTTGCAGATAATGTTTTTATTGGTCCTGCTGATATTGCATTTACTCGTATTCCTTCTTTTCCTAAATTATCTGCTAGATATCTAACACTTGCCTCTAATGCTGCTTTAGCAATACCCATTACATTGTATCCCTCTAATACTTTTGTTGATCCATGATATGTTAATGTAACTAAACTTGCATTTTCATTTAACATATCTAATTCTTTTGCCATTCTTG
>CAYMDN010000051.1:0-5523 GCA_964389545.1 uncultured Clostridium sp. | reverse complement strand
ATCTTTTAATGCCGTAACTCCTCTTTCTGCTTGAGCTAATCTTTTCTTTCCTTCAAATGTGAATGGTTTTGTTACAACACCGATTGTTAGTATTCCTAGTTCTCTTGCAGTTGCTGCTACGATTGGTGCTGCTCCTGTTCCAGTTCCTCCACCCATTCCGGCTGTTACAAATACCATGTCTGCTCCTCTTAAAGCTTCTGCAACTTCTGCCTTACTTTCTTCTGCTGCTTGAGTTCCAATATCAGGGTTTGCACCTGCTCCAAGTCCTCTTGTAAGCTTTTCGCCTATTTGGATTTTGGTATTTGCTTTTGAACGTTGAAGTGCTTGATTATCTGTGTTTAGTGCGATAAATTCAACACCTTTTATTCCAGATTCAATCATTCTGTTTATAGCGTTGTTTCCTCCGCCTCCAACTCCAACTACTTTAATTGTCGCTGTTCCATCCATATAACTGTTAGTATTTACATTGTTTCCGTTAGCGTTTGTTGCACTGTTTTCTTCATAATTTGCTTCTATCATAATGTAATTTCCTCCCTCTTTCTATATAAAATTTAAAATTAAAAACTAGGTATAAAAGAATTCTTTTATTCTTTCTAGAATTGTCTTTATGGCGCTACCATTTGATTTAACATCTATATTGCTTGCCACATTTTTCGAAGTATTTCTAGCTGAAATATATCTAATTAATGCATAGCTTGACCTATATTCAGGTTTGATTGTACTAACCAATCTTCCTGTAGATATTTTTACTGGTATATTTAAAGCAATTCTGCCTGAAACATCACTTTTACTTATACATGTTATTCCTTGCCCTGTTAAAATTACATTATTAATGTTTGCTTTTACTCCTGCATTTGTAATTTGTCTATTTACTAGGCTAAATATTTCTTCAATTCTTGCTTCTATTACCTCTATTAACTCTGAACTTTTTATCACTTTATTTTTTTCGTTACCTTTATAAGTATTTAAAGTTATATCGGTATCATTATCAATAAATGATTTCAAAGCTAATGCATATTGTTTTTTTAATCTTTCCGCTTCTTCTTCTGTAATATTAAAAACTAGCGCTATGTCATTTGTTATACTCGCTCCACCCAAAGGAATGGTATTTGTGTAAATATAACTTTGTCCATAGAACACTCCAATATCTGTGTTTCCAGCGCCTATATCTAGTATCATTACATTATCGTTTATTTCATTCTTGTCCAATACTAGAGTTCTTTGTGCTAAGATATTTGGAATTATTCCGTCAATCTCAAGTTCGGCTTTTTTTAATATTCCTGTTAGTTGTTTAATATAATTTTTGTTTGCTAATATTATTTGTCCACTAATTGTAAAAGTTGAACTTAATGCTCCTACAGGGTTGTCCACTACTCTACCATTATCGAGAGTAATTTCGTTTGTTATAATATCAATTACAACTTTGTCGTCTGGAACATCAATGTCTCTTAGTTGTAAAAGTGCAGAATTTAAATCCTTAGATGTGATACCAGCAATTTTATCTTTTGCTTCTTTCACAATGCTATTTTGAACAATTGTAACATATTTTCCAGTAATGGTTATATATGCTGAATTAATTGTTAAGTTTGCCTGTTGTTCTAGGTCTGAAACTGTCTTTGATATAGCAGAGGTTATTTCGTTTTCATCTGTTATTTTTGATTTCTTAATTCCAAAGCATTTCCATTCTGCTGTTGCAATAACTTCAACTTGGTTAAAGCTATTAATTTCTGCAACTACACCGCTGACTTTGGAAGATCCGATATCAATTCCTACAATTATATCCCCGATAGCCAAAATATTTCCTCCATCTTTTTTAATATCACTATAATATATTTTTTTTATAAAAAAGTCAATACTATTTGTCACAATTTTGTAATAATTTTGTAATAATTTGTAACATACTTTTATGACAAAGAAAACGCTATTATACCTAATATAAAACCCGCTATATTCCCGACAATTCCGGCTTTTCCTTTATATATATTATTTGATTCAGGAACCAGTTCTCCAGACACTATATATAGCATTGCTCCAGCTGAAATCGCAAGACAAAATGCTATTGTTTTTGATGATATTCCACCTATTAATGCTCCGAAAAAATGCTCCCAATCCTGTGGTCATTCCAGATAAAATTGTATATATAATTACTTTACTTTTTTTCATTCCACCATTCTTCATTGGAATAGCCATCGAGATTCCTTCTGGAATATCATGTAATAATATTGCTATTGCTAATGAATATCCTAGTTTTATAGATGAGCTAAACCCTGAACCTATTGCAAGTCCCTCAGGAAAGTTATGTATTGATAATCCTATGCCAATAATTATTCCTGTTTGTACCAGTGTATTTTTTCGTTTTCCATTTCCTTTGATTTTTACCGCACTATCACATATTATCATTATTACTACACCAACAAGAACTCCCATTACAGAATCAAAAATTCCAGATAGCTCTATTGCTTCTGGAATTAAATCAAAGCAAATAATAGCTGTCATTAATCCTGCTGCAAATTGTAAAATGAAACTTAAGAATTTTTTTGATGTGTTATTATAAACCGCTCCTATTATTCCTCCTAGTGTTGTTCCAAATGTTCCAAAAAATAAACCCATTAATGTAGTTTTTATTAAATAATCCATACAGATTACCTCCTTTATTCTACATTAACAGGTTACGCTTGTTAGTTTGTACTTATTACTATTATTCTTTATCTTCTTTTTTCTCTTCTGCAGGAGCTTCTTCTTTAACTTCTTCCTTTGCTTCTGCTTTTTCTTCAACTGGAGTTTCTTCTACTGCTGATGTTTCATCTGTAGCTACTGCTTCTTCTTTAACTTCTGCTACTGGTGCTTCTTCTTTTACTTCTTCAACTTCGTCTTCTTTAACTACTATTTCAGTTGTTTCTATTCTTGCTCCTACTTTCTCTTTAGTCTTAGCAGATTTTCCTACTCTATCTCTTAAATAGAATAATTTTGCTCTTCTTGCTTTACCAACTCTTGTTACTTCTACTTTTTCTACTGCTGGTGAGTGAATTAAGAATGTTTTTTCAACACCTACACCTGATGCTATTCTTCTTACTGTAAATGTTTTGTTAACTCCTCCACCTTGAACTTTAATTATAATTCCTTCGAATATTTGAATTCTTTCTCTGTTTCCTTCTTTTACTCTAACATGAACTTTAACTGTGTTTCCTACTTTTAAATCTGGAATTTTATTTTTCATTTGTTCACGTTCAATTGATTTTATAATATCCATTTAGATATTCTCCTTTCTTTTTTTATGATTTTAAATCTGGTCTTTTTTGTTTTGTTATTTTTAATGATTGCTCTTTTCTCCAATCATCAATTTTTTTATGATTTCCGCGAAGTTAAGATTTCTGGTACTTTTCTATTTAAAAATATTTCTGGTCTCGTATATTGAGGATATTCTAGCAAATTATTTGTAAAAGTTTCTTCTTTAATTGATTCATTACTTAACACACCTTCTACATATCTTGATACTGAATCTATCAGTACCATTGCAGGAATTTCTCCTCCTGTTAATACATAATCTCCTATTGATATTTCTTCTGGATTTAGTTCATCTATTACTCTTTGATCTATTCCCTCATAATGTCCACATAATAATATTAAATGTTCTTCTTTACTTAGCTCTACCACTTTATTTTGCTTTAATGGTTTCCCCTGTGGGGTTAGGAATATTAATTTTGCATTTGGTTCTTCTATGCTCTTAAACGCATCGTAGACCACATCGGGTCTTATAACCATTCCTGCTCCGCCACCATATGGTGTATCATCTACCTTTTTATGTTTGTCCTTTGAAAAATCTCTAATATTTATTGTGTTTATTTGGATAATGTTTTTCTCTATTGCCTTCCCTATAATACTTTGTTTTATAGGCTCAAACATTTCTGGAAAAAGTGTTAATATATCTATTTTCATATTAGCCCATCCATTAATTTTACTATTATCTTTTTGTTTGAAATATCAACTGACTTAATAACTTCTTTTATAGCTGGAAGTAAAATTTCCTTACCTTCACTGTTTTTTACAACATATACATCATTGCTTCCAGTATCAAGAACATCTATCATTTTGCCTAACAATTCGCCTTCTTCTGTATATACATCACATTTTACTATATCTACAATTAAATACGAATCCTCTGGTAATTCAATAGCATCTTTTTTGTTAATTTTTATATACAAATTCTTATATTTTTCTGCTTCATCTATGTTGTCTATACCTTCAAGTTTTAGTAGAACCATATTTTTTATATATTTAACATCTTCTATTTTCTTTTCTACCAAATTTTTTCCTATTTGTATATATATTGTTTCTAGGTCTTCAAATCTTGTAATATCATCTGTTAATGGCATTACTTTTAGTAAACCTTTTAGTCCACTTGTATTAACTATTTTGCCTATTTCTAAATATTCTTCCATTTCTTTTCCTATCCAATAAATTCTATTGATATTCTCTTGGTTTCTTTAGCAGCTAATGCTTTCATTACTGTTCTTATTGCTCCTGCTATTTTCCCTTCTCTACCAATTACCTTACCCATATCTGTTTTAGCTACGCTAACTTCAAATACTAGAGTGTTGTTCTCTTCTTTTTCATTTATTGATACTTGTTCTGGAAATTCCACTAAGCTAGTAATTATTGTTTCCAATACCTCTTTCATCTTTTCCTCCTACTTCTTCTCAATTAAATGTTTTACTGTATCTGTTGGTTTAGCGCCATTTTTGATCCATTTTTCAACTTTTTCTTGATCTAAAACTAATTCAGATGGCTCTACCATTGGATTGTATGTTCCAATTTGTTCAATTATTTTTCCATCTCTTGGTGATTTAGAATCAGCAACAACTATGTGATAGAATGGTGCTTTTTTCTTTCCTACTCTTTGTAATCTTATTTTTACCATTTTTTATCCTCCCTTTTAATTTATATATTAACTTTAAAAAATTAAAAACTAAATTATTATTTTAAGTCCTTTAATGCGTCTAAATCCATTCCTTGAAGAGCTTTTTTCATTCCGCCTTTATTATTTTGCATTTTCTTCATTAACTTTTGCGTCATTTCAAAAGAACTTATAAATTTGTTTATGTCTTGCACTGTTGTTCCACTTCCTTTTGCAATTCTTTGTCTTCTACTTGCATTTAGAAGTCTTGTATTTCTTTTTTCTTGTTTTGTCATTGAGCATATAATTGCTTCAATTTTTACAAATTCTTTATCATCTACTTTAATGTCTCCAAATTTATTCATTCCTGGAATCATTTTTAAGATTGATGAAAAAGATCCTAACTTTTTCATTTGTCTTAGTTGTACTAAATAATCATCTAAGTCAAATTCTTGTTTTCTAAGTTTCTTTTCAAGTTTCAATGCCTCTTCTTCGTCAAAGGCTTCTTCTGCTTTCTCTATTATTGAAAGCATATCTCCCATTCCTAGAATCCTTGATGTCATTCTATCAGGGTGAAATTCTTCTATGTCACTTAGTTTTTCTCCTGTAGCAGCAAATTTTATTAGTCT
>CAYMDN010000050.1:0-5942 GCA_964389545.1 uncultured Clostridium sp. | reverse complement strand
AAGAAAACATGTTCCAATTTATATATCAGAAGAAATGATAGGACATAAATTAGGAGAATTTGCTCCAACAAGAACATTCAGAGGACATTCTGGAGAAAAGAAAACAACTGTAAAATAGGTTGAAAGTATATATCAATATAATTAGGAGGTAAATAAAAATGCCAGAAGAAAATAAAGTATTAGAAGCAACAGCTACATTAAGATTTGCAAGAATTTCAGCTAGAAAAGTTAAAATAGTAGCAGATCTTATAAGAGGTAAAAAAGCAGATGAAGCACTTGCAATAGTTAAATTTACACCAAAAGCATCATCTGAAATGTTAGAGAAATTACTTAAATCTGCAATAGCTAATGCAGAAAATAATCATGGTATGAATAGAGGAAACTTAGTAGTTAGTGAAATTTATGCAAACCAAGGTCCAACAATGAAAAGAATTAGACCAGCAGCAAAAGGTTCAGCTGTAAGAATAAGAAAAAGAACCAGTCATGTAACAATTAAATTGAGAGAAGTTTAATTAAGGAGGGAAATTAGAAAATGGGACAAAAAATGCATCCACATGGATTAAGAGTTGGTGTTATAAAAGATTGGAGTTCAAAATGGTACGCTGATTCAAAAAACTTTGGCGATTATCTTGTAGAAGACCACAAAATCCGTGAATATGTAAAGAAAAAATTATTTGTTAGCGGTATTTCTAAAATAGAAATAGAAAGAACAGCTAAATTTGTAAAAGTTAATGTTTACACAGCAAAACCAGGACTAGTAATTGGTAAGGGTGGAAACTTAGCTGAAAGTTTAAAACAAGAATTAGTAAAAATGATAAACAAAGACGTAAATTTAAATATAGTTGAAGTTAAAGATGTTGATACAAATGCTCAATTAGTAGCAGAAAACATCTGTAACCAACTAGAAAGAAGAATCTCTTTTAGAAGAGCTATGAAACAATGTATGCAAAAAGCTATGAAATCAGGAGCTTTAGGAATAAAAACATCTGTATCTGGAAGATTAGGTGGAGCTGATATGGCTAGAACAGAATTCTATAAAGAAGGAACAATTCCACTACAAACAATCAGAGCAGATATTGATTATGGTTTCTATGAAGCAAATACAACCTATGGAAAAATAGGTGTTAAAGTATGGATTTATAAAGGAGAAATTCTTCCTACAAAAAATAAAGTAGAAGGAGGAAACGTATAATGCCAGTAATGCCAAAAAGAACAAAATATAGAAAAATGCAAAAGGGTAGAAACAGAGGAAAAGCAACAAGAGGAAACGTAGTAAACGAAGGTGAATTCGGACTACAAACATTAGACGCTGGATTAATTACAGCAAATCAAATAGAAGCAGCCCGTATTGCAATGACACGTTATATAAAAAGAGGTGGAAAAGTTTGGATTAAAGTATTCCCAAACAAACCTATAAGCAAGAAACCAGCTGAAACTCGTATGGGTAAAGGTAAAGGTGCTGTAGAATATTGGGTAGCTCCTGTTAAACCAGGAAGAATCCTATTTGAAATAGCTGAAGTATCAGAAGAAACAGCAAAAGAAGCTTTAAGATTAGCTTCACACAAACTACCTGTAAAGACAAAATTCGTAGTAAGAGGTGATGTCAATGAAGATAAGTAAAATAAGAGAAATGTCTTCACCAGACTTAGAAAAAGAATTAGGTGAATTAAAAACAGAACTATTCAAACTAAGATTTAATTTAGCAACAAACGGATTAGATAATCCAATGAAAATAAAAGAAACAAAAAAAGACATTGCTAGAATAAATACAGTTCTAAAAGAAAGAGAATTAGCAAAATAAAGGTTAGAATTTGCAAACTTACAACGAATGTAGGGACGACAAAATAGTCGTCAGCAAAGATAATGAAGAATTATAAAATTAACCTAAATATGAAAGGAGATCATTCAATGGAAGAAAGAAATCTTCGTAAAGTTATGGTTGGTACAGTTAAATCTAACAAGATGGACAAAACAATCGTAGTAGCAGTTGAAACAAGTGTTAAGCACCCATTATATGGTAAATTCGTAAAAAAAACATATACACTAAAAGCACATGACGAAAACAACGAATGCCAAATCGGTGATAAAGTAAAAGTAATGGAAACAAGACCTCTATCAAAAGATAAGAGATGGAGATTAGTTGAAGTTGTAGAAAAAGCAATTATAAAATAAAGTAATGAAGAGTTAATATGAATAATTAATGATTAATGAAGGAGGAAACCTAAATGATTCAACAACAATCTAGATTAAAAGTAGCAGATAATACAGGAGCAAAAGAACTTATGTGTATCAGATGTTTAGGCGGTTCACATAGAAAATTTGCAGGTGTAGGTGATGTAATAGTTGCATCAGTTAAAAATGCTATACCAAATGGTGTTGTAAAAAAAGGTGACGTTGTAAAAGCAGTTATAGTTAGAACAACAAAACCTATAAGAAGAGCAGATGGATCTTATGTAAGATTCGACGAAAATGCTGCAGTTATAATAAGAGACGATGGTACTCCAAAAGGAACTCGTATATTTGGACCAATAGCTAGAGAATTAAGAGATAAAGACTATATGAAAATACTTTCTTTAGCACCAGAAGTTCTATAATATCGATAGGAGTATAAAAGATAAAAAAAGAATATCGAATAAAGAGGTGAAACATTTTGAAAATAAAAAAAGGTGATACAGTTAAAGTTTTATCAGGAAATGATAAAGGAAAAACTGGAGAAGTTTTAGAAGTAATACCAAAACAAAATAGAGTTATTGTAAAAGGTGTAAATATCAGAAAAAAACACATCAAACCTAAAAAACAAGGTGAAGAAGGTGGAATCACACCAATAGAATGCGAAATCAATGCTAGTAAAGTTAATGTTGTATGCTCAAAATGCAACAAACCAGCAAGAGTAGGATACAAAATGGAAAAAGATTCTAAAGTTCGTGTTTGCAAGAGATGTGGAACAGTAATAAAATAGAAGGAGGATAAATAATGGAAACTTTAAGAGAACAATATGAAAAAGAAGTAGTTCCTGCATTAATGAAGAAATTTCAATATAAATCAGTTATGCAAGTTCCAAAGTTAGATAAAGTCATTATCAATATAGGTTTAGGCGACACAAAAGATAATCCTAAATCTTTAGATAATGCAATGAATGATATAACAGCTATAACAGGTCAAAGACCAGTTATAACAAAAGCTAAGAAATCAATAGCTGCATTCAAATTAAGAGAAGGTGCTAACGTAGGTTGTAAAGTAACATTAAGACAAGGAAAAATGTATGATTTTGCATATAAACTATTTAATGTAGCTTTACCAAGAGTAAGAGACTTTAGAGGTCTTTCAAAAAATTCTTTTGATGGAAAAGGAAACTATTCTTTAGGAATAAAAGAACAATTAATATTTCCTGAAATAGAGTATGATAAAATAGACAAAACAAGAGGAATGGATATCATATTTGTTACAACAGCAAATACTGATGAAGAAGCTAGAGAATTGTTAAGTCTATTAGGAATGCCTTTTAGAAATTAAGAGAAAAAGGAGGAAATAGAAACAAATGGCTAAAAAAGCAATGATTGTTAAACAACAAAAACCACAAAAATATAAGACAAGAGAATATAATAGATGCAAAATATGCGGAAGACCACACGCATATATAAGAAAATATGGAATTTGCCGTATTTGCTTCAGAAAATTAGCACATGAAGGAGAAATCCCAGGTGTTAAAAAATCAAGTTGGTAATTTATAGTATATAGAAATAAGAAAAGGAGGATTCGAAATGGTTACAACTGATCCAATCGCAGATATGCTAACAAGAATCAGAAACGCAGGTCAAGCTAAATTTAAAACAGTTGATATCCCTGCATCAAATATAAAAAGAGATATAGCAGAGATTCTATTTAACGAAGGTTATATAAAATCTTATGAAGAAATAAAGACTGATTGTCAAGGAATTTTAAGAATAACTTTAAAATACACAGAAAAAGGTAAAAAAGTTATTTCAGGATTAAGAAGAATAAGTAAACCAGGTTTAAGAATATATGCTTCTAAAGAAGAACTTCCTAAAGTATTAAATGGTTTAGGAATAGCTCTAATATCAACATCAAAAGGAATAATGACAGATAAAAAAGCAAGAGAATTAGGTGTTGGTGGAGAAGTAATAGCTTACGTATGGTAATCGGATAAAGGAAGGAGAATAGATTATGTCAAGAATAGGAAATAAACCAATTACAGTACCAGATTCTGTAGAAGTAAAAATAGAAGGACAAAAAGTTACTGTAAAAGGTCCTAAAGGAACACTTGAAAAAGAAATGCATCCAAATATGAAAATTGAATTAAAAGATAAAGTCATAACAGTTACAAGACCAAATGACGAACCATTCAATAGAAGTATACACGGATTAACAAGAACTTTAATCAATAACATGATTGAAGGTGTTCTTAACGAATACACTAGAGAATTAGAAATAAATGGTGTAGGATATAGAGCAGCAAAACAAGGAAATAAACTAGTTTTAACATTAGGATATTCACATCCAGTAGAAATGGTAGAACCAGCAGGTATAAAATATGAAGTACCAGCACCAAACCAAATAATTGTAAGAGGAATCGATAAAGAATTAGTTGGAGAGATGGCTGCAGTTATAAGAACAAAGAGACCACCAGAAGTTTATAGAGGAAAAGGTATTAAATATGTTGAAGAACATATTAGACGTAAAGAAGGTAAAACAGGTAAGAAATAAAACTAGATAGAGAAAGGAGTAAAAAAACATGGTATCTAAGACTAATAGAAAATTAGAAAGAGAAAGAAGACATAAAAGAGTTCGTACAAAAATAAGTGGAACAACTGAATGTCCAAGACTATGTGTATATAGAAGTAATACAAATATATATGCTCAAATAATAGATGATTCTAAAGGAGTTACATTAGTTCAAGCTTCTACTTTAGATAAAGAAGTAAAAGAAAAACATGCTAATAAAGTGGCTGCTAAAGAAGTTGGAACTCTAATTGCAAAAAGAGCAAAGGCAAAAAAAATAGAAAATGTTGTTTACGACAGAGGTGGATACGTATACCACGGTGTTGTAAAAGAATTAGCAGATTCTGCAAGAGAAGCAGGTTTGAAATTTTAAAGTTAGAGAATTAAAACTCTAATTGATATAAGGAGGGAAACTTAAAGAATAGTATGGAAGAAAAAACAGTTGAATATAAAGAAAAAGTTGTAGCTATTAACAGAGTTGCAAAAGTTGTTAAAGGTGGTAGAAATTTCAGATTTAGTGCTGTTGTAGTTGTTGGTGACGAAAACGGTCATGTAGGTATCGGAAATGGTAAAGCAGCTGAAGTTCCAGATGCAATAAAAAAAGCTATAGAAGATGCAAAGAAAAATCTAATAGAAGTTCCAATCGTTGGAACAACAGTACCACACGAATTCATTGGTAGATTTGGATCAGCTAGTGTTTTAGTAAAACCAGCACCTCAAGGTTCTGGAATCATCGCTGGAGGAAGTGTTAGACCAATACTAGAATTAGCTGGATACAGAGACATAAAAACTAAGATTATTGGTACAAACAATCCAAGAAACGTAGGATATGCAACAATAGATGCATTACAAAACATTTCTACAGCAGAAGATATTTCTAAAAAAAGAAATAAAAAAGTTGAAGAAATAGTTTAATTATTATATATAATAGACAGAGTATTTTAGAATGGAGGGAAACTTTAAAATGGAATTAGGAAACATTAAAGCTGCTACTAAGAATGAAACAAAGAAAAGAGTTGGACGTGGAATCGGTTCTGGACTTGGAAAAACATCAGGAAGAGGACATAAAGGACAAAAAGCAAGATCAGGCGGAGGAGTTAGACGTGGTTTCGAAGGTGGTCAAACACCATTATATAGAAGATTACCTAAAAGAGGATTTACAAACATTCATGCTAAAACATATACAGAAGTAACTTTAACAA
>CAYMDN010000049.1:0-6011 GCA_964389545.1 uncultured Clostridium sp. | reverse complement strand
CTGATATGAATATTGCTGGATCTTCATTCCATTCTATAACATCAATTTTTTCTCCGTTTAATTCATTGATTATATTTTGGATTCTTATCCCTCTAGCTCCAACACAAGAACCAACTGGGTCGATGTCTGGATTGTTTGAGTATACTGCAACTTTACTTCTACTACCTGCATCTCTTGCAACTGCTTGAACTTGGATTATTCCTTCATATATTTCCGGAATTTCTAATTCAAATAATTTCTTTACAAAGTCTGGATGGCTTCTTGTAACAAGTGCTTGTGGAACTCCTTTTAGTCCTTTTCCTACATTTAATACATATGCTTTTATTTTATCATTTACTCTATAAGTTTCTGTTGGAATTTGTTCTTTTAACGGCATAATTCCTTCTAATTTTCCTAAGTCTAATATAACTGCACCTTTATCGGCTTTTTGGATTATTCCTGTAACTATTTCGCCTTTTCTCTCGTTATATTCATCAAAGATTAAATCTCTTTCAGCTTCTCTTATTTTTTGTAATACTTGTTGTTTAGCTGTTTGTGCTGCTATTCTTCCGAAATCCTTTGGCATTATTTCGATGTTTACAATATCTCCAACTTTAGCTTTCTTCTCTATTTTTTTAGCGTCAGCTAATAATATTTGTGTGTTTGTGTCTTCAACTTCTTTTACAACTTCTTTTTGTGCATATATATGAACTTCTCCTGTTTTAGAATCCATTTCTATTTTTACATTTTCTGCTGAATCGAAGTTTCTTTTATATGCTGATGCTAATGCTGTTTCTAAAGATTCTAATAAGTATTCTTTACTTATTCCTTTCTCTTTTTCTAATGCCTCGATCGCCATTATCAGTTCTCTGTTCTCATTATTTTTCATTTTATCTCCTCCTAATTCCAATCAAACACTGTTTTTATTTGTGCAATATTTGTTCTCTCTAAATCAATTAATTCATTTTCTACTTCAATTGTTATATTGGTTTCATCAAATTTTTTTAATATACCTATAAATTGTTTTTGATTATTAGTTGGTTTAAATAGTTTTATTGATACTTTGTTTTCTAAGTTCTCTTCTAGATGTCTGTCCTTTTTTAATACTCTTTCAATCCCTGGTGAAGAAACTTCTAAAAAGTATTGTTCTTTAATAAAGTCATCTTTATCTAGAATTTCTGTGATATTATTACTTACTAATTCACAATCGTTTAAGTCTATTCCTTTTTCGTTATCAATATAGATTCTTAAGTAATAATCTTTTCCTTCTTTAACATATTCTACATCATATAATTTATATCCCAGCTCTTCTATTTTTTTCTTTACAGATGCTTCTACTTTTTCTTCTATTTTTGCCAACTTATTTTCTCCTTTTTCATAAGTTAAGAGTGGGATTACCCCACTCTTAAGCCTTAAATATTCAATTGCTTTATCATTATACTATAATTCATTGGAAATTGCAAGCATTTTTAGCAAATTATACTGTATTTTCCTGTGATTATTAATCATTAATTATATTTTTATTTTATCTTCTCTATATGAAGATATGTTGTATTCATTTTTTCCATCAAATTTGATTATTATTGCTTTTGTGTAATCGTTGTTTTTCAGTTTATGATTTTCTTTTATTGTCAAACTTGCTTTACATTCTTTTAGTGTTGTAAATGTGGTCATGAATCCTATACCGCTACCACCTGTTTTTGCATGTGTTGTAACTCTTTCTTTTCCAAGTTTTTCTAATGTTTCTATTTCAAATTCTATTCCGCCATCATATATACATAGCTCATAGTTTTTATTCTTTCTACCTATAATTACTAATATACTTTTATATGTATTTTCACTACTGTTTATTGCTATTATTGCATTTCTTATGTGGTCTCCTATTAGAGTTTCTAATTTATTTGTTGGAATTATTTTGTTTACCAAATGATATATTTCAGTTTCTAACTTTAATTTAAAGTCTATGTTGTTATTTATACATTCTTGCCTCATATATTTAAACATATCATCTATTTCTGGAATGTTGGTTAATGGTAATTTTTCTACATTTTTAATATTCTGCAAACTATTTGAATATTCATTTGTTAAACTTTCTATTCTATCTAAAATTTCTGGTCTATCTGATGTCATTTCTTTTACTTTTAATTCTAATGCCTTTTGTCTATTGTAAAATTCATGGTTAATTCTGCTTATCTCATATTTCTCTTTTGATACTTTTTCTATTTCTTCATCTTTATCATGTATGTCTTTTTCGTACTGTTTGATTGTATCATTCATTAGTTTTTGTTTGTAATACATTGTAAAAGATTTTTGGATTATTACAACAAGTGTTATTCCTAATCCAATTAATGCAAGCAAAATATTATGCATAGTCTCTTTTGTCATACTTCCAACAAGACAATATATTAAAATTATAGTTGCGCATACATTAATTATCAATATGTCTATTGGTTCATTATTAAATTTATTTTTTATAAAAGTCAGACCATTTTTTAGTCTTTTAATCTTCATAACTACAAGTAATAATAAAAACTGTATTGTCATAATAAATATTAGCAATATATACATATTCTTTATACCCAAAAGTTTATATATGCTAAAAAATGAAATTGCTGTACTCATAAATAATGAAAGCACACAAATTGCATATGAAATTATTGTTGTAATTAGTGAATATCCTATTCCATTCTTACTGATACTTTCTAAAGCTATACCATATATAAAGACTATCAATATTAAATTAGCATATGTATTGACGTTAAATTCAAAGTATGTTCCCAATGCAGTAATGCATACATTAATTACTGTAATTTCTATTTTTTCTTTTACCGAAGTTTTCCTGTTATTTATTAATTTGTTGTAGATCATATATACATAAAAATTAATAATAAATAATTCTATGCAATACAATTCAATAATCTTGTTTACCATGATATTCACCATGTTCATTATATATAAAAATAAGCAATAATCAAATATCCTTATTAATTCTAGTTTTACTTATTGATTATTGCTCTTTTTTCATATTTTGTTTATAGATTTTATAGTCCCCAGAATATTAGCCATGCCATAAATTCCTCCCACATAATACTAACACCTCCACCTAACTTTTATTATGGTTAGATGATATCATCGTAAAGTATTAGTATTAGTGAATTGTACAGGTACATTTATATGATATTTTGTTATAATTTTTGATAAAAATTGACATAGAAAAAGGACTATTAAATAGTCCTTTTAATTTTATCTGCATAATAATATATGAATTCTGTTGGAGTTGGTAGTCCTGTTTCGTAGTTTATTCTTGCTGTATAATACGTGGTTAAATCTTCTATTGGTGATACTCTCCATGCATGTATTATTGAGTTTTGCATTGCTCTTGTAATTGTGCTACTTGGTTTCTTGTATTTCTTTACTAGATTTTGAGTAACTGTTGCTTTGCCTTCGTTATTTTCGCTTTCTAGTGCATAGTAAATCGCATCATGCAAATATTTTCTACCTTGCAAATGTGTACTAATTCCTATTAAATTTAGTTCTTTTTCTATCATCTCTGAAATTATGTTTTCGTTATTGTCGTCTTCTTCCTTAATATCTTGAATTGTTGTATTTGTATATCCTTGTAAAAGTAACAAAGTATTTATAACACTTTCTTGTGAGTAGTTGTTTTGCTTTTTATAAAATATAAATTCTACTCCATTTTTGTGTAGGAAGTCGTATACAGTATCTGAGCATACATTAGTTGTTACAACAATTTTGGGTCTATTAGTTATTTTTAATTTGTTTAGTTCTTCGATAAAATTAAATCCTGTTCCTGAGCCACCATCTTTATTAAGTTCTAAATCTAATATTATCCCTTCTGGCATATATTGTTTTACATATCTTATTCCATCATCTGCTGATCCTGTAATTGCTACAAATTTTACATCTGTTCTACTTTTCTCAATTTCTTCATATATTTTACGTTCTTTAATTTCATCTTCTATTAATAACAATTTCATTAAAATTGTCTCCATTTCTTATTTTAAATTTTATTGGTGTTATTTTATCATAATTTGTCATGTTTTTCCATATTAATTCATTATAATATATCACTTTCTTTCATTTATGTTGTGGTAGTAAAATATTGACTTTATTCAACACCTTTGCTAAAATTAAATTATAAGCAAAGGTGATTTTTATGAAAAATTCAAATGATAAAATGATTAAAGCAAAGGAAGTCCTTATTAATAGAACTCAAAATGAAATTGATAATTTTAATGAAGACAAAAAAACTATTCAAAGCAAATTTAATTTTGAAATTCCAGATTATTTGATAGATGACATTATAGATGAGAATTTTGATTCTTTATATGCTCTGATTAATTGTGCTGTTGTTAATGGACATTTATCTAAGGAAAATGCAGAAAATTTAAAAAGTGTATATAAAAAAACAGATAGACTTGCATAAGTCTATCTGTTTTGCTATTATTCTGCTTTTTCTTCTTCGAATATTGCTTTTTTAAAATTTTTACATTCTAGTTTAACACCTTTTAGACATTTTCCATTGTGTTTTCCTTCTGTACAAATTTTATAATGTTTTACTCTGTTTACCCAAATTTGTACTTCATATTCTTTATCTGGGCATAATGGTCCAAACACGAATTCTCCGTTTCGGTCTGTAAAAGTGTGTGATACAGGGTTTCTATCACATTCGTCTACTACTTCTATAAGCTTTACCACTGCATCTTCTATTGGTTCTTTGTAGCAATCTCTAACTATACCATATATAACATTTCTGTTATCTTCTGGTAGGTTAATTTCTAAATCGAATTGTTTTCCTTTTTCGATAAACCCATCAACTTTTATATTTGGACATTTGTTTTTATCATCAAATTCCATATTATCCACCCTTTCCATATTCATAAGTCACAGTGACTTATTATATATTATGCTAATTTTGAAATGAGTGTTCAAGCTAAATAAAAAAAATTACCTCTACTATTGAGGTAATTTTTTATTTTTAAATATTATATATATATGTAGCTTCTAAATCTGCTTCGTGCAAGTATAAAGCTAATGGATATTTTTTAAAAGCTTGTCCTAGTGTTGTATATTGCTCTTTTGGTTCCGAGAATCCCATGTGCCATCTAATTGCATATTTCTCTTCGTTTGTTAATTTTATATATTCTGTAAGCATCATTACTGATTTTTCGCCATGACCATATGGTATAGTATCTTCTATAGTATAGTATGGAACTTTTTCCCATTCTCCCATACTATTTTTTGCATTTCTGTAGTCTGTTTTGTAAAAGTTTACTTTACATATATCATGTAATATTGTAACTATTATTAATGTTTCTTCACTTACATTTAAATTATAAAATTCTACTTTTTGTTTTAATAATTCATACACTTTATAACTATGTTCTATTAATCCTGATTTATATGCTCCATGGTATCTGGTGCTTGCTGGGGCTTCGTAAAAATCAGAGTTTTCTAGGAAGGACTTTAATTCGTCCATTCCTTCTCTGTTTACTTTATCTAATAGTTCTTTTATTTTTTCTTTCATCTTTTATCATCCTTTTATGCTGTTTCTATTTTTTTATTTGGACTTACTTTTTGTTTTTTTACTATTCCTTTACGTTTTTCTTTTTCTATTGATTCGTCCACAATTAGAACTGGTTCTGTATGCTTTTCTACTGTTTCTCTAGTAATTGTGCATTTTTCTATTCTGTTATCTGATGGAACATCAAACATAATGTCTCTCATTATTTCTTCTATTATTGAACGCAATCCTCTTGCTCCTGTGCTTCTTTCCATTGCTTTATCTACAATTGCATCTAATGCTCCTTCTTCAAATTCTAGTTCAACTCCGTCTAGTTCTAATAGTTTTTTGTATTGTTTTATTAATGAATTTTTTGGCTCTGTCATTATTTTTACTAGGGCATTTCTATCTAATTCATCAAGTGTTGCAATAATTGGTAATCTTCCTACAAATTCTGGTATTAATCCAAATTTTAATAAATCTTGTGGTAATAATTCCTCAAATATTT
>CAYMDN010000048.1:0-6403 GCA_964389545.1 uncultured Clostridium sp. | reverse complement strand
TTTTCTTCATAGCAAGTATTCCACTCATTACATGCAGGGCACTTACCAAACCACTTTGGAGACTCATTACCACAATTACTACACACAAATACATTAGTTGTCTTAGTCATAAATTTCACCTCTTATATTCTTTTTCTAATTTCTCTGTAAGATACAATTTTGTAACTATCTCTAGTTCTTTTATCGATTCTTTTGGTATGTTAAATGAATATACTTTTTTAGCTTCTGATTTAATTATATATCTTATTGCATCTTTTGTAGTATCTGTTATTTCAATTGCTCCGTGGATCTTGTTTACTACATGCTTTACATTTTAGTCCATTATCTTTTATACTAAAATAGTTTAGTTCATCTTTTTCTTTACACATTTTACATTCTTCTATCGAAGGTCTAAAACCTATTATTGATAATAATCGTAATCTAAAAATTGATTCTACAAAACTCATGTCTTTATCTGTATTTGCAAGCACATATAAAGTGTTTAAAAATAGTTGTAGTACTCTATAATTATTCTGATTTTCTGTTGTTATATCATTTACAATCTTCGTAAGATATGAAGCACTTTGTAGTTTATCTAAATCTGTTCTTAAATCATAAAACACTTCTATCGTTTCACAAGAATTCATTCTGTATGTATCGCCGGCTTTTATACATTAAATAGTCGCCAAAACACAAAAATTGAGTGCCTGCCAAAAGAAGGCTTTTCGGCCTTCTTGCACCTTTTGCAACACACTCAATCTTACCTATATTTGGAGTTAATATTGTTAGTACTTTGTCAAAGTCAGACATTATTTTTTCCGCAATAACTATTCCTTTCGTTCTTACTGTTTTCATATTCTGCCACCTTCATATTTTCTTCAATATTAGTTACTTGTTTTAGTTCTAAAAACGTATTAATATTTCCTGTATTCTTAAAAGTATTCCAAGCTATTTGCTTAATCATAACCTATCATCTCCTGTACTTTTTTAAGCTTCTTTAGGTAATTTATTTTTGTAATCAATCTTTGATTTCATACATTAATATCTTTTGTAATATGATTATTATTTATACGCTTTTATTTCAATTTAAATTCATTTACTATTGATGTTATATCTTGCCAATTTTCTCTGACTTTTACCCACAATTTTAAATTAACCTTCGAATCTAGCATTCTTTCAATGTCCTGTCTAGCATATATTCCAATTTTTTTAAGCATCTCACCATTTTTTCCAATTATAATACCCTTGTGAGATTCCCTTATACAGTATATAGTTACTGTAACATCATATATTTTTTCATTTTTTTGCGTCTTTCTGCTTTTCATTTTTTGCAGTTCAACATATATTCCGTGTGGTACTTCTTGGTCTAAAAGTTTTAGTGCTTTTTCTCTTATTATTTCTTCAATAATCTGCCTTTCTGTTTGGTCTGTTAGTTCTGATTTATCGTAATATGCTGGACCTTCTGGTAAATATTTTTCTATTTCATCTAATATAATGTCTAAGTTTTCATGTTTAAGCGCAGATACTGGTATAATTGCACTAAAGTCATATTCTTCTTTGAATGATTCTATTGTTTTTAATAGACTTTCTTTTTTTACTAAATCAATTTTATTTATTATTAAGATTGTTTTTTTATTTTTTTCTCGTAATTTTTGTAGTATTATTTTATCTTCTTTTCTTATTTCTTTTGAAGTTGTATCAATTATATATAATAGCACATCTACATCCGGAATAGTCTTCCACGCTGTCTCAATCATAGTTTGTCCTAATTTATTTTTAGGATTATGAATTCCAGGTGTATCAATAAATATAATTTGAGAGTTTTCTCTGTTTACAATAGCTTTTATTGCTGTTCTTGTAGTTTGAGTTTTGGGCGTAGTTATAGATATTTTTTCTCCAACTAAATTATTTAGTAAGGTTGATTTCCCTACATTTGTTTTTCCAATTATCGAAACAAAACCTGATTTGAACTTACCCATCTACCTCTCCTTCTATTCTATACTAATTCCTGATTCATCTGGACAGATTTGTATAAATGTGTTTCCATCATTAACTACAATTTCTTCGCCATTTTTGTATTTATATACAGTTTGGTCTTTACGTCCTGTCTTTTCCCATGTAATTGGTACTGCATATCCTCCAGATATAAAGTATCCATCTCCTGAACCTATATTATGAAGATCTATTCTTCCCTTATCATCACCAGATATTACATTCTGAGTTACTTGATATACTATAATATTTTTTACTGTATATTGATCACCTGTTACTAAATCTGTATTAGGCTCTCCATTTATGCTTCTTTTATATGTTTTGTTCTCTGCATCATATTCGTATTGTGATGTTTGGTAGTATGAATATCTTATTGATACAGAATTTGCTGTTTTAGCACCTTCTTTTGAAGCCATATCTACATCCTCAACACTATAATTTAATAATAATGGTTTATTTGTATCTCTTGTATATCCTAAGCTTTCAGCTTTTTCTTTAACATTAGCCATACTTGTAAATCCAGTATGTTCATATGCTCTATTTAATGTATTATCTCTAAAAAATACTGATCCTTCATACGCAATTCCATCTATACTATCTATACTTCCTAATTCAGAATATGCTTGTGGGCTTCCACCCCAGTGAATATATATTGCATCATTCTCATTTGCATAGTCTAAATAATAATGTCTTGAACTTCTTATTGAACCTATTTTAGCTGTATCTTTATCTTTAAATAGAGCTAACATTCTTGTAACTCCACCTTCAGCACAAATTTCATATACTAAATATGCATCTTGTAAACCGCAATGTGGTCTAGCAGCAGCTGCATTATTTATCATAACTGCATATGGTCTTGATTTTGAATTTGGATCCACTATTTTTAATTCCGCTGGTTGTGCTGGTTCATTATTAGTTTCTCCTCCTTGTGATGCTGTGTTTTCTGTATTTTCTTCATTACCTTTTCCCATTGTAAGAGCTAATCCTACTCCACCTGCAATAACTACTAATACTACAACAATTGCAATTATAATTTTTACCTTGTTATTGCTTACTTTTTCTTCTTCATCTTGAAAATGTTCTGCCATTTTTTTACTTCCTTTCTTACTATTTATTCTTTTATATTTAGCTTATCTAATATTGTTTCTTCTTTTTGTCTCATTTTTGCTTTATCTTCTTCTACCATATGGTCATATCCCATTAAATGATAAAATGAATGTACTATCATGTATGCAAGTTCTCTTTTAACACTATGTCCATATTCATTTGCTTGTTTGTTTATTTGCTCTAATGAAATCACTACATCTCCTAATACATCTTCTTTTTCTGGATTTAATGTTTCTATTTCCTTTGCTTCAAACATAGGGAATGATAAAACATCTGTCTCTTTATCAATTCCTCTATGTTCTTTATTTATTTTTCTAATGTTCTCTGGTGTTGTTAATACTATATTTACGTATAATTTTTTTCCTAGTAATTTTTCTTCTTCAAAACAAGTTTTAATAACTTGTCCTATAAGCTCATCATATTCTTTAGTTTCATCTACGTCTAAAAAATTTATTTCTGTAAGTGCCTCCATTTTTACTTTTCAATCCTCTCTAATTACCCCTTTACATATACCAATTTTGAATATGTTTTATCTGTTCTTATTGTTTTTATTGTTCTTAGTGCACCTCGTTTTAATAATTCCTTTTTGTGTAATTCTATAATTTTTCCATATTTTTCTCTATCTACATTTAATCTTTTTATATCTTCTTTTAAGAATAATACTTCTTTTTGTTTTTGATTGTCTTTCACTTTCTCATATTTCTCATAGAATTTTTTGTATTGATCTCTTTCAGTAGGATTTTCCCAATATACTTTAGTTGCAAGTACTTTATCGTTGTAGTCCGTTATAGTTTCATATAAAGCTTTATATAAAGTATTTCTTTTATTTTCTAATTTACTTGTTGTAATTAATTCTCTAATTCCTTTTAATAAATTTATATAGCACTTCTCTACCATTGCAAGTGGGAAGCTGTGTACAAAAATCTTTCTGCTTATATCTATTAATATTAATTTTTGAATAACCTTATCTCTTGCATCCAATTTTCCTATTGTTGTATGTTCATACTTTTCGTAATCCTCTTTTAAATCTTCTCTTCCTTGTTCAACCTTTATTGGTAGTACTTCAAGAATATAGTTGTCTAATGTTCCGAATATTTTATCATATACACCTTGTTTTTTATGAATACTGTCTGCTAATTCAACTGAGTAATTTTTTAATAGCCCTTTATATATCGATTCAATTTTTTCAACATAAAAATTTTTATATGCCTCTGTTCCTTTTGATTTTTTCTGACTATTTACAGTTTCAAAATCAATTCTTAATAAGTATTCTTGTTTCTTATATTTATATTCCAAATAGTTTTTTTCTTTTAAATTAACAATATAATAGTATTTTTCTAGCGCACTTTTTTCAAAATTTGTTGCTGTGCCTGTCTTCACTTTTTTATAAACTGAATCCATTATATATTTATCTATTATTTCAAGATATAGTGCATATGCGTCTTCGTATTTCTGTGATAAAAGTTCTTCTTTATCTTGTTCAGCATCTTTGTAATTATTATATGCTTTTACTAAACTGTTTCTCTTTAGTGTAATCATTACACCGTTTAGTCCTATTCTTGTAGGAATGAGTATCTTAGATATTGTACTAGTAATTTTTGAAAAGAAAGTTTTGTTGGTTTCAACTACTCTTAAACTTCTTTGCTCCATTATTTTTCATCACCCTTATTTCTAAAAAATTATTTTGTCTTTTGTCCCAATATTTTCCAGTACTTCAAATATCACTTCTACTTCTATATATCCATCATAAGAATATGTATTAACTTGTGTGTCTATTATATTTTCATCATTTTGTATCTCTTGCTTCAATTCTTCCTTAAGTTTATTAGTTGTAATCTCTGTAAGTTCTTCCTCCGTATAGGTTATGTCTTGCATAACATATTCTTTATTTATAGTTTTCACAATTTCAATTGGTAAATAGAAATTAGAAAATAGTGCTATTTTTTTATTCGTATCTATTGTATCATACTTTTTAAATTTTGAAAGGGTTTTATAAAAATTTATTTTAAAATTTTTTATATTCATGCTATATCTTTTTTCCTCATTACCCGTAGGGACTGGTATCTGTGTGTTTAGTGTAGCTTTACATTTTTTTGAGTACCATACTCTTGCTTGTATGTCTGCACTACTATGGACGTATCGCTTGTCGCTGTAAGACCCTTGCATTGTTCCCTCTACAAGCAAATCTCCTTTTTTTATAATATCTCCCTCTTTAACTACGGCTGTACCACTTTGAACATTTATCTGTGTTATTATACCTTCTTTATCTGATACTATATTGCAGTACTCATCTTTATCAATTAATTCTGGTGCTATATCTGCCTCCTTCACTTTTATAATTGCATTTGTTCCTTCAATATTAATACCAATCCACCCTATATCTTTTCTACTTAACCTTATTTTATTTATTATAGATTTAGTATTGATATCATCTTTTGCAACACCTATATATAGTCCATTTTCTTCTAATAAAGTTAAGATTTCCTCTTTCGTTATATTGATATTCCCTTCAATATCTATGTTCCATATATAATTTGAAAGAACTATTATTCCCACAAATATTATCAAGAAAAATACTCCAAATATTTTTCTCTTTCTGTATTTATGCATTACAAATGGGAGTCCTACTTTGTTTGTAATCTTCACACTAGTCTTCGTTTTTTTTGCTACTTCTTTAATTCTTTTATAATTGTTAATACTAATGTTAGCATACATTAATGTTGATTTTTCTCTTTGTATGTTATGTAATAGAATTCTTTTACTTATGCATATATTTATAAACCTCTCTATAAAGAATCCTTCTACACGAATAGTTACATATCCAGTTACTAAATTAGATACACGATTCACATGCATGGATTAATCACTCCTTATGTATTTCTCTCAAAATCTACACCATTTATTATCCCCTTTATTGCTATATCATCTTCTGTAATTTGTTCTAGTTTTAGTTTAAATCCGTTGATGTTTATTGTTCCTATTTGCGTATCTACTTTTACATAAAACTCTTCATATTCTAATATTCCTTTATAATTTTCAATTAGCATCTCTTCAAATGAAAGTATTGTTATTTTTGATTCATTATTATCTATTTCTGGTGGCATTTCTAGCATTTGATTTATTCTTTTTCTCCTCATACTCATTCTCCTTATGATTTTTTTATTAAATCTGTTATTATAATCTATGATTTTAGCTTTGGTTATATTAATATTATTTTATTTTTTTGCTATATCCCTTGACAAACCTACTTAAAATGATTATAATAGAATAGTTCATGGCGAGATAGCTCAGTTGGCTAGAGCATTCGGTTCATACCCGACAGGTC
>CAYMDN010000047.1:0-7460 GCA_964389545.1 uncultured Clostridium sp. | reverse complement strand
TCTTCAATTCTTTCCATATCTATTTCAATATGAAGATTTGCTTCTAAGTTTTGTATTCTAGCATTTACTAATTTAAGAGCTACATCATAGTTTTCGTCTTCTTCTACATTTTTCTTTGTTTTACCTATAATAGTTAACGCTTCAACTATATCTTCAGAGACTCCATCTGACAAGCTTTTGATTCTTGCTTTCCAATCTTTTTGTTTACTTTCAACTATTTGTAAAGCTATTTTTAATTCGTTTGCAAGATTAATATTCTTTTCTCTTTGTCTTATTAATACTTCAATTTGTCTTGTATTATCCTCAAATTGATTTGTTGCAAACTCTACCAAATTAAAGCATGCTTTATAAACACTAGCAGGGAAATTCTTTTTATTTGGATACTCTGCTAGATAAATTTTAATTGAATCAATTAAATCCTTAAAGTAAGCATCTTCATCCAATTGAATAATTTGCTTCTTACTATTTGGATTTATTAACTTCTCAACTTTGTCTATGTTAGACAAAATTTTCTCTTCTGTGATTATCATCTTCACGTTTACTATGCCTGGTCTACTAAAAAATAGCATTGTAAACTCACCCTCCTTTTTCATGTGTGCATAAGATCATATTTTTAATATATTACATTATACATTCTTTTTTATAAAACTACAAGAGTAATTTATTATTTTATTTTTACGTTTTTGTAACACTTTTGTAATATATTTGTAATATTTCTCTCTTGTTTGTTGCCTCTGTAATGTTTTTGTTATTATTGTAATATTTTATTTTGCGTCTTTTTTTATTAATTATGTATGTTTTCAGTGATTTTTTCTTGTTAAATCACTATGTAATCATTTTGTATACATTTCATTCGTTATATTACAGTTTTTTTACATTAGAATACCATCGCTGTATATAGTAATACTAATGCACCAATAATTACACGGTATATCGCAAATGTCTTGAAGCTTCCTTTTTTTAAGTAATTTAATAAGAATTTAATTACTACGAGACCTACTATAAAGCTAGTAAATACTCCGCGCAAAGAATGCTAAACTAAATTCAAATTCTTTAAGTTTTAGCACTGTTGCTGCTAATACTATTGGAGCTGATAGCATAAATGAATATTTTGCTACTGCTTCTCTTTTAATTCCTAGACTTCTACCTGTTGTCATTGTGATTCCTGATCTTGAAACTCCTGGAATAAAGGCTAGCGATTGAGATAAACCTATCAAAAAAGTCTGTTTAAATGTCATATCTTCATACTCAACTTTCTTTTTAGCATGTTTATCTACTACATATAGTATTATTCCCATTATTATCAAAGCTATTGAAATAATCCAAGGATTTTTTAAAAAGTCTTCTGCATATTTATCTAATATGTAACCTATTATTCCACCAGGAATTGTTGCTGCAACTATGTACCAAAATAGTTTTCCTTCTGTTGATTTTTCCTTTTTTACTACTTGGTTAAATCCTCCAACTATAAGTTTTATCCAATCCTTAAAGAAAAATATTCCTATTGCAAGTAATGTACCAAAATGTAATGCCACATCAAATGCTTCTGGTATATCCCATTTTAAAATCCAAGGTATTAAGTACAAGTGAGCTGAGCTGGAAATTGGTAATAATTCTGTTAATCCCTGCACTATTCCTAATATTACTGATTGATATATTTCCATTGTATATTCCTTTCTTTTGTTATTCTATGTTAATCTATTTCTTTTATTCTTTTTATTTTTTTGTTTATTTAAAACTTGTGTTAACTCGTATGTATTATTTAAATAATCATCAATTTTTCTTTCTATTTCGGTATCTTCATATTCAGAATTTATTTCTTTTTGTGGCTTTTCTACCTGACTTCTAATTGCATAAAACATAGGCTCTTCTTTAATATAATTATAACATTTAGAATCAACTTTAATAGCATTATTTAAATGTAAAATAGCTTTTTCTTTTCTATTTTTTATCATGTTTATTTTTGCAAGCTCAACATATGATTTTGCTTCTTTTTCATTGTATAAACTTTTTGAAAAGTTTGCTTCGGCTATATCAAAGTCCCTATATAATAGTGCAATTTGTCCTAATTTATAATACGCTTTATATAATTCTTCATTCAATTCCACTGATTTTTCTAAGCACTTTCTTGCGGTTTCAAAATCGTTAATCATCGCATATGATATTCCTAAATTATAGTATATTTCGTATTTGTCTTGACTATACTTTAATGATTTTGTATATACTTTTATAACATCTTTGTATTTTTCTTTTTCTAAATATAATTCTCCAAGTAACGCTGTTGCCTCGTATATGTCGGCTTTAGCAGATAGTAAATTATTTAGCATCTCTATTGCTTCATCTTTTTGTCCTAGTTCTATAAGTAATGTTGATATTTTATAGTAAGATTTATAATCTTTTTTATTAATATCCAGCACTTTAACATACTCATCTATTGCTTTTCTCATTCCGCCTTCTTTTTCGTATATTTGTGCTAAAATTCTATGTCCATAATAACTATCTTTATATTTATCTAATGTATCCAATATATATTTTTTTGCTCTTTTAGGATTTTTTAGCCACAGGCAAATCTTAGCCATTGAAATTGTTATACATTCAGATACATTTATTTTTTTAAATTCTAACAAAAAAACCAATATTGGAATTACAATACAAAGTACATACAAAATTACAGTAAAAACGATATTTGTGAGTATCCCTGATGTTATTTGAAGTAAATTAATTAATATTCCAACTGATTGCATAGCTAAAATCGTTAAATATGTAGTATCGTTTTTCTTTATCATCTTGAATAATAAAACATAGACAAATAATACAAATGATGCTACTGTAAGTATTATCTTTCCAACCATATATTAAGACTCCTCATTTTTATTGAAATTTTTTATTATATCTATCCATACATTCTTGTATAATTCTCTCGGCATTTTCTCTATTTAAAATTGTATCTACTTCTGTTTTTTTATTTTCTAATTGCTTGTATACTTCAAAGAAGTGTCTAATTTCAATTTCTATATGACTTGGTATTTCTGATATATCTTTATATACATTTAAATATGGGTCATTTTTAGGTATAGCAATTATCTTTTCATCTTTTTGTTCTGAGTCTGTCATTAAAAGTACTCCTATTGGATAGCATTCAACTAATGTTAAAGGTTGTATATCTTCGTTACACAATACCAAAACGTCTAATGGATCATTGTCTTCTGCATATGTTCTTGGTATAAAGCCATAATTTGCTGGATAATGTGTTGCTGTATATAAAACTCTATCTAATTTTAAAAGTCCTGTATCTTTATCAAGTTCGTACTTATTTTTTCCTCCCTTTTGTATTTCAATTACTGCTATAAAATCATCACGTTTTATTCTATCTTCATTTATATCATGCCAAATATTCATCTGTTATTTTCCTCCTTTTTTACGTACTTATTAATAATTATTTTTTCAAATGGACGTTTTAATCTTGTTATAAATATATCCCTTTTATCAATTGGCTTTGTAAGAATTGTTTTCATATTGCATCTATTTCCACCCCAAACGTCAGTGAAAATTTGATCTCCAACAGCTGCTATATTTTCTGGTTTAAGCTCTAACATTGCTATAGCTTTTTTAAACCCCTTCTTGCTTGGTTTATGTGCAAAATATTCATATTTTAAATTCAATACATTGGCTACATTCTTTACTTTATAATGTTTATTTGTATTAGATAAAATACACATTTTTATTCCGTTTTCTTTTAAATTCTCACACCATTCTTTTGCGCCATCTAAAAGTTTTTTATCATAATCTATAAGTGTGTTATCAATGTCCAATACTAAACCTTTTATTTGAAATTTATCTAATATTTCCATATTAATTTCTTTTACATTGTTTACGTAAACATTTGGATATAAGTTCATTTCTCCTCCATATGTACTATCGGGATTACATTTATTTGTAATCCCGAAAAAAATAATTATCTTTTTAAATATGCTTCTAGTATATATTCTGCTGAAATTGTATCTACAATATTTTTTTTATTTTTGGTCTTTACATTTAGCTCTCTCATAGTATTATGAGCTTGTACAGTTGTTAGCCTTTCATCCATAGTTTCGATTTTTATTTTATTATATTTACATTTTAATTTATGGATAAATTTTTCTGTTATTTCTGCCCTTTTACTTAATGTTCCATTCATATTTAATGGCATTCCTACAACTATTGTTGAAATTTCATACTGACTTAATACTTCATCTAATTTCGCCAATACAATTTTATCGTTTCCGTTATGATGTATTGTTAATAATCCTTGAACTGTAATATTAAGTTCATCAGTAATCGCTAAGCCTACTCTTGCATCACCATAATCTATACTCAGTACTCTCATATCTTACTCTTCTTCTATTCCAATATAGTTTTTAACCATACTCTCTAGAAGTTCATCTCTTTCAATCATTCTTATTATATTTCTTGCTTCTTTATGACTTGTTATATAAGTTGGGTCTCCTGATAAAATATATCCTACTATTTGATTTATTGGATTATATCCTTTTTCTTTTAAAGCATCATAAACTTGTTTTAATATATCCTTTGTCTTTACATTTTTTTCTTTTTCAACTTTAAATCTCATTGTTTCATCACTAGTCATTCTGCATCCCTCCTATTTTATATAAAATTAATTGTGCTCTCATTCTTATCAGCATTATCTAAATATTCTTCTAATTTTTTTGTAACCTCTTCTATCCCTGTTCCTTTATAATATGTTCCCAAAACAAAATTTGTTTTTGGATGAACTTGTATTTCTTGTTTTGTTCTTATATCTGTAATTACTAGTCTAACATCTTCTATACTTTGTTTAATTCTATTGACCAAGTCTAACGAGTTTTCTACTTCAACTCCTGAAAATGCAATTGCAAACTTTGGTCCCATATATCTGACAAAAACATAATCAGCTGCAATGTGTGATTTTACAACATTAGCTACATTTACTATAACTTCTGTTCCAAGTTTTCTTCCATATTCATCATTAATATGTTCAATATTATTAATTACAAACATACATATTGCTGATTTTCCATATTTATTTATGGAAAGTTTCCCTTTTCCATATATATATTCGGCTGAATTAAGTCCTGTAGCTTTATCTACTCTGTAAATGTTTTCTAAAGTGTTTTGATATGTTATAGTTTTCAAAACACCAATTATATTTTCTCTTATAACTTCCAAAATATTTGTATCCATGTTATCAAAAGCATGTGCTTCTGAACTTTCAATTATCCAATATCCAATATATATATTATCTATATACAGTGGAAAAAACATTGCTGATTTAGCTCTTAATGTTTCCATTTTTAAATAGGGTAATTTTTCTTCTGGTCCATTAACTGTTATATACTTTGTTCTTGCAGTTCTTATACTCTCTTGAAATGTTGAGTCAGTATGTAAATTTCTCATACTATCCCATAATATTTCATCTGTATTTGAAGCTTTTAGTATATATTCCGCACCATTGAATACAACAATGGTAGAATACTTTATTTGTTCATATTTTTCAATTAATATATCATTTATTATTTTTATCTTATTTTCTACTGATGTCTCTTTTGATATAGTATCCATAAAGTCTTGTAATACTCTTAAATTTGCAATCTTTTCGTTAGTATTACTTAACCCTTTTACCTTCTTGTGGATTGATAAATTATAAAATATCAATCCAACAAGTATGGCTGCTAGAAATATTACTATTACCATTAAGGCTGTATTCATTTTTTCACCTCTTTATTAAAAACCGCTATTTTTCATTTTGTCTAATGTGTTACTTGTCTGTGCTGAGAATGGATCTCTTTGTGCATTATTATTGTTGTTATTTCCTCCTAGTGGAGAGAATGACGGTTTAACTCCCATAGGATAAACCATATTAGCTAATGTTCTTAGTGCAGATGTTAAGCTCTTTGTATATCCATTTAAAGTTATTGAACATTCTACTAAAGCCTCTAAATATTTTGTATAATTTACTGGGTCAAAAGGAAGTTCACAATATTTTACTTTATCTCTATCAAATAGCTCTGTCATATAAGACATATCTGGTGCATTATAGCAAGACATTCCTCCGATTAAAATCTTAGATGATAACGACTTCATTCTTTGAGATTTATTAATTACAATCTTTATTTTTTCTTGTTGTAATACATTTTTAGATTTTAAGTTTCTTAAGAAAGCTGTAAGTGGTTGAATTGTTAATATATCCATAGTTTGTACAAGATATATTTCTTGTGCCTTTTCAAAAATTTCATATGTTGTATCAAAGTCAGTATCAATTAGTACTGCAGAATAATTTTGTACCAAAGTTGATAAAACTTTTTCAATATTATAATCCTCTTCTTCTCCTGGCATTTCAGTAAATACTGTTAAGTACTTATTAATTCTTATACCTTCTGCTACTCCTGCTTCCAATCCATGCATACATTTAGCTGCAGTCTGTCTTAAACGTTCTTCATTGTTTGTGTATATATAATATGCATTCTTTGTTTTTGTCATATCAAGTATAGCTGTTTGTATACCCATTGATGATAACATTTCTGCTGTGTTATTAACTACAAATGATGTTCCATTTTTTGTAGTGCCTACAAATGCTGCTATTTTTTTATCAGATGTAAGTAATGCGTTTAAACTATTGTATGAATCTGATTTATTTAAATCATCAATATTTTCATTCATATTAAATACATCCGTATTTTGTTGTGGTTGCATTGTATTAAAATCTTGTGATATAGCATTTGGTTGTATTGGCATTGGATTAATATACATATTTGTTTGTTGTTGTATTGGCTCTGGTTGTGGGTGGTACATTGTTTGTTGTTGTTGAACTGGTTCTAAGTTAGAAATATCTGTTTGTTGTGTCGGTAATAGCTCTGGCATTTGCCAATTTTGTCCTTGATTTTGAGTCATAACTGGTTGTGGCATTCCTTGTTGCATTGTATCTTGGTTCATTGGTTGTAAACCTTGTTGCATTCCCTGTTGTGGACTCTCTTGTATTGGCATTTCTTGAACTGGAACTTCTTTTCTAGGTCTTCCTCTTCCTCTCTTTGGAGCATTTGGATCAACTTCAGGTCTAGTTCTAGGTCTTCCTCTTCCTCTCTTTGGAGCATTTGGATCAACCTCAGGTCTAGTTCTAGGTCTTCCTCTTCCTCTCTTTACTGGTGCTCCTTCAGAATTTTGCCCTTCTATATTAGCTGTTTGTGGTAAACCATCAAACATGTTTTTTACTGGTTCCATTGTTGTTGGTTCACTTGCAAATGGATCTCCATCATCTATTGCTTCTGGTATTACTGGCTCTGAACCAAAAATATCATCTTCATCAATTGATTCAACTGATTGATTCATTGCAAATAGGTCTGATTCTGTTGTTGGTACTGGTTCTGTAACTTCTGGTACTACTGGTGCTGTTCCAAATATATCATCATTATTTATCGGTGCAACTG
>CAYMDN010000046.1:0-8443 GCA_964389545.1 uncultured Clostridium sp. | reverse complement strand
TCTGCCTTACAAGCAGGAGGTCATAGGTTCGAGCCCTATTGCGCCCACCATTTTTATTTTTATATTTGGCCCGGTAGTTCAGTTGGTTAGAACGCTAGCCTGTCACGCTAGAGGTCGACGGTTCGAGCCCGTTCCGGGTCGCCATTGTATATAAAAGGTTCGATAGCTCAGTTGGTAGAGCAGGGGACTGAAAATCCCCGTGTCAGTGGTTCGATTCCACTTCGAACCACCATAAAAAAATAATTACCCAATGGGTAATTATTTTTTTGAGATGAAATATTTTCGAATATACAGAATAACCAGAAAAGACAGTACTTTTAAAAGTACTGTTTTTTCTTTTAAAATAATTTGCATAAGTACTTGTAAAAAAAGCAAAATAGAAATATAATATATAATAGTTTAAAAGTAAAGGGGTAAAACTATGCAAAAGAAGAGAGTAGAAATTAATTTGATGCTATTAATTCTGATTATTGTAGTAATTTTAGCCGGAGGAGTTATACTTATAAAAAACATAGGAAAAAATAAAAATGGGGATGATGTTGCAAAAAATGATATTAACAATCCAAATGCAATGCAAAATAATGTTGCAGAAACAAAAGAAGATTTTGCTTTAAAATTTTTAAAATTAGAGAACAATAAAGAAAATATGGTATATAGTCCATTATCAATTAAATATGCATTAAAAATGCTTAGCGATGGAACAGAAGGAGATACTAAAACACAAATAGATAATTTAATTGGAGAGTTAACACTACCTGAATACAAAAATGTTGAAAATACAATTGCTATAGCAAATGCAATATTTATAAGAGATACATATTATAGATATGTAAAAGACGAATATAAAGATACCTTATCTGAAATTTATAATGCAGATATAGAGCAAGATTCATTTAAAAATGCAGAAAACGTAAATAACTGGATAGCAGATAAAACATTTGATCAAATCAAAAATATGGTATCAGATGATGATGCTTCAAATCCAGCAAGCCAAGTATTTTTAATTAATGCATTAGCAATAGATATAGAGTGGGCAAGTGATTTTGATCCTGCAGACACATATGGTCAAGATTTTCATTTATCAAATGAAGAAACAATGGAAACAACGATGATGCATAAAAAAGCTGCAGATGAAAGTGTTTCATATTGTAGTAATGATAAAGTAACAGCATTATCAATGGATTTAGAAGAAACTGATGGAACACAATTACAATTTATGGCAATAATGCCAAATAGTGATTTACAAAAATATGCTGCTAACTTTACAATAGCAGAATTAAAAGATATAGAAAAAAATATGAAAACAGCTTCAAGCGCAGAAAATGGAATAGATGTAGCAATGCCAAGATTTGCATTTGACTATGATTTAAACCTTAAAGAGGACTTGAAAGTATTAGGAATACACAATGTATTTAATGCTGGATCAGCAGACCTTTCTAACATGTCTACTCTTAAAGGATTATATGTAAGCAATATTTCGCATAAAGCAAATATAGAACTTTCTGAGGCAGGAGTAAAAGCGGCTGCAGCAACTGTGGTACAAATAACAGAAACAGCGGCAATGCAAGATGTAGTAGAACCAACAAAGATTACGATAGATAAACCATTTATATATATAGTAAAAGATAAAGAAACTGACGAAATATGGTTTGTTGGAACTGTATATAGACCAAATACATGGGAAGATGATAAAGCAGATTATGAAGCAGATTAATTAAAAATATAAAGTGTACATGAAAAATGTATGCTTTATATTTTTATGGCAAAACATTTGAAAATAGCGGATTTCCTTGACAATTAGGCTGTTTACTGATACAATATTTAAGTTAGTAAAAGGGATGAGATAATGAAAAATATAATTACTTTAGGAATAGAAACAAGTTGTGATGAAACATCAGCTTCAATAGTAGTAAATGGAAGAAAAGTTTTATCTAATATAATAAATTCGCAAATAGATGTACATACTTTATATGGCGGAGTTGTTCCAGAAATAGCTTCAAGATGCCATGTTGAAGTTATTAATCAAGTTGTAAAAGAAGCACTTAAAGAAGCAGATGTTACATACAATGATATTGATGCTATATGTACAACATATGGGCCAGGACTTGTAGGAGCTTTACTAGTAGGTGTTTCATATGCAAAGGGTATAAGTTATGCAACACAAAAACCATTAGTAGGTGTTAATCATATAGAAGGGCATATAGCTGCAAATTACTTAACATATGAAGAGTTAAAACCACCATTTTTATGTTTGATAATTTCAGGAGGACATACTCATCTTGTTAAGGTAAAAGATTATACAGATTTTGAAATTATCGGAAGAACTAAAGATGATGCTATTGGTGAAGCATATGATAAAGTTGCAAGAGTTGTTGGTTTAGGGTATCCAGGTGGTCCGAAAATTGATAAATTAGCCTATGAAGGAACACCAACTATAACATTACCTAAAGCAAATATTGAAGGGCTAAATTTTAGTTTTAGTGGCATAAAAACAGCTGTTATAAATTTAAATCATAAAGATCCTAATATAAATAAGGCAGACTTATGTGCAAGCTTTGAAAAGGTAACAACAGAAATGTTAATAGAAAATGTTAAAAAATCATTAGAAGAAACAAACATGAAAAATGTAGTATTAGCAGGAGGAGTTGCAGCTAATTCATACATTAGAAAAGAATTTGCAAAATTAGCAGATGAAGAAAATATAAAAGTATATTATCCAGATATAAAATTATGCACAGACAATGCTGCAATGATTGCTTCAGCAGGATATTATAACTTCATGAAAGGAAATATTTCAAATCTAAATTTAAATGCAGTGCCTAATTTGAAAATAGGAGGAAAATAATGGCAATATATGCTATTTCGGATTTACACTTATCTTTGGGAATAGGCAAACCAATGGATATTTTTGGAGATAATTGGGCAAATCACGAAGAAAAGATTAAAAAAAATTGGATAAGTAAAGTTAAAGAGGAAGATTTAGTACTTTTGCCAGGAGACTTTTCTTGGGCGATGTATCTAGAAGAATCACTTGAAGATTTTAAGTTTATCAATGAATTGCCAGGTAAAAAACTACTGTTAAAAGGAAATCATGATTATTGGTGGACTACATTAACTAAAATAAGAAGTTTTTTAGAAGAGAATAATATATCAAATGTTGATTTTTTACATAACAATAGTTATCTATTTGAAGATAAAATTATAGTTGGAACAAGAGGTTGGTCAGATCAGGAAGAACAAGCAGAAAAGATAATAAAAAGGGAAAATATTAGATTAAACCTTTCTTTGCAAGATGGTGTAAATAAGTATGGTAATAATAGAGAAATAATTGTATGCATGCATTATCCACCTTTTAATGAATATGAACAAGCAAATTTAGATTTTTTTAGAACAATGAAACAGTACAATGTTAAGCAATGCATATATGGACATATTCATGGAGAATCACAAAAAGAAGCAAAACAGGGAATAATAGATAATATAAAGATACAGCTTGTTAGCTCAGATTATTTAGATTTTGACTTAGTCAAATTAAATTAAGAAAAAAAGGAGAACTTATGAAAATATTAATAATTGGTGATATAGTAGGAAGTACAGGAGTTAAAAAGGTTAAAGATGTAGTTCCTGATTTCAAACAAAATAACAATATTGATTTTGTAATTGCAAATGCAGAGAATTCAGCGGACGGTATGGGGATAACCACAAAGATTTTTGAAGATTTAAAAAAATCTAAAATAGATGTAATGACAATGGGAAATCATACATGGGGTAAAAGAGAAATATTTTCTTTCATAGACGAACCACAAATTATCAGACCTGCAAATTATGCAAAAGGCATACCAGGTAAAGGATATTCAATATATCAATGCAATGGAAAAAATATAGGAGTTATAAACTTAATAGGTAGAGTGGATATGTCGGTTTTATCTGAAAACCCATTTTTAGAAGTGAATAAAATAGTAGAAAATATAAAAGATAAAACAGATATGATAATTTTAGATTTTCATGCTGAAGCAACAGCCGAAAAAATAGCTATGGGGTATTACTTAGATGGAAAAGTAACGTGTGTGTATGGTACACATACTCATGTGCAAACAGCTGATGAAACAATATTAGAAAATGGAACGGCATATATAACAGATATAGGAATGACAGGACCAGTAAAATCTGTAATAGGAATGGAAGTTGAAGCATCATTAAAAAGATTTGTAACAACTTTACCAGAAAGATACAGAATGAGTAGTGATAAAAATGCAAAGCTTGAGGGTATTATTTTAGAAGTAAATGACGATACATGTCGAAGTGTGAAGATAGAAAGAGTAAAATTGTAGAAAATGACAGACTTTGCGATGAAAATTTCCAGTAATTTCCAGAAAATTATAGACAAAGAAATAATTCTATAATATAAATATACAGTAACAAATGAAGTAGATAATAAAGTTACGAAAAAAATTATAGGAGGAAAGAAATGGAAGTTTTAAAAATTTCATCAAAATCAAATCCAAATTCAGTAGCAGGAGCAATTGCAGGGCTAGTAAAAGAAAGTAATAAGGCAGAAATGCAAGCAATTGGCGCAGGAGCGCTTAATCAAGCGGTAAAAGCAGTAGCAATAGCGAGGGGATTTGTTGCACCAGCAGGTGTTGATTTAGTATGTATACCAGCATTTGCTGAAGTTGAGGTAGAAGGAGAAAACAGAACGGGAATGAAGCTTATAATAGAATCTCGTAAATAGATTTATTGGGTAGGAGATATTCCTACCCATAATTAATATGAAAGGGGAATCAATACGAGATATTTTAAAAACATATTTATATTAATTATTGCAATACTCGTATTTTTAGCAATATATATAATATGTGTAGAAAATAATTCTAAAGTAAATGTAGAAGGAGAAAATGTAAAAAAGGCGAATATAAATAAAGATATAATAATTGGAATAACTGAATTTGATACTTTAAATCCAATAGAAACAAAAAGTTTAGAGGTGCAATATATTAATAAATTAATATATAAATCGCTAATAGAAATAACAGAAGACTTTGATGTAATACCAAGTATTGCAAAAGAATGGTCAAGGATGAATAACAATGAATATCTTATTAAAATAGATGATATAACATGGCAGGATGGACGTGAAGTTACGGCATATGATGTTAAATACACAATAGATACAATAAAGTCAACAGATTCAATTTATAGAGATAATGTTCAAAAAATATATAATATAGATGTAATTGATGATAAGATGATAAAAATACAATTAGAGGAGGAAACTCCTTTTTTTGAATATCTATTGTGCTTTCCAATTATTAGACCTGATACGGAAAATATTGGTACAGGAGAATATTTAATAGATGAAATTGACAACACACACATAATTTTAAAAAATAATGAAAGAAAAATAACTATATATTGTTTAGATAGTATACCAGAATTATATAATAAGTTTTCAAGAGAAGAGATAGATGTAATATTAACTAAAAATGTTGATTATTCTAAATATATAGGCAATTTAGGCGTTGCAGAACAAATTATAACAGGAAGAAACTTTTACTATATTGCGTTTAGCGAAAAATTAGAAAAAAATACCAAAAGAAAGATTAAAATAATTATAAATAGGGAACAAATTATATATGACCTATATAATAACAAATATATTGTTGCAGATTTTCCATTGGGATATGGTAGCTATTTAAATAATAATCAAGCAAATAAAGATGTCAATCTCAACAATTTACCAAAATCATTAACAATAGGAACAAATGAAAATGAAGAAATGAAAAAGCTTGCAGAATTAGTAAAAACTAAGTTAGAAGAAAATGGAATTAAAGCCACTATTGGATATTATAATAACTTTGATAATGCTTTATCTAACAATAGCTTTGATTTATTATTAAATATGAGGCGAGTGGGCATTACTCCTGAGATAGATTACTATTTCCAAGATGAGGAAATAAAGAGCAAGATAAATAAAACGTATAGCATTGAAAACAAAGAAGTGCTAAAAAGCGAATATGCAAAAATTATAAATTTATATGAAAAAGAAATGCCGTTTATGGGATTATATTTTAATTCATATATGATTTTAAGCAATTCAGATGTTAAAGGAGATTTCAGTGGTAATTGGTATAATGTTTTTTACAATGTTGACAGTTGGTATAAAGTAGAATAAAATATAAATGGAATAAGGATGTATCGGATAATAGAAGTAATAAAGAAAGGTGGAATAAAAAGAATGAGAATCGGAGTAGATATCGGAGGAAGCCATATAGGAATAGGGCTTTTAAATGACCGAGGAACTTTTGTGGTGAAAAAAGAGAGAGATTTAAACAATGCCAACAAAAGCGAAGACTTCAATAATGTATTAATAGAGAATATTATTGAACTTATCACACAAATATTGGAAGAAAAGAATGTACCAGTAAATAAGATAGAATTGATAGGAATTGCTGTTCCAGGAATTGTGTCAGACACAGATATAATAAAAGCAGAAAATTTGCACATTAAAAATTTTAATATTGTAACAGAAATTAATAAATATTATAATGTTCCAATTTATTTAAGAAATGATGCTAAATGTGCTGCTATAGCAGAAAAATCAAGAGGATGCTTAAAAAACTGTGATGATGCTATATTTGTAACATTAGGAACAGGGATAGGTGGAGCAGTCTTTCTTGAAGGAAAATTACTAAAACCAAAAAAATATGAAGGTTTTGAAATAGGTCATATAGTTATACAAAAAAACGGAATCCAATGTAATTGTGGAAGAAAAGGATGCTTTGAAAAATATGCATCGATGCAGGCTTTTAAGAATAAAGTGCTTAAGGCATATGGATTTAAAGATTTAACAGGAGAAGAAATCAGAAAATATATAGATGAACATTTGAATGAAGAAAAAATGCAAGACATAATAAATGAATATATTGATGATTTGGCTACAGGACTAGCAAATTTGAGTAATATATTTGAACCACAAAAAATTGCAATAGGTGGAAGTTTTGTTTATTTTTCGGATATTTTGTTAGATAAATTAAATGATAGAATTAAACAAAGAAATGAAATTTTTAATGATAACAATATTCCTCAAATTGTAACAACTAAATTAAAAAATGATGCGGGTATTATTGGAGCAACGATAACAACAGATTAGAAATACATAGGATGATAGGTAAGTAAATAAATGCTACTTACATTAATTTAACTTGTACAATATTGAAAGGACTGAGAAGAAATATGGCATATAGATTTACAGGAAGAGCAGAAGAAGCAATGAAAATCGCTAACGAATTAGCTGTTAAATTAGGACATAAATATGTAGGGACAGAGCATATTTTATATGGTCTAACAAAAGAAGGAAAAGGAGTAGCAAGTAAGGTATTAGAAAATCAAAATATCATACCAGAAAATGTTTTTAATAAAATAGAAGAATTAATAGGGTCAAGTGAAAAGAAAGTAACATCAAGTTTAGGATTTACACCAAGAGCAAAAAGAGTTATAGAAAATTCATATAAAGAATCAAGAAAAATAGACTCAGAATATATCGGAACAGAACATTTATTAGTAGGTCTTATGAGAGAAGGAGATAGTGTAGCAGTCAGAATTATGCTAGACTTAAATGTTAATTCTCAAAAGTTATATAATGAATTAATTAATGTTATAAGCGAGACAGAATCAGGAAATACAGATAGTAAAACTACAGGGAAGGGCAATAGAACAAGTTACAGTTCAACACCAATGCTAAATCAATTCGGAAATGATTTAACAAAATTAGCTTCAGAGGGGAAACTAGATCCGGTTGTAGGTAGAAAAAATGAAATTGAAAGAATAATACAAATACTTTCAAGAAGAACAAAAAACAACCCATGCTTATTAGGAGAACCAGGTGTTGGCAAAACAGCTGTAATTGAAGGACTTGCAGAGAAAATAATATCAGGAAATATACCGGAAAATTTGAGAAACAAAAGGGTTGTGACACTAGATATATCTGGTATGGTAGCTGGTGCAAAATATAGAGGAGACTTTGAAGAAAGAGTAAAAAAAGCATTAAAAGAAGTAATCAAAGTAGGAGATGTTATTCTCTTTATTGATGAAATTCACACAATTGTTGGGGCTGGTGCTGCAGAAGGAGCAATAGATGCAGCAAATATTTTGAAGCCATTATTAGCAAGAGGAGAAGTACAAATAATTGGAGCAACAACTTTAAATGAATATAGAAAATATATAGAAAAAGATACTGCATTAGAAAGAAGATTTCAAACTATAATATTAGATGAACCAAGCATAGAAGATACAATTCAAATTATAAAAGGTGTTAGAAATAAATATGAAGCTCATCATGCAGTGGAGATAACAGATGAAGCAATAGAAACAGCAACACGTCTAGCTAGCAGATATATAAATGATAGATTCTTGCCAGATAAAGCAATAGATTTAATTGATGAAG
>CAYMDN010000045.1:0-8633 GCA_964389545.1 uncultured Clostridium sp. | reverse complement strand
TATAGCTAAAGCTATATCCGTTTCTTTTTGCATGCATACTTTGTTTGTCTACAAATCCAATATCTTTACTCTCCAAGTATATTGTTTGTAGTGTCTTTAGTCTATCTAAAAACTTTATATAATCTTCAGTTTTTGTTAAAATTTGTGGTATTGACCTTCTTTTTTCAACCAAATTTTTAATTAGATTATTTGTGTCTTTTATTATATTTTCAGATCTTGCTTTTATTTTTCCAATTTCATCAAGAAATATTATTGTATCATTACTTAAATGTTCCATGAATGTACTATTTGAATTTTCATAAAATAAATCCCAATATTTATCTATTTTTGAGATATAATTTCCCTCTTTTATGTCTTCTATATCTTTTTCGTCTTCTATGTTTTTTATAACTTCTTCTAAACTGTTTTCTATAATGTATTCATGTGCTGGATAAATTTTTATAGTATCGATTTTTTCTTTTGACCTTTGATTTGATACATTAAAGGTTCTTATAGAATCGATTTCGTCTCCCCATAACTCTATACGTATTCCTTCTTTTTCGCTTATAGCTATATCTACTATTCCACCTCTTATGCTAAATTCTGCTTTGTTTTCTACTACCTCTGCTCTTTCATAACCAAGTGCAATAAGTTTTTCTTTTATATCTTCTAAATCTACAGTCTCTCCTGTTTTAAATACTATTATATTTTTATATAAAACATTTTTGTTTATAATTTTTTGACTAACCGCTTCTATAGTTGTAACAATAATTTTGGCTTTTCCATCATACATATTGTTCAAACATGAAATTCTACTATACGCAACATCCTTACTTTCTGTTAAAAAATTGTATGCCATAATTTCTTTTTTAGGGAAAAACTCTATGTCTTTAGTGAAGTATTGCAAATTTTTTATAATCTTTTTTGCTTGCAATTCATTATATGTTATTATACAAATTGGTTTTTCCACGTAAAAAGCAGTGGAATATGCAAAATGCACTTTTCCACTATCTGTTAATCCTGAAAGCATTATAGGATTTGTTTTATTCTTTACATTCTCAATATAATCATTATACTTTTTAAAGTTTGGTAAAACTTTTATTATATCGTTCATTTTGTCCCCTTTTAATTTTTGTTGTACCTTTCCATTATACTATATTTTTCCAGTTTTATCAAGGTTTTTACCTCTTTAATATGAAAAAGAAGAGCAATTTTATTATTTGCTCTTTCTATTATTTGTATCTCTTTATAGTGATATATTTTTTCTATTTAAATAGTTTAATATTCCTGCATCTGTTCTAAAATCAAATACAATTTTATAAGAATATAGTTCTTGAGTTTTTTTGTTAAATTCTTTATTTATCTGGTTTATACCATATTTTCCATCACCTATTATTGGAAGTCCCGCATGTGCTAAATGAGCTCGTATTTGGTGTGTTCTACCTGAAAATGCAAGTTCGACGCTTAGTAGAGTAGTATTATTTTTTTTATTGATTTCTATTACTTGGTAAGAAGTAATAATTTTCTTGTATCCCGTTTTTGGTACATCGGAAATATACACCATTGATTTCTTTGTATCTTTAAATAGGTATGCTTCTAGTGTTGCTGTCTTTTCTTTTGGTATACCATAAACTAGGCATTTATAAAATTTATGAACTTCTTTATTCTTAAACTTTTCAAGCATTATATCCAATGTCTCTTGGTTTTTAGCAAATAGAACTAATCCTCTTGTGTTCCTATCCAGTCTATGACATGGTGAAATAAAATCATATTCTTTGCTTAAAATTGTTGTTAGTGTTTGTTCATCTACAATTGGACTTACCACTTCTATTTTATCTGGCTTATTAATTACTAAAATATTTTCATCTTCAAAGACTTTTTCAATATCAATCTTTTGAAAAAGGTATTCATCTGCAATATATATTGAAATACTCTCTCCTTCATGGACTGTTACGTTTTCCTTTATTCGAACATTGTTTATTTTTATGTCTTTATTTCTAAGTGCTTTATTTAACATGTTTAAAGAAAGATCTGGAAAAGAATCTTTTATAAAATTTATTAGTTTTTTATTATCAAATTTACTATTTACAACTAAAGTTCTCATAGTGAAATTATACTATAACTATATGTATTTAGCAAGATTGTGTTATATCTAGCCTAGTATATTTAAAAGTTCTTTTAAATCTGTAATTTCGTAATCTACTATTACATTTTTATCATTTATTTTCTTTTCTGGATTGAACCAGCATGTTGCAATTCCCATATTGTTTCCGCCTTGAATATCACTCGTTAATGAGTCTCCTATCATTAAATATTCCGCAGGATTACTGCTTCCAACTTTTTCATATACACTTTCATAATATTTTATTGATGGTTTTTCTGCTCCTACTTCTTCTGATATAAAAACATCTTCAAATATTTTATTTAATCCGCTTCTCTCAAGCTTAATTTTTTGAGCTACAGCCGTTCCATTTGTTGCTCCATATTGCTTATATTTTTCTTTTAATTTTATAACTGTTTCTTCTGCATTTTCATTAAAACATGCTGTTTCTCCAAGCATTACTTGATATCTTTCATCAAACTTTTGAGCTATTGATACATCAATATTATAAAGCGAAAAAAAGTCTCTAAATCTTGCTACTAAAAGTTCTGGTTTGCTGATTTCTCCCCTTTCTAATTGTTGCCAATATTTACTATTGATACTTTTATATACTTCTAATTGTTCATCACTACATTCTCCAATATTAAATTCTTTAAAGCATATTCTAATTGCCGTTTTCTCTGCCAATTCAAAATTTAATAATGTTCCATCAATATCCCAAAGTATGTATTTTACTGATTTTATTTTATTATTTATCTCTTTCATGTTTTCCTCCATAATAGTATATATCTTTCTTTTATGTAAAAAGCCTATTATCTCTCTTGCTCTTCTGTATCTATTACTTTTACTGTTCCTGGGTATTTACCTTCTATTATTTGTTTAAGTTCTGGGCTTTTTAGATATTCTATAATATCATATCTTATGAATCCCTCTAGTGCTTCGTTCTTATCTTCATCAGGAAAATATAGACTTCTTTTTGAGTATAGCTCTGAAAAATATTTTTGTACCTCAGGTTCATTAAATCTTGCTATATCTTTTGAATATTCGGTTATAAGTCCTTTAAAAACTGCTCTATCTTCGGGACTTAGCGTTGAAAAATCAAATCCAAGTTTATCTAATATGTTAATATAGCTTCCTACCTTTATAATCTTGATTTTACTATTATTACATATCAAAGAATAAGACCTTTTGGGTTTATTTGATCCAATCACCTTGTGGTGGCTTGTGATTTTTACAAATAACACAAAGGTCGTTATTTTATATATTTTATCATATAAAGCCTAAAAAGTCCATCAAATTAACAAAACTTTGTAATTAGCTTTTTAGTATTTTAGTTGATTTCTTTTGATTCTTTATCTTCTAAAACTTCTACTGTTCCTTTAAGCATTATTCCTCTATAAAATCTCTTATCACAGAAATAAACTATATATATTAAATTATTTTCCCATCCTTTAGCCTAATTAATTTGTTCCCATATTGGGCAGCAGACTCTGAATGAGTTACTTGTAAAATCGTTATTTTTTCTTCTTCATTTATTTGTTTAAATAATTTCATAACTTCTTCTCCAGATTTTGAATCTAAATTTCCAATAGGTTCATCTGCAAGTATTATTGAAGGATTTAATATTATTGCTCTTGCAATAGACACTCTTTGCTGTTGTCCTCCTGATAATTCTCTAGGTAAGCTTTTTCTTTTATCCTCTAAACCTATAATGCTTAATATTTTATTTAATCTTTCTTTATAATCTTTTTCTTTTTTTCCATCCATTATAACAGGTAACATTATATTTTCTTCAACAGTTAAATTTTGTACTAAATTATAAAATTGAAATACAAATCCTATATCTTTTCTTCTTAATTTTGCTAATTCTTTTTCTTTCATTTTATTAACATCTTTACCATTAATATAGATTTCTCCATCTGTTGGATTATCTAAACCACCAATTAAATATAATAGTGTTGACTTTCCACTACCAGAAGCTCCCATCAAAGAAACAAATTCACCTTTTTCTACTTGTAAAGAGATATTATCCAACACCTTAGTTTCTCTATCTTTATTTCCAAAAATTTTACTCACTTTATTTAATTCTATAATACTCATTTCTTATCTCCTATTCATATTTTATTTCGTTCACAATATTCATTTTTCTTAATCTTCTTATTGGAATAATTAATGTTAATAATAAAATTATATAAATTATTCCGATAAATTTTAATGTAAAAATCAAGTTAAATGATATTTCAACATATAAAGATAGTCCTTGCATAAACTTATCTATAATTCCTGTCGATAAAAATCCTACCAATACTGCTAAGCTACATGAAATCAAATTTGACAATATCGTTTCAAAAATCATCATTTGCTTTATTTGATTTCTGCTCATACATGTTGAGTTTAGAATAGCCAATTCTTTTCTTCTCTGCATAAATCCTATTACCTGATTATTAACTATTCCTATAAATGATAATATAACTGCTAAGCCTAGTATTATATAAAACATACCTATTATAGAATTTACTTGTTCTTCTTGTTCACTTATATACTCATCAACAGTTTGGATTCTTATTCCTACTTCTTTTATCTCATCTTTTGCTATTTTCTTTATTTTCTCCAAATCTGCATTATCACTACATTTCAAATGCACCTGGAATGGAATATCCGTTAAATTATCTAAACAATTTTGTAGATTAACTATTATAACATTTCTTGAAGTAGAAAAATATGTTGTATTAACAAATCCCATAACTTTGTACTCAAGTTCTTTATTTATGGTATCAAATTTTATTTTTAGAGTATCTCCTATATTTATTTCGTTCTTTTCAGCATATTTTTCATCAATTAATACTTCATTATATTTTAAATCACTAATTTTATAATCAAAGTCTTTTATATACGCTACTTCTTCTGATTCACCTAATATCATAGGAGATTCCGTAAAAGTTTTACCATTATATGTTGGTTTTTCATCAAAGAAAACATTTAAGTAATCTACTTTTTCAACTCCATCTATGTTTATCAATTCATTATATTTTTCAGATGTTTTACTTACATTTTGTATGACAATATCATAATCTTGAGTAACAAGCCTAAAAGCGTTAAACAATTCCGTACAGGAACTTGAAACTGTAATTATAGTAATCATCAACGATAGTGCAACGACTATCAACCTTGATGAAGAAATAAGCATTTTATTATAACCTATATTTTTACTCGCAATTATTGCTGTAGGAATTCCTATTTTTTTGAAAACAGTATGTAATATTTTAGACAACATTTGCATTAGTATAGGTACAATATTAGCAATTCCAACTATAAATAATAATAAAGATAGTATAGTTAAAACTATTTGAGTTTTATTGTTTAAATAGTTTAAAGAAAAAGCTAAAATAATCATTATGAAGCCAAAAATAGTTCTGAAATTTCTTATTTTATATCTAGAATTTTGTGTATTAAAAATAATATCTTTTATAGGCTGTTTATTGGCTTTTAATATTTCTTTAATTGATATAATAATTTGTAAAACTACTGCAAAAATAATTCCTATAAGCATTATTCCTAATGTCATTTTTGTTGTTTTATTTGTAAGTTCTACTCCATTTGTAGTTATAAATAAACTTGCTGTCTTACTATTTAAGATGTTACCTAATATACTACCAATTATTCCTGATATTAGCCCATAAATTGAGTTTTCTAATACTAAAATAAAATTCATTTTTCCTTTGGTTGCACCAACACTTCTAAACGTTCCAATTACAGGAATTCTTTCTGCTATTATAATTTTATTTAAAGAGCTTATAACAAAATAAATCATGATTGTTGCCATAGCGAATATTAATATCATTATATAATTAATCATAGAAAGTTCTTCTCTAATTGCTTCTTCATCAACTAATCTTTCTATTATATAGTTATCATTGTTTTCTTTTAAATAATCTTTTACAAAGCTTATTTTATCATTATCGTCTACATCTAAATACAAACCATCATATCTATCACTATCTATTTTTTTTATTTCATTTACAGTGCTTATATTTGAAATGAATAAATCATTTTCTATATCTATAGATGTAAGTCCTTTTTTATTCACAATTTTTACAACTCTTAATTCATATTCCGAACCTTCATATTTTAGTTTAATTATATCATCTTGCTTATATCCTGATTTTTCTGCTACCTTTTTACTAATAACTACTTCATTATCATTTAATATCGGTACATCTTCTCCTAACAAATTTAATTTTATAGCATTTTCTATATTTATTCCCATAATAAGAGTAGTTTCTTTTTTTTCAGATTCCATTTCTATTTCTGAATATCCAACAAATTCAAGTTTTTCATCACCTAGATTTATATCTTCTACGCTAAATGGTTCTACTGTAGAAATTGAAATATCTGTTTTTCCATATATACTTCGCAAAGTTTCTTCAATTTTCAATACTAATTCATTTGGTAATGTTATATTTAGGATTAAAACAGTTGTAGCAATTGTTAATGCTAGTATAATTAAAATACTTCTTCCTATATTTTCTTTAATATTTCTTAAAATATGTTTTATTAAAATACTCATTCTGCTCTCCTTATCAAATTATAATTTATTGTTAGACTAGTTTTTTTCTCCATTCATCTGCTTGAAATTATACCCGTTTTTTTAGTTGCTTTCTATCAATTTAAGTTTGAATATTCGCAACTTAAATTAACATTGCTGTATTTTCAAGTGTTTCAATGATTGTATTTTTTTATTTTCATCAATAAAGCCTCAAATAGCATTTATAAAAAGCTAAATGATAATTTAAGTTTCTTTAACAAGATGTCATTATATATCATATAAAATAAATATTTATGACAGAAATTACCTTTGATTATGAGTTTTATTTATGTTAACATTATTTTATAGGAGGATTACTAATGATGAATTTTATTAAAGAAATTAAAAGTATAGATATTAATATTTTGAAAGTTATGAAAAGGGGATTTAGATTATCTTTAATTACAGCAATAGTTGGTACATATATTTTATTATTATATACTTACAATCCAATTTCTCAAATTTTTTTTAAGATTGGTATATTGGTTGTAAAGCTTGCCGTAACTATGTTTTCTGCATTCTTTTGTTGTGGATTTGTTCTTGACCAGGTTAAAAAAGGGCGATAAATTTGCATACTTTTTTTACACCATGCTATAATCATAGTATCACACAATAGGAGGTTTACTGTATGTTTCAAAAATGTGATCACTGCGGATTTCGGAATGAATGTGCCAAGAGGATTAATCGCCTTTGTGAAAAGGGCGAGCTCCATATTGATGCATCCAAACAGCCTCATGACGTTGGAGGTCCTTCCATGGACATTGCCCGTCGTGTAATCGCCCAGTGCACCGATTTGGATGACCTAATTTATGATCCTCATGATGGCCAACCTTCAACCAAATAATTCCGCGTAGCTCATGAAACCGCATGAAAATTGCGAAGGTAAACAAACACCACCAGCAGACTGCTGGTGGTGTTCTCACTTTTATTTGTTTAACTCTTCTAAAAACATTTTGTTTAACATTTGAGGGTTTGCTTTTCCCTTTGTTTCTTTCATTGCTTGCCCTACTAAGTACCCTAATGCTCTGTCTTTTCCTGCTTTATAATCAGATATTGAATTTGGATTGGCTTCTAATATTTTTTGAACTACTTCTTTTATCGCTCCTTCGTCAGAAATTTGAATCCATCCTTTTTCTTTTATAATTTGTTCTGGACTTCTTGGATTTTCAAATAATTCATCTAATACTTTTTTTGCAATACTTGAACTTATCGTTCCTTTATCTATAAGAATGACTAGTTCTCCAAGTTGCTCTGCTGTAAATGGTATTTCATTTGGATCTTGTTCTGTTTCATTTAACTTCTTTATAATATCTGTCATAATCCAATTGCTGACTGCTTTTGGATTATTACATTTTTTTGTTGCACCTTCAAATAAATCTGAAAAATATTTTGATGATGTTAAAATGTTGCTATCATATTCTGGTAGTTTAAATTCATTAATATATCTTTCTCTTCTACTTTCTGGCATTTCTGGTAAACTATTTTTTATATCTTCTATCATTTTATCTGATATATGTATAACTGCTAAATCTGGCTCTGGGAAATATCTATAATCTTGTGCATCTTCTTTATCTCTCATTGAGAAAGTTTTTCCTGATACTTCATCCCATCTTAAAGTTTCTTGTTCAATAGTTCCACCATTTTCTAGCACTTCTATTTGCCTTTCTGCTTCGTATTCTATTGCTCTTGTTATAGATCTAAATGAGTTCATATTTTTCATTTCTGTTCTTGTACCTAATTTTGTGTCTCCTTTTTTTCTTACAGAAACGTTGACATCTGCTCTTAAAGAACCTTGTTGCATTTTACAATCTGAAACTTCTATATATTCAAGTATTGATTTTAATTTTTTCAAATAAGCATCTACTTCTTCTGGACTTCTTAAATCTGGTTCTGATACTATTTCTATTAGTGGAACTCCTGCTCTATTTAAATCTACAAAGCTTCCTCTTCCATATTCATCATGATTTA
>CAYMDN010000044.1:0-8914 GCA_964389545.1 uncultured Clostridium sp. | reverse complement strand
AGATACATCAATAAAAATAAAGTCAGCATTAAATGGAAGAAAGAAAAAACGGAGAATTTGTAGGAGCATTTCCATCATATGGTTATATAAAAGATCCAGAGAATAATCATAAGTTAATCATTGATAAAGAACCAGCAGAAATTGTAAGAAAAATTTTCAAATGGAAAGTAAATGAAGGTTTAGGCAATTTAAGTATATGTCATAGATTAAATGATATGGGAGTCTTAAATCCCACAGGATATAAAAAGGAAAAGCTAAATCAAAATTATAATAATGCTCAAATGATACAAGAAGATTATTCTTGGTGTCCATCAACAGTTAGAAATATATTAAAAAATGATGTTTACATAGGAAATGTTACACAAGGAAAAAGAAGAGTAAAAAGTTATAAAGTCCATAAAGTTGAACAAGTGCCAGAAGATGAATGGATTACAGTAGAAAATATGCATGAACCTATTGTAGAAAAAGAGATATTTGATAAAGCACAATGTATGAAAGAACGTGATACTAGAGTACAAAAAAGTGGTGAATTAAGTATGTGGGCAGGAACACTAAAATGTGCAGATTGTGGTAGAGCAATGCATAAAAAATACTGTAAAAATAGAAGTGGCATAGTATATGAATATTACATATGTGGTACATACAGAAAAAAATCAAATAAGTTATGTACAAAACATACTCTAAAAGTTGAAGAGTTAAAAAATGCAGTATTAGAAGCCACTAAATTACATATAGAATTACTAGTTAACACTGAAAAATTATTAGAACAAATTAATGAATTTAATACCAAAAAATTAGCAAATGAAAATCTAGGAAATATGAAACAAGTAAAAGAAAAAGAGATATGTAAAATAAACAATTTAAAAAGATGTTTATATGAAGATTGGAAAAGCAATTACATAACAAAAGAAGAATATTTAGAGTATAAACAAAAATATGAATTAGATGTTAAAAAAATAAAAGAAATGATAGCGAATTTAGATAAACAAAAAGAAAAGCAAAAAGAAATCGTAAATTTAAATAGCCTATGGATAGAAAACTTTAAATTACACAAAAATATAACAGAATTAGATAGAGATATTATTACAGAGCTAATTGATTACATAGAAGTACATGAAAACAAAAGAATAACAATTCATTTTAAATTTATGAATGAATTAGATAAAATACTAGAGTATATAGAAGATAATAAAGAGTTCAATTTGAAAGTAATATAATCTATACACTCTAAACACACTATTTTTCAATTTTACCACAAGCGATTTTAATGCCAGAATTACCACTTGGCTGAGTAGTAAAATCATCTGGCATATCATGAATAATTAAAACCCTTCCAATAATGTCTTGAATTTTAAACTTATTAATTAAAACGCTCATATACGCATATCCATTATTTTCAATTAAAGGTGGCAAATCGCCTACATGAAAGGGGTGAAGACATTTAGTTGGGTTAAAGTGAGTTTTTGCATTTGCAAATTCATCTTCAATGCTTCCAGTGCAAGAATTTCCGTTCATGTATATGAAATCCAAAAAATCTTCCGTGAACATTGGTCTTTAGATTGTGGCAAACCATTTACTTTAGCAGTTAATAAAATTCCATTTTTGGTTTCTTTAAAAGTTACAATACCATAAATATTGGGATATCTTGTAGAACCTTTAATATGAGCTGTAGCTGTTTTAAATATATTTGAAAACATAAATTAACACCTCTAAACTTAATCTTCTAATAACATTATATTCCTTTAGATAGTTAAAAGTTAAAACACAAAACACCATATGAAATAAATCATATAATATAAAATAGTAAAGATAATGAAATACTAATTTTTAATTTAGTAAAATAAAACAAAGGAGGGACAAATGTATAACAGACAAAAAGTATATGAATATGCTGAAAAGTGGGCTTATGAAAGAAATCCCCAATATTACAACTTTGATTCAATTGGAGGAGATTGCACAAATTTTGTATCACAATGTATATTTGCAGGATGTAGTCAAATGAATTACAGTAAAAGAAATGGCTGGTATTATATAAATGGAAATAATAAATCTCCATCATGGACAGGAGTAGAATTTTTATATAATTTTTTATTATCCAATAATGGTGCAGGACCAAAAGGAAAAATAAGTAATATTGAGAATTTAAAAGTTGGAGATGTTATTCAATTAAGTTTTAATGGAACTACATTTACACATTCTTTGATAGTAGTGCAAAATGGTACTACTGTGAATAATACATTGATAGCAGCACATACTTATGACACATTTGGAAAAAGCGTAGTAGAATATGGCTTTGAAAAATATAGATGCATGCACATTGAAACTTAAAACTAATAGACTATTTAAGTTAAAAAAGTGGCGACAAAATACACCAAGGAGGAGGGGTTGCAGCACCAGTAGCTTCACAAGTATTAGGAGAGATAATGCCATATTTAGAAATAGAAAATGCAAATGCAGAAGTAAAAGAAAATGTAGAAATGCCAAACATTATTGGAATAACAGTTAAAGAGGCTAAACAAATTTTAAATGAAATAAATTTAGAGGTTGAAATTGCAGAAGAAATAACTGACGAAAGTATAGTAACAAAGCAAATTCCAAGCAAAGGAATAAGCATAAATACTGGAACAAAAGTACTTATTTTTACAGACTAAAATAAAATTACAAAAACATAAAAAAGTATTTATTTTTTATAGTTATTTATGATAGAATAAACAAAAGAAATTTAGGAGGTAAAAATGGAAGAAATTGATATTACAAATCTACCTAAACATATTGGAATAATAATGGATGGAAACAGAAGATGGGCAAAAGAAAATAACTTATCTACAAAGGAAGGACACAAGGCAGGATCAAAGAACTTAGAAACAATCGCAAAATTTTGTAATAAAATAGGTATAAAATATCTTACCGTTTATGCCTTCTCAACAGAAAATTGGAAAAGAACAAAAGAAGAAGTTGCAGCATTAATGTTTATATTAAAAGCTAATTTGGATTCAATGCTAAGAAAAGCGGATTTGGAGAATATCAAAATACGTGTAATAGGAGAGAAGGAGAACGTACCTAAAGATATACAATCAAGGATTAATAAACTTGTGGAGAAAACAAAAAATAATACAGGATTAGTTTTAAATATTGCATTCAACTATGGTGGAAGAAAAGAAATTGTTCATGCAGCAAAAGTATTAGCTGAAAAAGTGAAAAATGGAGAAATGAGTATAGAAGATATTACCGAAGATTCAATTTCAAATAACATTTATACAGCAAATCAACCAGACCCAGATTTACTTATAAGAACAAGTAAAGAATTAAGAGTAAGTGGATTTTTACCATGGCAATGCACATATTCTGAATTCTACTTCTCAGAAAAATACTGGCCAGCTTTTACAGAAGATGATTTATTAGAATCAATAAAAGTATATCAAAAAAGAAACAGAAGATTTGGTGGAAGGCCAGATGAGGTGAAAGTATAATGAAAAAAACAAGAATTATATCAGGAGTGGTATTATTCAGTGTATTATTATTAATTTTAATTATAGGGAACACAACAATAGTAAATATAACAGCTTCGATAGTGGGAATATTAGCAATTAGTGAATATTTTAACGCATTTAAAAATAAAGATAGAATAGATAGAATAATTGGGTTAGTTATGGCTATTAGTATTGCGTTTTTAGATATTATTCCTAAAGAGGCATTACCATTAATGGCACCAATAATAATTGTAGCGCTATTTACAAAACTTATAGTTACAAATATGAAAACAAGCATTGTAAATATGATGATTAGTGCATTTGGAATATTATATGTGTTAGGATTTCTAATGTTTATCCCATTACTTTATGGAGCAGAAAATGGTAAATTTTTAATATGGTATATAGCAATTGCATCATGGGGAACAGACACTTTTGCATACTTTATTGGATCGAAATTTGGAAAACATAAATTAACAGAAATCAGCCCCAAAAAATCTATAGAAGGCAGTGTTGGAGGAATAGTAGGAGCTGTTTTACTAGCTGTTATATATACTCTATGTATAAATAAATTTGCAAATTTAAGTATATCAATTCTACCTATTTTGGGTATAACTATATTATTAAGTGTTTTAAGTCAAATAGGTGATTTAGCAGCATCATCTATAAAAAGATTTGTAAAAATAAAAGACTATGGAAATCTTATACCAGGGCATGGAGGAATGTTAGACAGAATAGACAGTATAATTTTCATAGCACCATTTGCATATTACCTTTTGACATTAATCTAAAGGGGAGAATGTATGACGATTATAGTTAATATATTAAAAATAGCATTTTTACTAGGTTTTCTAATATTTATACATGAATTAGGACATTTTACAGTTGCAAAAATATTTAAAGTGAAAGTTAAGCAATTTGCTATTGGATTTGGACCTGCAATATGGAAAAAGCAAGGTAAAGAAACCACATATGAATTAAGATTAATTCCTATGGGAGGCTTTGTTAATATGTTAGGAGAAGAAAATCCAGTAGAAGATGAGCACGCATATAATAAACAAAGCAGATGGAAAAGAATGCTTATACTATTAGCTGGTGGAGGAATCAATATAATTTTTGGACTAATTGTATGTGCAATCATAGCAATAAGTATATTAGGAATAAAAAATGGACTTCTATTTACAATGGACTTTCTAAAATTAGCAATACAAAGCATTATAGAGCTATTCACTGGAAAAGTACAGGTTGATCAATTAACAGGAATAGTTGGAATTTCTGATATGGTTGTAGAAACTAGTGGATTTGTAGACTTTTTCTATATGCTATCAGTAATATCAGTGTCTTTGGGAATAACAAATTTATTACCACTTCCACCACTTGATGGAGGAAAAATACTACTATTATTGATTGAAGCAATACGTAGAAAACCGTTAAAAGAAAATGTTGAAATAGGAATACAAATGATAGGATTCTTTTTATTGATAGGATTATCAATATTCGTAACTTATAATGATATAGTAAAAGTATTTTAAATATAAGTTAAAGAAATAATAAATTCTAAAACAGGAGTAAAGAGGGGAATAACAAAATGCAGAAGACGGTTAAGGATGTATTTCAAGATTATACAAACAACAATAATATACTAGAAGGAAAAATTACAGCAATAAACTTATATAAAAAAACTAATAAATTAGAAATAGATATAGTTATGCAAAATCAACTAACTCTAGAGGAGCTAGTTGATTTTGAAAACTATTTAAGTAAAAGGTTCATGATAAAATCAGTTATAATAGAAATAGAATATGAAGGTGTAGAATTAAAAGACACATTAATAGATGATTGGCAAGATACAGAAAAATACATTACCAAGAAATTTCCAATTACAAAAGGAATTCTTAAAGATAGCACAATAGAAGTAAATGGAAATATGGTTACAATCAATTTAAAAAATCAAAACTCTGATTTTCTACATTCTTATGAAATTGATAAAGTATTAAATTTGCTATTTATGAACCTATATGGAAAAAAATATAAAGTTGAATACAATGAAGTAGCAACAGAGGAAGACTTGAAAAAGCAACATGATTTTCTAGAAGAAGTGCAAAACAATGTATACAAAAATTTAGTACAAAATATTGAAACAGTTGTACAAGCTAAAAAAGAAGAAAAAAAGGCCGAAGCAAAAGTAGAAACAAAGGAAGAAGAAAAACCTAAAACACCATTGATAATAGGAAGATCAGCAAATATAAAAGAACAAGTTGTTAAAATAAAAGATTTAACAACAGATTATGGAAAAGTAGCTTTACAGGGAAAAATTACACACACGGATTCAAGAGAATTAAAAAACGGTAAAACTCTTGCTATGTTTGATGTATATGATGGTACAAGCACTATAACATGTAAATCATTTATTGAACCTGAAAAAGTAAGTGAGGTACTTTCTAGAATACAAAAAGGTATGAGAGTAAAACTACAAGGAAATGTACAATATGATAATTATGCACATGAAATAGGCGTAATTGCAAACATTGTAATAGAATTGCCAGCACAAGAAGAAACAATAAGAATGGATAATGCACTAACAAAACGTGTGGAACTACACATGCATACTCAGATGAGCCAGATGGATGCAGTAACACCAGCAAAAGAACTAATAAAAAGAGCTGCAAAATGGGGAATGAAATCTATAGCAATAACAGACCATGGAGTGGTACAAGCCTTTCCAGAAGCAAAACATGCGGTTGATGATCTAGGATTAGATATAAAAGTTTTATATGGAGTAGAAGCATATTTTGTTCCAGATGATGAAATTCCACAAGACGTTGAAAATGGTTGGAAAAAACCGAGAGCATATCATGCAATTATTTTAACTCAGACGCAAGCAGGATTACAGAACTTATATAAATTAATATCAATTTCACATTTGAGCTATTACCATAAAAGACCAAGAATTTTACAGAGTGTATTTAACCAATATAAGGAAGGACTATTACTAGGAAGTGCATGTGAGCAAGGGGAATTATATAGAGCAATCCTACAAAATAAAGGAGAAGAGAAGATAGATAAGATTGCTAAATATTACGATTACTATGAAATTCAACCACTTGGAAACAATGGATTTATGTTAAGAGATGGCACGGTTCAAGATGAAGAAGAACTAAAGAACATAAATAGAAAGATTATCGAATTGGGAGAAAAATATAATAAGCTAGTTGTAGCAACATGTGATGTACATTTTATGGATCCACAAGATGAAGTTTATAGAAGGATTTTAATGGCAGGACAAGGATTTTCTGACTGTGACAACCAGGCACCATTGTATTTGAGAACAACAGAAGAAATGTTAAAAGAATTTGATTATTTAGATTCAGATAAAGCATATGAAATAGTTGTAACAAACACAAATAAAATAGCAGATATGTGTGAAGATGTTTGCCCAATTTCTAAGGAAAAATGCCCTCCAGTTATTGAAGGTGCAGAAGAAGAAATAAGAGAGACTTGCGAAGCAAAGGCTAAAGAATTGTATGGAGATCCATTACCAGAAATAGTACGTGCAAGACTTGAGAGAGAGTTAGATTCAATTATAAAAAATGGATTCTCAACTTTATATATAATTGCACAAAGACTAGTTTTAAAATCTAATGAAGATGGATACTTAGTTGGGTCAAGAGGATCGGTAGGTTCATCTTTTGTAGCGAATATGTTAGGAATTACAGAGGTTAATTCATTGCCTCCACATTATAGATGCCCTGAATGTAAGTATTCAGATTTTACTGATTATGGAATAAAAAATGGAGTAGACTATTTGGATAAAAATTGTCCAAAATGCGGTGCAAAAATGTGCAAAGATGGAATGGATATACCATTCGAAACTTTCCTTGGATTCAATGGAGATAAAGAACCTGATATTGACTTAAACTTTTCAGGAGAATATCAGGGCAAAATACATAGATATGCAGAAGTTATTTTTGGAAAAGGAAAAACGTTTAAAGCAGGAACAGTTGGTACGATAGCAGAAAAAACAGCTTTTGGATATGTGAAAAATTATTTTACAGAAAGAAATATACCGACAACAAATGCGGAAATATCAAGATTAGTAGATGGATGTGTGGGAGTAAAAAGAACAACAGGTCAGCATCCAGGTGGAATTATAGTTGTACCACATGGCAGAGAAATATATGAATTCTGTCCAGTGCAACATCCTGCTGATGACCCAAATTCAGATATAATAACAACACATTTTGATTATCACTCAATAGATAAAAACTTGTTAAAGCTAGACATGCTAGGACATGATGATCCAACAGTTATAAGAATGCTACAAGACATAACAGGAATAGACCCGAAAACTATACCACTTGATGATAAAGAAACAATGTCTTTATTTACATCAACAGAAGCGTTAGGCGTTACACCAGAACAAATAAATTCAAAAGTTGGTTCATTTGGAGTACCAGAATTTGGAACAAAATTTGTTAGAGAAATGCTTGTACAAACTAAACCAACTACATTTGAAGAATTAATAAGAATATCTGGATTATCACATGGTACAGATGTGTGGCTAAATAATGCTCAAACATTAATACAAGAAGGAACAGCAACATTAAGTGATGCAATATGTACAAGAGATGATATTATGACGTATTTAATAAAAAAAGGACTGCCACCAGATAAATCATTTAAGATAATGGAAAGTGTTCGTAAAGGTAAAGGACTAAAGCCAGATATGGAAGAAATTATGAGAGAAAACAATGTCCCAGAGTGGTATATAGATTCTTGCAAGAAGATAAAATATATGTTTCCTAAAGCTCATGCAGTAGCGTATGTAACAATGGCATTCAGAATTGCATGGTTTAAAGTTCATCATCCATTAGCATATTATGCAACATTTTTTTCAATTAGAGCAGATGAATTTGATAGCGAATTTATGATACATGGGAAAGAAAAAGTAAAGGCAAAAATGAAGGAAATAGAACTATTAGGAAACAATGCGACAGCAAAAGATAAGGGAATGTATACAATTTTAGAAATCGTATTAGAAATGTATGAAAGAGGATTTGAGTTCTTACCAATTGATATATACAAATCTCATAGTAGTAAATTTTTAATAGAAGATGGAAAAATAAGACCACCATTATCAAGCATTGCAGGGCTTGGTGGAATAGCAGCAGATAACATTTATAATGCTGTACAGGAAGAAGGAAAATTCATGTGTATAGATGATTTACAGCTAAAGGCCAAAATTGGAAAATCAATGGTAGAGCTACTAAGCAAATTTGGTTGTTTAAATGGTATACCACAAAGTAATCAGATAAGTTTATTTGGATAAAATAAGAAACAAAGATTTACATAAAATTGTAAATCTTTGCTTTTTGTGTTATAATTAATAAGATTCCGAAAAATTTGAAAAGGAGTGATGAGATTGTACCGTTTAGTACGGATAA
>CAYMDN010000043.1:0-9461 GCA_964389545.1 uncultured Clostridium sp. | reverse complement strand
GATTTGCAATCTTTACGCAAGTAGTTGTCTTTCCTGATCCTTGAAGTCCTACTAGCATTATTATAGTAGGTGGATTTGGAGTAAAGTTTATCTTGCTTGTAACTCCTCCTAAAAGTTTAGTCATTTCATCCCTTACTATTTTTATAACTTGTTGACCTGGAGTTAATGATTTTAATACATCTTGACCTAATGCTTTTGTTTCTACCTCTGATATGAATTCTTTTACAATTTTAAAGTTAACATCGGCTTCTAATAAAGCTAATTTTACTTCTCTTAATACTTCTTTTAAGTCACCTTCAGTAATTCTTGCTTTACCACTAAGTTTTCTTGTTATACTTTGTAATCTTGATGATAATCCTTCAAAGGCCATATCATTTCCTCCTTTTTATTGTGGTTTCTCTTCTTGTCTTTTTACACTACGCAATTTAGCTCTTCTTTGATGTGTTCTAATATTTCAGCTATTTGTTCATCTGTAAACTTTGTTTGAATTTTTGTAAGTTCTGATAATATGTCAGCTATTTTTTCTTCTTGTCTTTGTGTCTTTTTCATAATTCCTAACTTCTCTTCAAATTCGAAAAGTTTATTTTCCCCCTTTTTCATAATATCTCTAACTGCTTGTCTAGTGATTTTTTCATTTTCAGCGATTTCTGAAAGAGACAAGTCTAGGTTATAATAGTTATCTAATATATTTAGTTGTTTTTCAGTTAAGAGTTTGCCATATATTTGGCAAAGTAAACTTATTTCCACTTTCCTATCCATAACTACTACACCCTTTTTAATTTTGTAATGCTAATATACTTTACATCATTTTTTTGCTTTTGTCAAGGGTTTTTAGCAAATTTGTTGTTATTTTATGTAAATTGTGCTATAATATATTTGTGTACGACGTTTTGCGTCTACCAAAAATTTATTACCCAATATGGGAGGAGGATTTGCTCATGCGAATCACGAAGATTGCTGACCACGACTGGCCCCTCAGAATGTATTGTCCGACAGACGCATGCGACATCGAGGTGAGTCTGCCGACCGACATGCAGAGGGTGGACGAATACACCTATCAGACGATCGACCGGATTCCGATTCCGAAGCTGAATCGGACCTACTTCACGGTGAAATGTCCGTGCTGCGAGACCCGCTACGAGATCTCCAAGGATCGGGTCCCCCCCGCTATCGCCGCTAAGGTTCCGTTGGATCCGGCCTGTGTTCCCTACGTTCATCACGAGTAATACCTACGTCAGGTGGGCAAAGTATAGGCCAAATTGAACAATCTTCACATGAAGGAAGGGTGACTATGCACAATGCAAGTCACCCAGCCTTTTTTATTTGCTATTTTATGTAAAGTGTGGTACAATATATTTGTGTAAGGCATTTAGCCAAGCATATATTTCATTGCCCGTGAGGCAAGGAGGATTCTCCATGTCTATGAGAATCGTTAAAGTTCACAATCGTTCCTGCTGGCCCCTGATCGAGGGGTGCAAGGAGTGCGATATCTCTTATGAGATCGCGCTGCCCCAGGATCTGCAGCGGAAGTGTCTTCCCGATGACGGGACCAGCACCAAAAAGTATGTGGTGTACGCCCAGTGCCCTGTCTGCGGTAAGCTCCACGAGGTCGATCCCCAGTTTGTGCCCGAGCCGTTGTTCAGTGCCATCCCTATCGTTGGCGGTGGCATCATGACCGCGCACGACTGATGCGTCCAAGCAAGAACCCTGATTGAGGACAAAGATCGGCGGCGTAGCACTACTAGTGCAACGCCGCCGGCATTTTTATACATTATTTTTCTCTAAATATTCATCGTAAGTTATATCTTTATCAAATTTCTTTTTTGGTCCTAATTCTATTATTCTATCTGCAACCGTTTGCATTAGTTGATGGTCATGTGATGTAAATATTAGATTTCCTTTAAACTTCTTTAATCCTTCATTTAATGCTGTTATCGCTTCCATATCTAAATGGTTTGTTGGTTCATCAAATATAAGTAAATTTGCTCCTGATAACATTAGCTTAGATAAGACACATCTTACTTTTTCTCCTCCTGATAAAACATTAACATTTTTTAGTGCTTCATCACCTGAGAATAACATTCTTCCTAAGAATCCTCTAACGTATGTTTCATCTGGGTCTTTCGAATATTGTCTTAGCCAGTCTACTATTGATTTTGATTCTTCAAACATATATCCATTATCCTTTGGGAAATAATCATAAGTTATTGTTTGTCCCCATTCTATCGTTCCTTCATCTGGTTCAACTTCACCGGCTATTATTTGGAACAATAAGGTGGTTCTAAGCTCATTATCTGATACAATAGCTACTTTATTATCTGTCCTTATATTAAACGAAATATCGTCCAATATTTTCTCTCCATTTATTGTTTTTGATATGTTGTTCACCCTTAATATTTCTTTTCCAGGTTCTCTGTCTGGTTTGAAATCTATATATGGATATTTTCTATTAGATGCTTTAATTTCTTCTAATTCGATTTTCTCTAATGATTTTTTTCTTGATGTTGCTTGTTTTGATTTTGAGGCATTTGCACTAAATCTCGCAATAAACTCTTGTAGTTCTTTTATTTTCTCTTCTTTTTTCTTGTTTTGCTCTTTAGCTTGTTTTAATGCTAACTGACTTGATTCATACCAAAAATCATAGTTTCCAGGATATATCTTAATTTTTCCAAAATCTACATCTGCAATATGTGTACATACTTTATTTAAAAAATATCTATCGTGAGATACCACAATTACTGTATTTTCAAAATTAATTAAAAATTCTTGTAACCATTCTATACTTTTTATATCTAAATCATTTGTAGGCTCATCTAGTAATAATACATCTGGGTTTCCAAATAAGCTTTGTGCTAGCAATACCTTAACTTTATCCTTTGCTTCTAACTCACTCATTAGTTTGTAATGATTAACTGCAGGAATTCCTAAGTTGTTAAGAAGAATTGCAGCATCAGATTCCGCATTCCATCCATCTAAATTTCCAAATCTTTCTTCTAATTTTGCTGCTTTTAAACCATCTTCTTCATTGAAATCTGGTTTTGCATATAACGCTTCTTTTTCTTTCATAATGTCGTATAATTCTTTATTTCCTATTATAACAGTATCAATTACAGAAAACTCTTCGTAAGCAAAGTGGTCTTGCTTTAAAACTGATAATCTAGCTCCTTTATCTATAGCTATTTCACCTTTACTTGGTTCTAATTCTCCTGATAAAACCTTTAAAAATGTTGATTTGCCTGCACCATTTGCTCCTATAAGTCCATAGCAATTTCCTTTTGTAAACTTAATGTTTACATCTTCAAATAATACTCTTTTTCCAAATCTTACTGTTACACCTATTGAATTTATCATCTTTATCTCCTATATTTTAAATTAAATCTTTTTTTCTAAGCCATAAGAATACTGTACCTGTTATTAATACCGAAATTCCAACTAAAATAAAAAATCCTATTCTTGTGTCTTGTAAAGGTAAGTCTACATTCATTCCCCAAATACTTGCAACTAATGTAGGCATTGATATTAATATTGTTAATGATGTCATAGTTTTCATAACAACATTTAGATTGTTTGAAATTACTGAAGCGTATGCATCCATTGTCCCACTTAAAATATCACTATATATTTTACTCATTTCTATAGCCTGTCTATTTTCTATTATAGCATCTTCTAATATATCTTCATCTTCTTCATACATTTTTATAATTTTTCCTCTTAAAGTCTTTTCCATTACTAATTCGTTTGATTTAAGAGATGTTGTTATATATACTAAACTGTTTTCTAAGTTTAATAATTGTATTAATTCTCTATTTTGCATTGATTTTTGTAAATTAATTACTGTAGCTTCTTGTTCTTTATTTATTTTCTTTAAATTCTCCAAATAGCATGATGCATTTGAATATAAAATTTGTAAAAGAAATCTCGTTTTTTTGTATGTATAAAAGCTTTTTATTTTATTTTTCTCAAAAGCTTCTATAACCTTGTTTTTTCTTAACGATATTGTTATTACATAATCATCTCCTACCATTAATATTCCTAATGGCATTGTTGTATATGATTTATCATCCTGTATATCCTCTATAATAGGTACGTCAATTATAAATAATGTTGTATTATCTTCAATATCTATTCTGGCTTGCTCTTCAAAGTCTAGAGGATATCTTATAAATTCCTCTTCAATTTGTAATTTACTGCTTACCTCATGTATTTCTGCCTCGGACGGGTTTGTCATGTTTATCCATACTCCTTTTTCGATTTTATCTACCTCTTCAAATTTGTCTGTTTGTAAATTTGTGTTATAAATTTTAATCATATTTTTCCCCTCCTTAACATTTATATAGTTTATACTACCATGGCAGAAATAACCATACTATTTTATTATATCACAGAATATCCATATTTAACAAGGCTTTTAGGGCATTTAATTTACTTTTATAAAAAAAGAGCAATGTGAATTGCTCTTTCCATGTATATTCTATTTTTTATAATAGCTTTGGATTTTTTGAATTGCTTTTTGAGTATTTTCCTTTGTTCCAAATCCTGTAAGTCTAAAGTATCCTTCTCCGCTTGGTCCAAATCCAACTCCTGGAGTTCCAACAACTCCAACTTTCTCTAATAGTTCATCAAAGAATTCCCATGATTTCATTCCGTTTGGAGTTTTTAACCACACATATGGTGCATTGTCACCACCAAATGTTTCAAATCCTATTTCATCAAGTCCATTTTTTATTGTTTTTACATTTCTCATATAATAATCAATGTTTTCTTTTATTTCTTTTTGTGCTTCTTCAGTATATACCGCTTCTGCACCTCTTTGAGTTATATATGATACACCATTTGATTTTGTACTTTGTCTTCTATTCCACATTTTGTTTATTGAAGTTTCTTTTCCGTCTTTTGTATATCCTTTTAATTCTTTTGGAACTACCGTATATCCACATCTAATTCCTGTAAATCCTGCCGATTTTGAAAAGCTTTTAAATTCTATTGCTACTTCTTTTGCTCCCTCTATTTCGTAAATACTGTGTGGAATCTCTGGGTCTTGTATATATGATTCATATGCTGCATCATATAGAATAATTGACCTATTTTTTCTGGCATAATCAACCCATTTTTTTAATTCTTGTTTTGAAATAACTGTTCCTGTTGGGTTATTAGGAAAGCAAAAATATATCATATCTATTTTTTCCTTCGGAATTTCAGGAAGAAATCCATTTTCGCTGTTTACTGTTAAATAGGTTATTCCATGATATTTTCCATTTTCAAATATTCCGCTTCGACCCGACATAACATTTGTGTCTAAATATGCTGGATATACAGGATCTGTTATTGCAACTTTGTTATCTACATCAAATATATCGACAACATTTCCAATGTCTGTACCTATACCATCTGATATAAACACTTCATCATTTTCAAAGTTAATTCCTCTTTTTTTGAAGTCATTTTCGATAATCTTTTCTTTTAGAAAATCATATCCTACTTCTGGTCCATATCCTCTAAAAGTCTTGCTATCCAACATTTCGTCTACTGCTTTTTTCATTGCATCTGCTACAGCGTGTGGAATGGGTCTTGTTATATCTCCAATTCCTAGTTTAATAACCTCTTTGTCTGGATTATTCTTTTGGTATTCTTTTACTTTTTCTGCTATTGTAACGAATAAATAACTATCTTGTAATTTCAAAAAGTTTTCATTTACTCTACTCATAATCTCACCCTCTTATAGGTATTAATATAGACGTTTAATATAGTTATATCAAACTGTACAATATTATATCATAAAATAAATATTATGCAATTTTTTATACTATGTGCACTATAGAACAAATAAAAAGACCCTAAGGTCTTTTTATTATTCTGATTCGTCATCTATTTTATATCTTATATATACAGTCAGTGCTGCAATGCTTGCCATAGCTACAATAATAACAAATAATGTGTTTGCTCCAGCATCAGGTATAGGCTTGTCTGTTGGTGTTGGATCATTTGGATCTGGTTCAGGTGCATTAGGTTCTGGTTTTTCTGGCTCAGGCTCATCTGGTTTTGGTTCTTCTTTGGGATCTGCTGGTTGTACTGGTAAACTAGTAACTTGTATATCAATAGATTTTGTTACTGTTTCACCATTTTCTTTATATTCTGCCGTTATTGTTGCTTTTCCATCATGGTATACTATCAATTTTCCATTTGTTTTTCCAACTCCTGCAACATATGTGTTACTACTAGACCAAACTACCTGTTTTGTAACATCCGTTGATGTACCATCATGTTCTAAAATTGCTTTTAGCTGTACTGATTGTCCAACTGTCATCCCTTCTTGTACATCTTCGTCATTATCTTTTACTATTACTAATTTATTTTTCTGTTCTGAAACAGATATTTCATATAATGCTGTAAATGTTTGTCCATTAAATTCTACTTCTGCTTTCAGCTTTGTTTTGCCTGCTTTTAATGCTTTTACTGTTATATGTATATAGTCATCTGTATTACTTCCTGCTTTATATAATATTTTTGCAATAGATTCATCTTCTATACTGTATTTAATATGCGAATATATTGAATTAGAGATATTAATAAGGTCTAGCAAATATTCTTCTTCATCTCCTGGAAAAACCGGGGCATTTGAAGGGTGCTTTATCTCTAACTTATATTCTTCTACTTCATTCGGATCTACTATTTCAATTTCAATTGTTCCAAATACATATTCATTTTCCTTATCTGTTGCTGTAATAGTAACTTTTCCCTTGCCTTTTCCTGTAATTTTACCTTTTTCATCAACTTCTGCAATACTTGCATTGCTTGTTTCCCAAATTACTTTTTCTGTTACATCTTCCCTACTTCTTTCTCCTAAACTACTAGGATCATTATCAATCATCATATCATTTCCAACCCAATATTCCGCTCTTAGTTGAAACGTCTTATCTAATCCAAGTTTTTTAGGTCCAATAACGTCTATATTAAAGCTTATCGCATAACTATTAATAGCATTTAAAATTGATATAAACCCAATTATTATAATACTCAAAAATGCTTTCTTCTTTTTCATCTTGTGTTCTCCATTTACTAAATCTAAATATACACTTGAAGTATAGCATATGAAAAATTTTTATGCAAGTATACATGCATAAAAAAGATGCTTTAGAATTTATTTCTAAAACATCCTTTTTTAACATATTAAAGTTTTAATAAACTATGCTAATTCTACTACAGCTCCTGCTTCTTCGAATTTTGCTTTCATAGCTTCAGCATCATCTTTAGATACTCCTTCTTTAACTGTTTTTGGAGCTCCATCAACAAGATCTTTAGCTTCTTTTAATCCTAATCCTGTAGCGTCTCTAACAACTTTTATAACTGCTATTTTGTTAGCTCCTGCTTCTTTTAATACTACGTTAAATGATGATTTTTCTTCAGCTCCTGCTCCAGCTGCTGCTCCACCTGCTGCAGGTGCAGCTACTGCTGCTGCTGATACTCCATATTTTTCTTCAATTCCTTTTACTAATTCTGATAATTCGATAACTGTTAATTTATCGATTTCTTCTAATAATTTTGCAACGTCTGCCATTTTAAATTCTCTCCTTTATAATTAATTTATTTTGTGTTGGTCACAACCCTATTATTTCTTACGCATTAGCACTTTCTTTTTGTTTAGCAACTTGATCTAATGCAACTGCAAGTTTTGAAATATTTCCAAGCAATGCTCCAGCAAGTTGAGCTATTAATGTCTCTCTTGATGGTAGTTTTGCTAATGTTATTACTTCTTCTGCAGATACTACTTTTCCATCTATGATTCCAGCTTTAATTTTGTAGAAATCATGTCCTTTAGTGTATTCATATATTACTTTAGATGGTTCTAAGTAATCTTCATACCCTAAAATTAATGCTGTTGTTCCTTCTAAGTGTTCGTCAAGTCCTTCGATTCCACAAGCTTGTAATGCTCTTCTTGTAATGTTATTTTTTATAACTTTGTAATCTGAATTAACTTTTCTTAACTTAGCTCTAACTTCTGTTACATCAGCAACATTAATTCCTTTGTAGTCAGTTAAAAGAACTAGTTTTGCGCTTTTAATTTTTTCTGCTAACTCTGCTACTTCTTTTTCCTTTTTTTCAATACTACTTTTGCTTGCCATTTTCTGTTTTCCCTCCTTTTACTTGTTTTATATTAAATAAATTAAAAACTCTACTAATGTCCTCTCTCCGAGGCATAAGTAGAGCTTTTATCTCTATATTTTACCTCGGTAGGACTTATATTTTGCCTACTGTCTTTGGCTTTTATTCTAAATTAGTTTATATATATGCTTGGTCCCATCGTTGTTGATACTGCAATACTTTTAATATATTGTCCTTTTGCAGCTGCTGGTTTTGCTTTTATTATAGCATCCATAACTGTTTCGTAGTTTTGTAATAACTTTTCTGCTCCAAAAGATACTTTTCCAAATCCTAAGTGAATTATATTAGCTTTATCTAATCTATATTCAACTTTTCCTGATTTAATTTCTTGTATTGCTTTTGTTACATCCATTGTAACTGTTCCTGATTTAGGGTTTGGCATTAATCCTTTTGGTCCTAATACTTTACCTAATCTACCAATAACTCCCATCATATCTGGTGTTGCAACTATTACATCATAGTCAAACCAGTTTTCTTTTTCAATTTTTGGAACTAATTCTTCTGCTCCAACATAATCTGCTCCAGCTTCTTCAGCTTCTTTAGCTTTATCACCTTTTGCGAATACTAAAACTTTTTGTGTTTTACCTGTACCATTTGGAAGAACTACTGTTCCTCTAACTTGTTGGTCAGCTTGTTTTGAATCAACACCTAATTTAACATGTAATTCAAGTGTTTCATCAAATTTTCTTTTTGGCATTTTTGTTAATGTCTCTAATGCTTCTTTAGCATCATAGTTTTTTGTCTTATCTATAAGTTTTTCACTTTCTAGATATGTTTTTCCTCTTTTCATAATATCCTCCTTTTGGTAATAACGGATTTATTCCTCCCAAATATTTATATATATTTTAATATATATCTAAAATTATTCTATTACAGTTACACCCATAGAACGAGCTGTTCCGCATACCATTTTCATTGCAGCTTCAACTGAACCTGCATTTAAGTCTTCCATTTTTTGTTCTGCTATAGCCTTTACTTGTTCCTTGGTTATTGATGCAACTTTATCTTTGTTTGGTTTTCCAGAACCTTTTTCTAATTTTATTGCTTTTTTAATTAATACTGCAACTGGTGGTACTTTTGTTATAAAAGTAAATGATTTATCTGCATATACTGTTATAACAACTGGAATTATCATACCAGGTTGATTAGCTGTTTTATCATTAAATTCTTTAACGAATTGCATGATGTTTACACCGCTAGATCCTAAAGCAGGTCCTACTGGTGGAGCTGGTGTTGCCTTTCCAGCTTCAATTTGTAATTTAATAATATTTGAAATTTCTTTTTCTGCCATTTTAAAGACT
>CAYMDN010000042.1:0-9524 GCA_964389545.1 uncultured Clostridium sp. | reverse complement strand
AAAACAAAAATTCATGGATATAAGAAAAAGAGTTGTAAAATTCCCTAACTTAGGACAAAAAGCAAAATTTGTTGCGATTCCAACAACATCAGGAACAGGAAGTGAAGTAACAGCTTTTGCAGTTATAACAGATAGAAAAAATGGAAATATAAAATATCCATTAACTGATTATGCACTAAAACCAGATGTTGCAATTATTGATCCTCAATTTGTATTATCATTACCAAAAACAGCAACAGCAGATACAGGACTAGATGTTTTAACACATGCAATAGAAGCATATGTTTCAGTAATGGCAAGCGATTATACAGATGGATTAGCAATGCAAGCAACAGATCTAGTGTTCACATATTTAAAGAGAGCATATGAAAATGGTGAAAATGACGAAGAAGCAAGAGAAAAAATGCACAATGCAAGTTGTATTGCGGGTATGGCGTTTACAAATGCGTTTTTAGGGTTAAACCATAGTATGGCACATAAATTAGGAGGAGAATATCATATTGCACATGGTAGAGCAAATGCAATATTATTACCATATGTAATAAAATATAATAGTGAGCTACCAACAAAGTTCACAATATTTCCAAAATATGAAAAATTTATTGCAGACGAAAAATATGCAAAACTTGCAAAGGTAGTGGGACTAGGTGGAGAAACAAAGGAGCAAAGTATAGATAATTTAATTAATGCAATTAAACAATTAATGAGAGATTTAAATATGCCAATGTCAATCAGAGACTGCGGAATTGATGAAGCAACATTTATGGCAAATTTAGATGTTTTAGCAGAACATGCACATGACGATCAATGTACAGGTGCAAACCCAAGATATCCAACTGTAGAAGAGATAAAAGAGCTATATAAAAAGGCATATTATGGTGAATAATATTATTACAGCGATATTACAGCGATATTACATTTCAATTACAGTAAGAAAAACTATTGACAAATTATGGGAGTATGGAGTATAAATTATTATTATAAAAGGAATACCAATGAGGATTATATAGGAGGGTATAAAAATGGCTGTAGCAATAGTAAGTAAAATGTTAGATGCTTTAGGATTAGGAAATGATGTAGAAGGTGAAGATGAAGACATATATGAATATACTTCTGAAAATGAAGAAGAAGAAACAACAGAAGTAGAGGAAAAAGGATTTTTCGGAAGAAAAAATAGTAAATTAGTAAGCATGCCTCAACCACAAGCTGTAAAAATGGTTATAACACAACCAACAAACTTTGATCAATCACAAGAGATATGCAATTATTTAAAAGAAAGAAAATCAGTAATTCTTAATTTAGAATATGTTAATAAAGATGTAGCAAGAAGAATAGTTGACTTTTTAAGTGGAGCAACATATGCATTAGACGGACACATCCAAAAAGTTTCTAATTCAATATTCTTAGTTGCACCAGTTAACTATGATATATCAAGTGATTTAGCAAGAGAAGAATTAAAAAATAAATTATCTGTATCTTGGTTAAAATAATGAGTAAATACTAGTTGATTTCGAATAGGAGGAAGATAGATATGATTACGCCATTAGACATAGAGAACAAAAAGTTTTATAAACAAATGGTAAACGGATACAATGTTGATGAAGTTGATGAATTTCTTGACGAAGTATTAGTAGCGTATGAAAAATTGTATAAAGAAAATATCGAACTAAAGAAAAATGCAGAAGAACTACACAATGATGTAGGACAATATAAAGATATAGAATCTACACTCCAAAACACATTATTAATAGCTCAAAAGACTGCAGATGAAGTTAAAGAAACAGCAGAAAAACAAGCAGAACAAATTATTAAAGAAGCAGAGTTGAAAGCAAAAGAAAAAACAGCAAATATAGATAATGAAATTATAACAAAAGAAAAAGAACTAGTTGAATTAAAGAAAAAATTTGAAGTATATAAAGCAAAAATGGAATCATTACTTATTTCACAATTAGAGTTAATAAAAGATTTAACAGAAGAATAAGATATATTTATAGGCGACCTATTTTATTGGTCGCTTTTTTCAGCAAGCTAGGAGGTATATTATGAATTTTGCGGAACTTAGAGAAAAGTATAAAGAATTCATATACAGAAGTTATGAGATAACTGAAGATAAGGATAAAATAGAGATAAAATATCATTTTGAGATTCCGGGATTAGCAGCATTTAATCCAAGCGTTAAAATCGTAAAAAAGACAATGATGTTTAAAAATGTACATACAAACATGGTCAGAAATATAGTGTTTAATCTTGGGATGGTTGAAGCCATTAGCTATTGGAAGTGCACATGTGCAAAGAATATAATTGTTCAATGCGGTAGCCTAAATGATGAACAGAAAAACTGGTTTAGAAAGTTGTATTATAATGGAACGGGTGAGTTTAGATATATAAACAATATTGATGTTGAAGAGTCAGAGTTTATAAATTTTGTAACAAACAATACTGAAACTAATAGCATTATAGAAAGTGAAAAAAGTGTTTTGACTGGGTATATTATTCCTGTTGGTGGTGGCAAAGATTCTGTTGTTACTCTTGAAAAACTAAAGGATAATAAAGAGAATAATTACTGTTTGACTGTAGGGGGAAAAGAACCTGTAATAGAATGTTGTAAAATAGCAGGATATGAAGACAATAAAATAGTAGAAGTAAAAAGAAGTATTGATGAAAATCTATTAGAATTAAATAAACAGGGATATTTAAATGGACACACACCATTTTCATCACTACTTGCATTTCTATCATATTTGATAGCATATTTAACAAACAAAAAATATGTAGCTTTATCAAATGAATCTAGCGCGAATGAATCAAACATAAAAGATTCAAATATAAATCATCAATATTCAAAAAGTTTAGAGTTTGAAAATGACTTCAAAGAGTATTCAGAAAAATATTTAAAAGCAGATGTTATATATTATAGCGCATTAAGAGAGTACAGCGAGTTACAAATAGCAGAAATGTTTGCAAAATATAAACAATATCACAAAGTATTTAAAAGTTGTAATGTGGGAAGTAAAACTGTCCCATGGAAATGGTGTTGTAATTGTCCAAAATGCTTATTTGTGTATATTATATTAAGTCCATTTTTAACACCTAAAGAGTTAGTAGAAATTTTTGGTGAAAATGTGTTAGATAAAAAAGAGCTTTTAGAGATTTTTGTAGGATTATGTGGATATGGAGATATCAAACCGTTTGAGTGTGTTGGAACTTTTGGGGAAGTAAACTATGCAGTTAAGCAAGCAATAACTAAGTATGATGATGCTTCGCTTCCATATTTGCTTCGATATTATAAGGAACACTACTTTACTATAGAGTAAAAAAGTCCATGCCATCTTACAGGAAATTCGATTTTTTGATTTTAATGTAGTTACTTAAAATAAGAAAATGAATTTCCACGTGGCACTAAAATAAATAATATGAAAATATGAATAAATAAAGTAATGAAAGAGAGATATAAAGATGAGAATGAGAGCTAAGCCGTGGGCTAAAGATGAATTAAATGAAAGTAATATATATGTACCAAATCCCGAAAAATATAAAGGAAAATGGAAAACACTGTTTACAAACTCAAAGAGTCCAATCCATATCGAACTTGGATGCGGGAAGGGGTATTTTGTAAAAAAGGCTGCAAAAAATAATCCAAATATAAATTATATTGCTATTGATTTAGTAGATGTAATTTTAGGAGTTGCAAATAGATATATACAAGAAGAGTTTCAAAATAAAGAAATTACAAATATTTTGTTATCAAGATATGATGTAGAAGAAATAGAAAATATTTTTGATGCACAAGATGGTGTTAAAAGAATTTACATTAATTTTTGTAATCCTTGGCCAAAGCCAAGACATAAGAAAAGAAGATTAACACATACTAGGCAATTAGAAAAATACAAGACTTTCTTAAATGAAGATTGTGATATATATTTTAAAACAGATGATGATAATCTATTTAAAGAAAGCTTAGATTATTTTAAAGAAACTGGATTTAAAGTTGTAAAAACAACAGAAGATTTAGAAAAAGAGTCGGATTTTTGGGATAATATAGAAACAGAACACGAGATAAAATTTAAAGAACAGGGAATAAAAATAAAAGCAGGAATATTTAAAATGTAACAAATTTAGTAAAAATACTTTAAAAATTGACAGAAATAATATACAATATATGCGAAAGATTAGGTGAATTTATGAAGAAGAAGTGGGAATATTATGAAATAGATGAGAATATTGCAGAAAAAATAGCAGACAAACATAATATACCTCACTTAATTGCTCAAGTATTAATAAACAGGGGAATTACCAGGGACGAAGAGATACAATTATATTTAAATCCTACAAGAAATGATTTTCTAGATCCATTCCAAATAAAAGATATGGACTCAGCTACAGAGAGAATTATAAAAGCCATAAAAAATAAAGAAAAAACAATCATCTATGGAGATTATGATGTTGATGGAATAACCAGTATAACTGTTTTGAAAAAATTTTTGAGCGAGCGAGGATTAGAGGTAGATAGTTATATACCAAATAGATTAGATGATGGATATGGACTAAATAAAGATGCTATTACAGAAATTGCAAAACAAAATTATAAATTAATGATTACTGTTGATTGTGGTATTTCAGGAATAGCTGAAGTTGAACATGCGAATAGCTTAGGCATAGAAACGATAATAACAGACCATCATGAACAGGCAGACGAATTACCTAAAGCGTATTGTATAATTGATCCTAAAAGGCGAGATGATACATATCCATTTAGAGGATTGGCTGGAGTTGGAGTAGTATTTAAGCTTATCCAAGCAATTTCTATAAAATTAGAATTAGAAGATAAAGAATATTTAAAATATTTGGATATAGTTTGTGTTGGAACAATATCAGACATAGTACCACTTATAAGCGAAAACAGAACCATAGCCACATTGGGATTAAAATTGATAAAACAAACTAAAAATATAGGACTTAGAGAACTAATAATAGCATCAGGTAGTAAAGTAATAAACTCATCAACAATTTCTTTTGGAATTGCCCCTAGAATAAACGCATCAGGACGAATGGGAAAACAGATGGAAGCATTAAAGTTATTTTTAACCAACGATGAGAATGAAGCAAAAGAAATAACAGATAGGCTTAACCAATATAATACACTAAGACAGGAAACAGAAAGAAAAATTTATGATGATGTTTTAGAACTATTAGAAAAAGAAAATTTAGATGATATAAATACAATTACATTGGCATCAGACAATTGGCACCATGGAGTTATTGGAATAGTTGCATCAAAAATCACAGAAAGATTTTTCAAACCTACAATATTAATATGCTTTGAAGGAAAAGAAGGAAAAGGTTCAGGAAGAAGCATTCCAGGTTTTGATTTACATAGTGCACTAAACAATTGCATTGATGAACTGGAAAAATATGGTGGACATGAAATGGCAATAGGATTAACTGTTTCAAGAGACAAATTTAATGCATTCAAAGAAAAATTTGAAAAAGTTGCAGAAGAAAGAAATATAAAAGAAATATGTCCTGTAATAAAAATAGATTGTCAAGTAACACGAAGAGATATGGATGAAGAAACTATAAAACAAATAGAACTATTAGAACCATTTGGAGAACAAAATAAACAACCAATATTTATATATAAGAATTTAAGAATAGCATCAATAAGAACACTTTCAGAGGGAAAACATTTAAAAATGAATTTAAAGGATGAAAACTTTATTCTAAGTGCAATAGGATTTAACCTTGGAAATAGAGCGGATGAATTCTTAATTGGAGACAGGGTAGATATTGTAGGAACATTAGAGATAAATGAATTTAATGGTATAAAGACGATACAAATGAATTTGAAGGATATAATGAAATCAGTAAGGTCGTAGATGAAGGGATTAGTGGAGCCTATGCAAGAAGAAAAGACAATAAATGATTTGCTAAAAAAAATTAAATCAAATAAAAGAAAGTACAACACAAATTTAATTATGAAAGCATATAAATATGCAGAAGAGCATCATAAAGGACAAAAAAGAGTTTCTGGAGAAGACTATATAATACATCCACTAGCTGTAGCATATATATTAGCGGATTTACAGCTAGATGAAGAAACAATTTGTGCTGCGCTTTTACATGATGTAGTTGAAGATACTACTGCAACACATGAAGATATTGTTAGAGATTTTGGAGAAGAAGTTGCAGACATGGTTGCTGGTGTCACAAAGTTAAGCAAGATAAGATATATAACAATAGAGGAACAACAAGTTGAAAATTACAGAAAAATGTTTTTAGCAATGGGAAAGGACATACGTGTAGTCTTAATAAAATTAGCAGATAGATTACACAACATGAGAACATTATCAAGTTTAAAAAGAGATAGACAAATTGCAAATGCAAAAGAAACAATGGAATTGTATGCACCTCTTGCAAATAGATTAGGTATTTACTCTCTAAAATGGGAATTGGAAGATTTAGCTTTTAGATATTTATATCCAGAAGAATATAGAGATCTAGTATTAAGTATTGAGAGAAAAAGAGAAGAACGTTTAGAATTTATAGACAGCATTATGGAAGAAATACGAAAAGAATTAAAAAGAGTGAAAATAGTAGCAGAAATTACTGGTAGAGCAAAACATTTATATAGTATTTACAGAAAGATGCAAAGAGACAACATTACAATAGACCAAGTTTATGATTTATTTGCATTAAGAATAATTGTAAACTCAGTAAAAGATTGTTATGCATCACTAGGTGTAGTTCATGAATTATATACACCTATGCCAGGAAGATTTAAAGATTATATATCTGTGCCAAAACCAAATATGTACCAATCAATACATACCACTTTAATTGGACCTAAAGGAACTCCGTTTGAAGTTCAGGTTCGTACTTGGGAAATGCACAGAATTGCAGAATTTGGTATAGCAGCCCATTGGGCATATAAAGAAGCTAATAAATTTAAAAAATCAAACGTAGTAGTTCAAGAAGATAAATTAGCATGGCTTAGGGAAACCTTAGAATGGCAAAAAGAAATGCAAGATCCAGATGAATTTTTAAAGACTTTAAAAACAGAACTTTTTGAAGATGAAGTATATGTATTTACACCAAAAGGAGAAATTAAAGCACTGCCACGAGATTCTACACCAATTGACTTTGCATATTCAATACATGCTGAGGTAGGACATAAAATGGTTGGATGTAAAATCAACAGTAAAATGATGCCAATAATTACTACTTTAAGGAGCGGAGATATAGTCGAAATAATTACATCAGAAACTTCGAAGGGACCAAGTAGAGACTGGTTAAAACTTGTTAAAAGTTCAAGCGCCAAAACAAGAATACAGCAGTGGTTTAAAAAGACAGAAAGAGTAGAAAATATAGAAAAAGGAAAAGAAATACTTAATAAAGAAATCAAGAAGATAGGAATGCAACATAGCGACTTACTAAAGCCTGAATGGATACAAGTGGTATTAAATAGATATAATTATAATTCTGTTGATGATATGTATGCAAGTATAGGATTTGGTGGAATATCACAAAATAAAATCTTAACTAGATTACTAGAAGAATACAAAAAAGAACACGAAGAAGAAATAATAGATGATAAAATACAAGAATTAATAACAGAAAAGCCTAAGAAACCAAAAATTCCAAAATCTGGAGTAATAGTTAAGGGAGTAGATAACTGCTTAGTTAAATTCTCCAAATGTTGTAATCCAGTTCCAGGAGACGATATCATAGGATATGTTACCAAAGGAAGAGGAGTATCTATACATAGAAGAGATTGCACAAACATAGATGATTTACTATCAGAAGAGGAAAGAATAATAGAAGTAGAATGGTACGAAGATAAAGAACCGGCAGTATATAATGTAGATGTTGAAGTATTAGCCAATGATAGAACCGGTTTATTATCAGATGTTGTAAAAGAAATTACTAACTTAAAAATTAATATTATGGGTGTAAATACAAGAACAAGCAGAGATAGAATTGCAACAATATATGTTACACTTGAGGTAAGAGATACAGAGCAATTAAATAAAGTTTTAAAGCAAATAAGAAAAATTGATAGTGTGTTTGAGGTAACGAGAAAAAAATAAGTTGAAAGAAGGATATACAATGATACTAAAGAGAATAAAGATTAATATTGGAACAATGGTAGGAGAAAATTGCTACATTATTCAAGATGAACAAACAAAAGAAACAATGATTATAGATCCAGGAAATTATACAGAAGAATTAGAAGAGATGTTAGAAGCACTTGATATTAAATTAAAATATATTGTATTAACACACTGCCATGCAGATCATATTAGTGGTGTTGAAAAAATAAAAGAAAAATATGGCGGAAAAGTTTTAGTACATATAAAAGATGCAGAAGGATTAGCAAAACCAGAAGTTAATTTATGCTATTATATTGGTTTAGATGATATATATATACATGCAGATTCAAGATTAAATGATGGAGATTTATTACATATAAATAATTTAGAATTTGAAGTAATACACACACCAGGACATACACAAGGAAGTATATGCCTTTACTGCAAGAAAGAAGGATTGATTTTTTCAGGTGATACCTTGTTTAGAGGAGCTTGGGGAAGAACAGATTTACCAACAAGTAGTTTTGAAGGTGTAATAAATTCAATTACAAATACTCTTATGCCATTACCGGAAAATACAATAGTATATCCGGGACATGGAAAATCAACACTTATAAAAGAGGAAAAAGCGATTTATCTTGAAATGCGACAAAAAGAATGGGAATAGAATTAAATGTAAACGAGGAGGAGTTTTTATGCAGAAGACAGAGGCAAAAACATTATCTGGCTTTATGGAATTATTACCAAATGAGCAGGTACTATTTAATCAAATGAAAGAAAAAATACAAAAAACATATGAAAAATTTGGATTCCTACCATTAGATACACCAGTTATAGAAAGTACAGATGTGCTTCTTGCAAAAGCTGGAGGAGAAACAGAAAAACAATTATATAGCTTTACAAAAGGAGATAGCAATTTAACACTTAGATTTGATTTAACAGTGCCACTAGCAAAATATGTTGCACTTTACGCAAATGAATTGAGTTTCCCTTTTAGAAGATATCAAATAGGAAAAGTTTATAGAGGGGAACGTGCGCAAAGAGGAAGATTTAGAGAATTCTATCAATGTGATATAGATATTATTGGAGATGGAGAATTAAACATTATAAATGATGCCGAAATACCAAGCGTAATTTATAATGTATTTAAAGAGTTAGGATTAGATAACTTTACAATAAAAATTAATAATAGAAAAATATTAACAGGATTTTTTGAAGAAGTAAATGCAAGTGAAGATGCAGTTCCTATAATGAGAATAATTGATAAAATTGAAAAAATAGGAGAAGAAAATGTAAGTAAAGAACTTGCAGAATTAGGATTATCAGAAGAAAATATAAAGAGAATAATTACATTTATTAGAACATCAGGAACAAAAGACGAGAAAATAGAAAAATTAAAGGGCTTAAATGTAAAGAATGAAATGTTTAATGAAG
>CAYMDN010000041.1:0-11072 GCA_964389545.1 uncultured Clostridium sp. | reverse complement strand
TATCTAATGATGAAGTAAAGGTAAAAGTAATCCATGCAAATGTTGGAGCAGTTACACAAACAGACGTAACACTTGCAAAAGTATCAAAAGCTATAATAATTGCATTTAATGTAAGACCAGAACCATTAGCAAAAGATATGGCAGAAAAAGATGAAGTAGAAATTAAAATTTATTCAGTTATATATAATGCTATAGAAGACGTTGAAGCAGCAATGAAAGGAATGTTAGATCCAGTATTTAAAGAAGTTGTTATAGGAAATGCAGAAATAAGACAAATATTCAAAATATCAAATGTTGGAACAATTGCAGGATGCTATGTAACATCAGGTAAAGTCGCAAGAAATGCAGGAGTTAGACTTTTAAGAGATAATGTGGTAATATATGAAGGAAAACTAATCTCGCTAAAGAGAATGAAAGACGATAGCAAAGAAGTTGCAGAAGGATATGAGTGTGGTGTTCAATTAGAAAACTACAATGACATAAAAGAAGGAGACATCATTGAAGCATATATTATGGAAGAAGTCAAAAACTAGTATATATTTTAAAGTGAAGGGATGAAAATGTAAATGCAAAGAAATAATGGAACATCAAATAGAATGGCTAGAGTAAATGAGGAATTAAAAAGAGAACTAAGTAATATAATTAACTACGAAGTAAAAAACTCTAACGTTACAGGAATGATAAGTGTTACAAGAGTAAAAACTTCACCGGATTTAAAATACGCTAGAGTAAGTGTTAGTATATTAAATTCAAGAAATATAAAACAAACACTAGCAGGTTTAAAAGCAGCATCAGGATTTATGAGAAGCAGAATAGCAACCAAAATGAATTTAAGAACAACACCAGAATTAGTTTTCGAACTAGATGAAAGTTTAGTATACGGAGAGAAAATTGATACAATTATTGAACAAATTATGAAAGACATAAAACCACCAGAAGAAGAATAGAAGATAAAAGCAGATTTATCGGAAAAGAGAGGTTTTTAATGACTTTAGATAAAATAAAAGATGAAATATATAATGCAAAAAACATTGCGATACTTACACATGATGTACCAGATGGAGATGCAATTGGAAGCAGTTTGTCATTATATTTAGGATTAAAACAATTAGGAAAACAGGCAGATGTTATTATTCCAAAACACTCTAAAACATTTGACTTTTTACCTGCAATAGACGAAATAAAAACAGAAGGAAGTAACAAAACATACGATTTAGCTATTGCTTTAGATTGTGGAGATATAAAAAGATTAAATGGATTTGCAAATTATTTTGAAGATGCGAACTCCAGAATATCAATAGATCATCATGGAGTAAATACAATGTTTGGGGACTACAATTTTGTAGATCCAACAGCTCCAGCATGTTGCCAAATATTAATAACAGTATTAGAGGCATTAAATATAAAAATAACAAAGGAAATAGGAACATGCTTGCTTACAGGAATAATAACAGATACAGGTGGATTTAAATATCAAGGAGTTGGACCAGAAACTTTTGAATTTACAGCAGAACTACTAAATAGCGGAGTAAATGTTTCTGAAATATTCAAAAATGTAATGCAAACAATACCAAAAGCAAAATTTGAACTCAAAAAAATAGCAATGAACAGAATAGAATTGTTAGAAGAAGGAAAAATTGCATTTACATACATAACGTTAGAAGATGAACAACAAACAGGTTCAGAAGATCATGATGGAATAGTAGAAATGGGAAGAGATATTGAAGGAGTTGAAATTTCAATATTTTTAAGAGAAGTTGAAAAAGATAATTACAAAATCTCTCTAAGATCAAATGAATATGCAAATGTTGCAGACATAAGCTTATTATTCAATGGCGGTGGACATATTAAAGCAGCAGGAGGTTCAATAAATATGCCATTTGATAAGGCAAAAGAAAAAATAATTTCTGAATGTAAAAAACACTTAAAATAAAGTTATAAATACTTAGAATTCAATATAAAGACGCTCCATCTTGCTGGATGTTCGATTTTTTAATTTTTGATACAGTAGCTCAAGAAATTAAAAAATGAACATCCACGTGGAGCTATTTTGTACCTAAAATATGATAAAAAGGTGAGTACATGAACGGAGTAATAATAGTAGACAAGCCACAAGGATATACTTCACATGATATTGTAAATATAATAAGAAAAAGTTTAAACATAAAAAAAGTTGGACATACAGGAACCCTAGATCCAAATGCAACAGGAGTATTACCCATTTTGATAGGAGATGCAACGAAAATATCAAAATATCTAATAGAACACGATAAAAGTTATATAGCAGAACTAAAATTAGGGAAAAGCACAACAACAGGAGACAACGAAGGCGAAACAGTAGAAGAAAAGGCAGTTCCTAAGTTATCAAAAGAAGAAATTGAAGCGGTATTACAATCTTTTAAAGGGAAACAAACACAAGTACCACCAATATATTCTTCAATAAAAGTAAACGGAAAAAAAGCATACGAATATGCAAGACAAGGAAAAGAAATAGAATTACAAGCACGAGAAATAGAGATACATGATATAAAACAAATTTCATTTGAAAAAGACACAATAACATTTAAAGTTAGTTGCTCAAAAGGAACATATATTAGAGTACTATGTGAAGACATTGCAAAAAAGTTAAATACAGTTGGATTTATGAACAACTTAAGAAGAACCCAAGTAGATAAATTTAATATAGACAAAGCAATAACAATAGAAGCAATAAAAGTAAAAGCTAGCATTTTAGAAAATATAATATCCATAGAAGAAATATTTAAAGATTACCCCGATATTAAGCTGGATAACTACAAATTAAATTTATTTCTAAATGGTGTAAAATTAACAAGAAAAGAGTCAGATGGAATATATAAGGTATACAACAATGAACAGTTTATGGGAATAGGAATTATAACAAATACTTTATTAAAAAGAGATGTTATTATAAATAACTAAAAAACATGCAATTCATATAAAAGCCGAAAAGCACATATATATGTAACAATGGAGTGTGACGGTTTTGTTAAAGAAAAAGCAAGGTTTTTTGTATAGTGTAACTGTACTTATAATATCTCAATGTATAATAAAAGTAACAGGACTAATATATAAATTGTATCTAGTAAATAAGGAAGGATTTGGAGACGAAGGAAATGCAATTTATTCTTCGTCTTTTCAAATATATGCAATTTTACTCGCAATAACATCAATAGGAGTGCCAAATGCCATATCAAAAATAATATCTGCAAAAGTTGCAAAAGGAGATAATAGAGGAGCATACCGAGCATTTAAAATATCATTTATACTATTTGGAATAGTTGGATTTATAGGAAGTAGCTTATTATTTATATTTGCAAATACAATTGCATGTAAATATTTAGGATTACCAGAAGCTGAACTAGGACTTAGTATTCTTGCACCATCAATATTTTTTGTAAGCATAGAAGCTGTACTTAAAGGATATTTTAATGGAAGAGAAAAAATATCAATATCTGCAAACTCTCAATCTTTGGAGCAAATACTAAAAACAGTAATTACAATAGTATTAGTAGAAATATTTGCAATAGTTTCAAAAAATAATACAATCATATTAGTTGGAGCAGCATCACTAGCAACAACAATAGCAACAATTTTTAGCTGTGCATATTTATATATTTACTACATAATAGGGAAAAAAGAAATTTGGAAAGAAGTAATAACATCAGCAGAGCAAAAACAAGAAAGAATAAAAAAGATAATAATAACCATACTATGTGTATCAATGCCAATATCAATAAGCTCACTATTATCATCAATGAATAGAAGCATAGATGCATTTACAATTGTAAGAATCATAAAAAACTATATAGGAATAGAAGAAGCAAAGTTACAATATGGTATTTTGACAGGCAAAGTTGATGCACTAATAAATTTGCCACTATCTTTCAACATAGCTTTTTCCATTACTTTAATACCAGCAATATCAAGTGCTGCAGAAAGAAAAAATTTAAAAATTGCAAAAAGAAAAATAAAATTTTCAATCATAGCATCATTAATTATAGGTATATGCAGTACTTTATTTTTCATTATTTGTGGAGGAGTAATGCTAAAAATACTATTTCCGAAAGCATCAAATGGAGTTGAAATGTTGAAACTAAGTTCATGGAGTATAATTTTTTGCACATTAACACAAACCATTATGGGAATAATGCAAGGGTTAGGAAAATTTAAAGAAATTATAATAAATTTAGCTATTGGATGTATAATCAAACTTGCACTGAACATAATATTACTGCAAGAAATGCAGTTAGGAATAAAAGGAGCTATTATAGCAACATTGACTAGCCAAGCTATAACTACAGCTATTTACATAACGTTACTGGCAAAATATATGAAACGTGAATTAAATATAAAAAACGCTTAAAAATAAGGAAAAATTTTAATTTTTTAATAAAAAAAAAGAAGGATTTTAGGTAAATATGGCGAATTATCTATATAGTAGATGCTTTTCTACACTAAAACAAAAACTTATAGGAGGTAGTTTTAAATGAACAAAGCTGAATTAATAGCAGCAGTAGCTGCAAAAACAGGAGAAACAAAAAAAGGAGCTGAAACAACAGTTAATGCATTCGTAGATGTTGTAACAGAAGCTTTACAAAAAGGAGAAAAAATTCAATTAGTTGGATTCGGTTCTTTTGAAGTAAGAAAAAGAGCAGCTAGAAAAGGAAGAAACCCACAAACTAAAGAAGAAATCAAAATACCTGCATCTAAAGCTCCAGTATTCAAAGCTGGTAAAGCATTAAAAGACTTAGTTAACAAAAAATAAGATAAAAAATAGTGGTTAATTTATACCACATAAAAGCGACCATTAGTTGTAATGGTCACTTTTTTTAATTTATTAAAGAGGATAATTATATGAAAGAGATAGTAAATAATAATATTTCAATTATTTTAATATACTTACTAATAATAAATATTACAACATACATTGTTATGGGTGTAGATAAATTAAAAGCAAAGAAATCAAAGAGAAGAATTCCAGAAAAAACACTATTTATACTAGTTGCTTTAGGTGGTGGAATTGGTGGAATTACTGCGATGTACACCATCAGACATAAGAATAAAAAGATAAGATTTATAATAGGATTTCCAGCAATATTAATTGTCGAAATAATAGCTTTTTTATGTCTATATTTTATTGGTTGACACCAAAACAGTTGTGCTGTAAACATAATGAATAAAACAAAATTATCATAATATACCAGCAGACAAACAATAAAATTTAGACAAAAATATCAAAAATGGAAAGCACTATTTAGAGTTACTCACAGAGTTATCCACAGTTTCCACAGAAAAGTGGATAACTTTTAAGACAGAAAATAAGTTACATAAAACTTACTTTTGTTACATTAAAATTACAAAATACAAAAAATATTTCTTAAACATTACGTAAATATTACAAAACGAAAAGAGGGATTTTTAATTATGATTCTAACTGGAACCGTTGTAAGTGGACTTGGAACAGCAAAAAAATGGGTCAAAATGATAGAAGAGGTATTCGAAAGAAAGGTTGGAATGAAGCTGTTTTCGGGCACATTAAACGTCAAATTAAAAGAAGGTTATACGGTCAAACCATACATAGTCTTAAAGCCAAATGAGTATGGCGGAACACAGAACGTTTTGATACAAAAATGTAATATAACAGATAACCAAAACAATAATTCGACAGAAGCATATATCGTACGAGCAGAAAAAAATGCAGGCAAAAATGGAGACCATGCTGTGGATATTGTGGAAATTGTTTCTGATGTTAATTTAAGAAACAAATATAATCTAAAAGATAGTGATTCTATATCAATAGAAATAATTTAGTTCTAAAAAAATATTTCGAGCATATAATTCTTAATGGAGAATACATTAAGGAGTACATATGCAAGAAATATTTAATTTTTTTCCATTAAAAATTTCAAGAATAATAAAAAGTCATATTGAAGAAAATTTAAATACACAGATAGAAGAAATAAGAATAAGAAATCAAAAACCAATAATCTTAAAATTCAATTCTAAAGAAAATATTCTTCCAGAATGTGCAACATCATCAGATATATTAGAAATAATGCAAAAAATCTGTAATAACTCAATCTATTCTTATCAACATCAAATATGCAAGGGATACATAACAATCAAAGGAGGACACAGAGTTGGAATTGTAGGAAATTGTGTATTAGAAGAAAACCATGTTGTAAACATTAATTATATTTCTGGACTAAATTTCAGAATAGCAAGACAAATTAAAGGGTGTAGCAATAACATTATTAGACATGTTATAAATATGGAGGAACAAAATGTGTATAATACACTAATTGTATCTCCACCAGGGGCAGGAAAAACGACACTTCTAAGAGATTTAATACGAAATATAAGTAATGGAATTAATGAGATGAACTTTAGAGGATTAAACGTAGGAGTTGCAGACGAAAGAGGAGAAATATCAGCAATATATAAAGGAATAGCTCAAAATGATATTGGAACAAGAACAGACGTGTTAGACAATGTCCCAAAGGCAATAGGACTAAAAATGTTAATTAGAAGTATGTCACCACAAGTAATATGTGCAGATGAAATTGGAAACAAAGAAGATACCGATGCAATAAGAGAAGCCTTTTGCTCTGGAATAAAGGGAATATTTACAGCACATGGATCAAACTTTAACGACATTGTAAAAAATCCAATATTAAAAGAACTAATAGAAATCAATATACTAGAGCGAATAATCATACTAGATAATATGAATAAAAGAGGAAAAATTAAAAGCATATATGAGCTAACAGAAGACAAGTATAAAAAAGCGGAGTGATAATTAATGATAATACTAAAAATTTTAATATATAGTGGAATATTCTTATCATGCTCTATAATAGGCATATTAAAATCAAACAAATATGCATACAGAGTAGAAGAACTTAGGGAATTTAAGAATGCATTTAGCATACTTAAAACGAAGGTAATATATACATATGAACCATTACCAGATGTATTTGAAGAAATATCAGAAAGTATCAATTCAAATATCAGTGGAATATTTAGATCTGCAAGCTATAATATGAATTTTAAATCAGCAGACGAAGCATGGAATACAGCAATAGAAACAGATATTTTAAATATAACATCAGAAGATCGAAACATACTAAAAAACTTTGGTAAGCTCCTAGGACAAACCGATATAAAAGGACAATTAAACCAAATAGATCTAACATCAACATTCTTAGATAATCAAATAAAAAAAGCAGAAGTTGATAGAGAAAGAAACGAAAGATTATATAGAACATTAGGAATGACTTTGGGATTAGCAATAGTAATTATTCTGCTATAAAAGAAAGGAAGAAAAATGGAAATTGATTTATTATTCAAAATTGCAGCAATAGGAATACTAGTAGCAGTTTTACACCAAGTACTAGTAAGAGCTGGAAGAGAAGACCAAGCAATGATGACGACACTAGCAGGCTTAGTAATAGTGCTATCAATGGTAATTAAAGAAATAAGCGCATTGTTCAATAGCGTTAGAACAATATTCAATTTATAAATAAGGTGAAAAATGGAAATTGTAAAGATTATAGGAGTAGGGATAATCTCTCTAATAATTTCAATAATAATCAAACAGTACAAGCCAGAATTTGCAATATATGTAGCTATAATTGCAGGAATAATCATAATTCTGATGGTTATAGATAAGCTATTTGCAATAGTGAAATTATTAACGACGCTGAGCCAAAAATCAGGAATAAATGGAACATATCTTTCAATTTTACTAAAGATAACAGGAATCGCAATTTTAACAGAATTTGGTACAAGTATATGTAAAGATGCAGGAGAACAAGCGATAGCAAATAAAGTAGAGTTTGGCGGGAAAATAATAATAATAAGTATCTCAATTCCAATAATAACAGCGTTATTAGAAGTATTATTACAGATAATGCCATAAGATGTAAGGGAGAAAATGAAAGTTAAAATTATAATTTTAATGTTCTTAATTATAATAATTCCAACCACTTCAAATGCAACAGATGAAATAATAGAATCACAATTGAAAGCATTAGACATGTCCGAAATTATTACTGAAGGTAAAAAATACACAAAAGAAATATTTCCAGAAATTAATATGGATAATTATTTAAATGATATTATACAAGGCAAGATAAATAATAAAAACATATTTACAGGAATAATTAAACTGTGTGGAAAAGAAGTTGTAACAGCTGTAACCACTCTAGGTTCAATTTTAATTGTTATAGTAATACATAGTATTTTAAAAAACATAGGAGAAAATTTAGGGAATGAAAGTGTATCTAAAATTGCATACTTTGTAGAATATATATTAATAGTATCAATAATAACAGCAAATTTTTCACAAATAATAAAAACAGTAAGTGAAAGCGTAGCAAACCTAGTAGGATTTACAAATTCATTAATACCAATATTAATAGGATTGATAAGTGCGACAGGGCAAATAACAACAGTTACAGTACTGTATCCTGTTCTATTATTCTCAATAATATTAGTAGGAAATTTAATAAAACTGGTGATTATACCACTAATTCTTATTGCAACTGTAATAGATATTGTTTCAAACCTATCGGACAAAGTACAAGTTGGAAAGCTTGCGAAATTGTTAAAGAAAAGTACCATATGGTGTCTAGGCTTTATTATAACAATATTTGTAGGAACACTATCGCTTGAAGGAATACTAACAAGTAGTGTAGATGGAGTTACAGTAAAAGGTATCAAAACACTAACTTCAACATTTGTGCCAGTTGTAGGAAAAGCCTTAGGCGATTCTGTAGACACAGTTTTACGGAGCTACATCAGTAATAAAAAATGCAGTTGGATTTATGGGAGTAATAGTAATAATAGGAATATGCATTGGCCCAATAATAAAATTAACAATTTTAAGTATAATGTACAGCCTAGTTTCAGCAGTAAGTGAACCAATAGCAGACTCGAAAATTGTAAAGGTAATCGAAAATTTTGGAGGTACATTAAAAGTTTTACTAGGAATAATGGTATTCATCTCAGTTTTATTAATTATTGGTATTGCAATTATATTAAAAATAAGCAATACAAGTCTCATGTATAGGTAAAAGGAGAAAAATGATAAATTGGATAAGCTCATGGCTTAGAGGGATAGTAGTTACAATAATAATAAGTACAATAATTGAACTAATCCTGCCAGAAGGAAATATAAAAAAATACATAAAAACAACAATGGGAGTATTCTTATTATTCATAATAATATCTCCAATAATAAAACAAGCAACCGGAAACAATATTGATGTTGCAAAATACATAGAAGAGCAAACAGATAGACTTAAATACGAAGAATACAATACTATGATAGACACAAACTATTACATAGAAACAACATACATAACAAACATAAAAGAAGACATAACAAACGAAATGAAAAATTTAGGATATACGGCCAACAACATAGAAATTGAAATAGAGAAAGATACAGAAAAATATGGAGATATAAAACAAATAAAATTAACTTTAAATCCTAATATCAGAGCAATCAAACCAGTAGAAATAAATATTGGAGAAGAAAGCAAATCTAACAAAACTCAGTTAGAACAAGAAGAAGTTATAAAAATAAAAAACTATATTAAAGAAAGATATAAAATAGAAGAAGCAGATATTATTATAAACTAAAAGGTGGGGATAAAAATGATTAAAGATAAAATAAAAAGTTTAGTAGAAAAGAAAACAGGAGGAAACAACAAAAAAACAATAGAAAATCTAGTAGTATTCCTGGTTCTATTAATCGTTACAATCATATCAATAAATGCAATATGGGGAAAAGACAAAAAAGAAAAAGATGATTTTACAGAATCAGAATATACAGTATTAGCAAATACAATAAAAGATAGTAATATAAACGAAGGAAATGAATATAATTTACAACAAGAATTAGAAGACATTCTATCTAAAATAGAAGGAGTAGGAAAAGTAAAAGTTTTAGTTACATATACAGAGAGTAGTGAAATTGTAGCCATGTACAATGAGAATAAAAATGTAAGTGTTACAGAAGAAGCGGACACCACAGGAGGAACTAGAACAATAGAATCAACAGACTCAAGCAAAGAAATAATAATGGATGGAGAAAACAAACCAATAACAGAAAAACTAATCATGCCAAAAGTTGAAGGAGCAATTGTAATAGCTGAAGGAGGAGGAAACATAAACATAAAATCAAATATTGTTCAAGCAGTATCAGCAGTTACGGGAGTAGCAACACACAAAATACAAGTATTTGAAATGTCTAAATAAAATAGAGGTGAAAAAATGAAAGTTTTAAGAAAAAATCAATTGATAGTATTAGTGATATCTTTAATATTAATGACAGCAGGATATCTTAACTTTACAAATCAAAGTGGAGAAATAATGGAAACATCAGCATTGGGAGATGCAACGCTTGTAAGTACAGAAGCAATAGAAAACAAAGTAGAAGAAAATACATGTATAGAAAACCAAATAAATGCAAATAATATTACAGAAAATCAGACAGAAGAAAATATTATAGAAACAAATAATATTGTACAAGAGGACAATTATTTTAAAGAATCAAAATTAGAAAGAGAAAACATGTATTCACAGATGTTAGAAACATATCAAGAAATATATAACAATGTAAATGCAAGCACAGAACAAAAAAACGAAGCAATAGATAAAATATCAGAAATAAATAACAAGAAAAATGCAATAATGATAGCAGAAAATTTAGTACAAGCAAAAGGATTTGAAGATGTTGTGGTGTTTTGGAATACAGATAGTATAAGTGTAATAGTAAAGAAGGAAACATTAGAACAAGAAGAAATTGCACAGATTCAAAACATAATATCTCGAGAATTAGGGGCATTGATGGAAACGATAAATATTAGTACAAAATAAATGTAAAAAATAGGCGGAAAAAGAAAATAAGTGGCGAATATATAAATAGTACATAGAAATAATGTACAAAATAACTTTGGAAGGCGGTGCACACATGCAAATAACAGACGTACGTTTAAGAAAAGTAAATTCAGAAAACAGAATGAAAGCTGTTGCTTCTGTAA
>CAYMDN010000040.1:0-11139 GCA_964389545.1 uncultured Clostridium sp. | reverse complement strand
TTTCAGGAGCATTAACATCTATCAAAGCTCTTAAAGATGTATAAGCACAAACTTTATCATCTTGCCCATATCCAGCTACCATACTCTTATCAAATCCTAAGCTTTTAGCTTTAAAAGCAGGTACAATTTCTAATTCTGAGCTAACGAAATCTCTTTCAGTAATACCATATTTTTCATTTAATATTTTTAAAATATTTAATTTAACTCTTTGAGAATCTTTTTCATCACCAAAAGGAATACTTCCAACTAATAGATTTAAATTCTCACCAGGAATAGCTTCTCCTAATTTCTTTCCAGCTTGTTCTTGAGCTAAATGAGGTAAAAGATCAGTAATAACAAATGCTGGATCTTCATCATCTTCACCTATATTTACTTTTATCTTTTCTCCGTTTTTCTTAACAATAACACCATGTATACTAAGAGGAATAGTAGTCCACTGATACTTTTTAATACCACCATAATAATGTGTTTTTAAATATGCAAAATCAGTATCTTCATATAATGGATTTGGTTTTAAATCTAGTCTAGGAGAATCAATATGTGAACCAACAATATTTAAACCAGATTCAATTGGCTTAGAACCTATAATGGCTGCATACACAGATTTATCTCTGTTAATATAATATACTTTATCTCCAGGAGCTAAAACAAGTTTTTCTCTAATATCAGAAAAGTCATTTTTCTTTAGTACATCAACTATAAATTCAGTTGCTTCTCTTTCGGTTTTAGACTTATTTAAAAAGTAAATATATTCATCGCTGAATCTAAGAACATTAAGTTGAGCCTCAGAAGATAAACCATCCCATCCGCATTTTTTATTATCAAATAACGTATCTTTTAACTTTTCAGTTTCTGTCATAAGTAACTCACACCTTCCTAAATAATTAATATAATATACAATATAATATATCCTTTTTTGGGATTTGTAAACAAAAAAAGTGAATGTAAACAAAATGTAACACAAATTTAACGTAAAAGTAAAAAACGGTATAATACACTTGTATGTAGCAAAAAATGAAAAATAAAACAAAAATAAGTTGAATAAACAAAAAGTAAATGATATAGTAGAAAAGTAAAGGTATAAACGAAAAAAGGTGATTAATATGAAACAAATGAAGATAATTTTCACTATAGCCTTAGGATTAATATTATTAACTTTATTGGCAAACTATACATTTGCAGTAGATTATACAACACCAAGTATTAATCATGGTAATGATGAGGCAAATACAACACCAGATGCAAAGGAAATTGAAAAAGTATTTTTGAAAAACCTTCCAGATAAAATAGAATATGTTGTTGGAGAAGAGCTAGACCTAGAAGGTTGTGAGATAATTGTAGGTTATGATGATGGCACATTTGATACTGTAAAAGTAACAGAAGAAAACTCAAAAGTTTCAGGATATGACCCAAGCAAAAGTGGATCGCAACAAGTAACTATTACATATAAATCAAACTCAGTTATGTTCTATGCACAAGCAGTAAGACCAGAGATAAATTATGAGAGCTTTAAGTACACGCAGTCAAGTGATAGTGCATTAAGAGGATTCACAGAGATAACAGTAACAACAAAAAATGTAGACAATAATACAAAAATTGAGATTACAATAGTTGATAGCGATGGAAAAGATGTCACAAGCAAGTTTACTATAAACGGCAACTATATATATGATGATGGAGCATTAATAAGAATAATAATTCCTAAAAGTGTACCAGAAGGAGAATATAAAGTAACATTTTATGATGATGTAACAAAGCAAACACTTAATGAAACATTAACAATAGAAGGATCAGAATTTGGAGAGGAAGAAGAACCAGGAACACCTACCCAAGAAGAGCCAGGTTTTGAAGAACCAGGAGTGGGGCAAGAACCAGAAGAGCCAAGTAGTGAAGAACCATCAAGAGAACCACAACACTCAACAAACTCAAACGAAAATATACCTAAAACAGGAAGCGAAAGACCAATAGTTATAATAGGAATTATAGTATCAGTAATCTTCGTAAGTTCATACATTGCAGTAACCAAAAAATATAGAGACATAGACTAAAATAAAAATGAAGCCAATTAGGGCTTCATTTTTTTATAAAAACAGAGGCAAGTTTTTTGTTCTAAAAATATGTGAGACAAATATAATGCAATAGGTGAGAATGGTGATAAAGAGAATTGCAAATAAAATATTAGTTTTGTTTCTAATAATGAGCATCTGTATTTTAAATTTTTCATATGCAGATGATAATGATTTTGAATATGTGTGGATAGATGAGGCAGTAGAGGAGGTCCAAACTACAGAGGGTATAGAAATCTTATCAAATTCAGCAGTAATATATGATAGAACATCCAAAACTGTTATTTGGGGTAAAAATGAAGATACACCTGTACCTATGGCAAGTACAACAAAAATAATGACAGCATTAGTAATGGTAGAAGAACTTGGCGAAGAAGGTTTAAAACAACAAGTAGAAGTGTGCCAAGAAGCAGCAAGTACTGGTGGTTCAACACTAGGAATAAAAACAGGAGATAAGCTAACATTTAATGACTTACTATATGGACTAATGCTACCATCTGGAAATGATGCAGCAGTTCAAATAGCAATAAGTATAGCTGGAAGTGTAGAAGAATTTGCAGATTTAATGAATAAAAAAGCACAAGAAATTGGACTTGAAAACACAAGATTTGTAACCCCACATGGACTAGATAGAGAAGGACATTATACAACAGCAAAAGAATTAGCAATTATAACAGATTATGCAATATCAAATCCAATAGTTGCAAAAGTTGTTTCAACAAAAAAGTATACGGTGAATATAAATGGCTATCCCAAAGTTTTATCAAATTCTAATGAACTACTCGGATATTTAAATGGGGTAACAGGTGTAAAAACTGGTTACACAAGTGGTGCTGGAAGATGCCTTGTAACATCGGTAGAAAGAGATGGATTTAATATAATTGTTGTAGTTTTAGGAGCAGACACAAAAAAGATTAGAACAAAAGATTCAATTAAACTTATAGAATATACATATAAAAATTATGAACTAAGAAATCTAGAAGAGATAATTAGAGATGAATACAATAATTGGTGTAAAATTAACAAAAACAGAATATACATATATAAGGGAATACAAACAAAAACAGAAGTGTATTTATGTGAGCTTAAATACAAAGAAATTCCAGTTATGAAGAATAAACAAATAACAATCAATTCAGAAGTAAAAACATATTTTGAAGCACCATTACATAAAGATACATATGTTGGAAAAATAGTAGCAGAAATTGATGGAAATGTTATTGAAGAGGTAATGATAAAATCAAAAGAAACAATCAGAAGAAAAGAAGTTTTCGATTATTTTATTGATTTTACAAATCTTTATAAACAGGTGATATAATCTTACTTTTTTATCATAAAACATAAATTTTTGCCAAATTATAAAAAATACTGTACTTTTTTTAAAATTATATTTATAATATAAACGAATGAATATAAATAAGGGGGAAATGAAATGTGCGAGTGTAATTGTGGAGGAAATAATAAAGACGAAAAAATGGAACAAATATTATCAAAATATTCAAGAGACAAAAGCAATTTAATTCAAATATTAAACGACGTTCAAGTTGGATATGGATACATACCTGAGAGATGCCAACTAGCTATATCTGAATATTTAAATATGCCAATGGCAGAGATTTATGGAGTAATCACATTTTACTCAAGATTTACATTAAAACCAAAAGGAAAATATAATGTATCAGTTTGTTTAGGTACAGCTTGCTATGTTAAAGGATCTGAAAAAGTATTAGATAGATTAAAAGAGAAATTAGGAATAGATGTAGGAGATGTTACACCAGATGGAAAATTCTCAATAGAAGCTACAAGATGTATAGGAGCATGTGGACTAGCACCTGTATTTACTGTAAACGATGAAGTTTATGGAAATGCAACACCTGAATTAATAGATAAGGTTATTGAAGAATACAAAGCAAAAGAATAATAAGAAAGGAATGAGAAAAATATGAAAACATTAGATGAAATAAATAGCATAAGAGAAGAGAAAAGAAAAGAATTAGATCTAAGAGTTAACTTGCAAGCAAATACCCAAGAAAAGCATATTTTAGTTTGTAGAGGAACAGGATGTACTTCTTCAAAATCTCCAAAAATAATCGAGAATTTTAGAAAAATAATTGAAGAGAAAAATATTCAAAATGTTAAAGTTATTCAAACAGGATGTTTTGGACTTTGTGCAAAAGGACCTATAGTAATCGTTAGACCAGAAGATGTTTTCTATGCATCTGTAAAACCAGAAGACTGTGAAGAAATTATAAACACACATATAGTAGAAGGAAAATTAGTAGATAGATTATTATGCAAAGATATAGATAAATCAACAGTACAAAGACTAGATGAATTAAACTTCTATAAAAAACAAAAAAGAATTGCACTTAAAAACTGCGGTGTAATAGATCCAGAAAATATAGATGAATATATTGCATTTGATGGATACAAAGCACTACAAAAAGTTTTATTTGAAATGTCACAAGATCAAGTTATTGCTGAAGTTTCAAATTCAGGATTACGTGGTAGAGGTGGAGCAGGTTTCCCAACAGGTAAGAAATGGGAATTTGCGAAAATGGCTCAAGGAGACCAAAAATATGTTATATGTAATGCTGATGAAGGAGACCCAGGAGCATTCATGGATAGAAGCATATTAGAAGGAGATCCGCATTGTGTAGTAGAGGCAATGGCAATAGCAGGTTATGCAATAGGAGCAAGCAAAGGATATATATATGTTAGAGCTGAATACCCAATAGCTGTACATAGATTCCAAGTTGCGATAGACCAAGCTAAAGAGTATGGACTATTAGGAAACAATATCTTTGGAACAGATTTTAGTTTTGATTTAGAAATAAGATTAGGAGCTGGAGCATTTGTATGTGGTGAAGAAACAGCTCTAATAGAATCTGTAGAAGGAAAGAGTGGTAGACCTCGTTTGAAACCACCATTCCCAGCAAATGCAGGATTATGGCAAAAACCAACACTTATAAACAATGTTGAAACATATGCAAATATTACAAAAATAATTTTAAACGGAGCAGAATGGTATGCTAGCATAGGAACAGAAACATCTAAAGGAACAAAGGTATTTGCTTTAGGTGGAAATGTTGTAAATACAGGATTAGTTGAAGTTCCAATGGGAACAACACTAAGAGAAATTATATTTGATATTGGTGGAGGAATTCCAAACGGTAGAGAATTTAAAGCAGCACAAACAGGTGGACCTTCAGGAGGATGTATACCACCAGAACATTTAGATACACCAATAGATTATGAATCATTAAAACAAATCGGATCAATGATGGGATCTGGTGGATTAATAGTAATGGATGATTCAAAATGTATGGTTAATCTTGCTAAATTCTATTTAGGATTTACTGTTGATGAAAGTTGTGGTAAATGTACACCTTGTAGAATTGGAACAAAGAGAATGCTTGAATTATTAGAAAAAATATGTGATGGAAAAGGCGAAGAAGAAGATATAAATAAACTAGAAGAGTTAGCAGTAAATATTTGTAAAACAGCAGCATGTGGACTTGGACAAACAGCTCCAAATCCAGTATTATCAACTCTTAAATACTTTAGAAATGAATATATTGAACATATTCAAGATCATAGATGTCGCACAAACGAATGTAAAGCACTAGCAAAAATGGAAATTAATCAAGATAAGTGTAAGAGATGCGGACTATGTGCTAGAAATTGCCCAGTTGGTGCAATTACTGGAAGCAGAGAAGAAGGATTTCATATTGACACAGACAAATGTATTAAATGTGGACTATGTGCTTCTAAATGTAATTTTAAAGCTATTTAAAATAATAAAGAGAAGGGAGAAATTAATATGTCAGATATTAATTTAAAAATTGATGGAAAAGATGTTGTTGTTCCAGAAGGTACTACAATATTAGAAGCTGCCAGAAAAGCAAGTATAGATATTCCAACACTTTGCTTTTTAAAAGACATAAATGAAATTGGAGATTGTAGAATGTGCCTTGTTGAAGTTGAAGGCAGAAGAGGATTTGCAACATCATGCGTGCAAAAAGTTGAAGAAGGAATGGTTGTACATACAAACACTCCAGAAGTAATAGATGCAAGAAGAGTTATATTAAATTTAATATTATCAAACCATAATCGTGATTGTTTGACATGTACAAGAAATGGAAATTGTGAATTACAAAATCTTGCAAACAAATTTAATATAACAGATGTAAGATATGAAGGCTCAAGAAATGAATATACGGTTGATGATTTATCACCATCAATAGTAAGAGATGCGAGTAAATGTGTACTTTGTAAAAGATGTGTTTCAACATGTAAAAACATACAAAAAGTTGGAGCAATAGACTTTGTAAACAGAGGATTTAATACTTGTGTATCAACAACAGGAGATAAAAGTTTAAACGATGTTAACTGTACATTTTGTGGTCAATGTATCCAAGCATGCCCAGTTGGAGCTTTAAAAGAAAAAGACTCAACTGTAGAAGCATGGGAAAAGATAAAAGATCCAGAAATATACACAATAGTTCAAACAGCACCAGCGGTTAGAGTTGCACTTGGAGAAGAATTTGGAATGCCAATAGGAACTAATGTAAAGGGAAAAATGGTTACAGCACTTAGAAACATGGGATTTGATAAAGTATTTGATACAAATACAGGAGCAGACTTTACAATAATGGAAGAAGGAAAAGAATTTATACATAGATTACAAAATAATGAAGCTCTTCCAATGATTACATCATGTAGCCCAGGATGGATTAAATATATAGAAACCAATTATCCAGAAAATTTGAAACATCTATCTAGCTGTAAATCACCACACGAAATGTATGGAGCACTATTAAAAACATATTATGCAGAAAAAATGGGAATAGATCCAGCTAAAATGTATGTTGTATCAGTAATGCCTTGTATAGCAAAAAAATTCGAAAGACAAAGAGACGAACTAAAAAATAATGGAATGTATGATGTTGACTGTGTTTTAACAACACGAGAACTTGCAAGAATGATTAAACAAGCAAATATAGAATTTGTTGAATTAGAAGATAGTGAATTTGATGCTCCAATGGGAGAGGCAACAGGAGCAGCAGCTATATTTGGAACAACAGGTGGAGTTATGGAAGCTGCCTTAAGAAGTGTTGCAGATATGCTAACAAGCCAGGATTTAAAAGATATAGATTTTAAAGAAGTAAGAGGAGAAGAAGGAATAAAAAGAGCAACGGTTAAAATAGGAGATAAAGAAATAAAAGCAGTTGTTGCACATGGTTTAGGAAATGCACAAAAAATAATGGAAGAAATAAAAAACGGAGAAGCAGATTATCAATTTGTAGAAATAATGGCTTGCCCAGGCGGATGTATAATGGGTGGAGGACAACCTATTAAATCATCAAAAGTAAGAGCAACTGTAGATGTTAGAAAGAAAAGAGCAGATGCTTTGTACGATATAGATGAAAAGAGTGTAATAAGAAAATCACATCAAAATCCAGTTGTAAACAAAATATATCAAGAATACCTTGGAGAACCAGGTGGAGAAAGAGCACATGAGATACTACACACACATTATCAAGCAAGAGAAAAATATAATTTGAGTAAATAAAATAAAAGGAGGAATGTAATTTACATGCCTCCTTTTACTATTCCATAGACAAAAAAATGCTTTTGTGATATTATTTAACAAATGCTTAATAAGATAGGAGAGTAAGCCTTGGAGATAAAAGGACAGATAACAGAAATAATATATTCAAACGAAATAAATGGCTACATGGTTGCAGAAGTTAAAACAGAAGATGAAGTTGTAGTAATTACAGGTTATTTGCCTTTTGTTGAAAATGGAGATAGCCTTAAATTAGTAGGCAATTATGTAACACACCCAGATTATGGAAGACAATTTAAAGTGGAAACTTTTGAGAAACAAATGCCAGAAACATTAGAAGCTTTAGAGCTATACCTTGCAGGTGGAATAATTACAGGTGTAGGACCAGCAACTGCAAAAAAAATAGTAGATAGATTTAAAGATGAAACAATTGCTGTACTTAGATTTGAACCAGAAAAGTTATCTAGAATAAAAGGAATAAATATAGAAAAAGCTAGCAAAATATCACAAGAATTTAATGAAAAATGGGACTTGTGGCAGATAGTAGGATTCTTGGAAAAGTTTGGTATATCAGCACAAAACAGTAAAAAGGTGTATCAAAGTTTTGGAAAAGATGCTATTGCAGAAATAGAAGAAAATCCATATATGCTATTAGATATAACATATGGAGTCGATTTCAAGAAAATAGATAAAATGGCACTAGACTTAGGAATACCTGTAAATAGCGAGCAAAGAATTACAAGTGGTATAAAATATGGTTTAGCACTTGCAAGTCAAAATGGAAACACATGTGTTGAGAAAAACAACTTAATAGAATATATAATAAATCTGTTAGATGTAGCAACAGAAGATGTAGAAGATGCATTAATAAATCTAAAAGCACAATCAAAAATCTTCATTGAAGAATCGGGAACAACTACATGGATATACTTAGATACATTTTATGTTTGCGAGAAAAACATATCAGATAAAATATGGGCACTAAACGAATCTAAAAATATTAAAAAAATTAAAAATTTTGATGAAAAATTCCATATTGAAGAAGAAAAATCAGATATAATCTTATCAGAAAAGCAAAAAGAAGCCATAAAAGCAGTTAATAATAATAACGTATGTGTTATTACAGGTGGACCTGGTACAGGAAAAACAACTATCATAAAATTTATAATAGATTTATATAAAACCGAAGGAAAAAAAGTGGTACTTTGTGCACCAACAGGAAGAGCAGCAAAAAGAATGTCAGAGGCAACAGGTGAAGAAGCAACTACAATACATAGACTATTAGAAATAGGCAAAATGGAAGAAACACTTGGCTTTGAGAGAATAGAGTATCAAATAACTCCAATAGATGCCGATATTATTATTGTTGATGAGATGTCTATGGTAGATACATTTCTTATGCACTACATTTTAAAAGGAATTTATCTAGGAACAAAATTAATTTTAGTAGGAGATATAAATCAATTATCATCTGTTGGACCAGGTAATGTTTTAAAAGACATAATAAATTCAGGATCTGTAGAGACTATAGAATTAAATGAAGTATTTAGACAAGCTGCAAAAAGCCAAATAATAACAAATGCACACAAAGTAAACGATGGAGAGTCATTTATAACAGATATTAAAGAAAGAGATGAAGAGAAACTTCAAGACTTCTTCTACATAAATGAAACATCACAAGATAAGATGTTGCAAGATGTAATTTCACTATGTTCTGGAAGATTAGAAAAATATGGGAATTATGATTTCTTTAAGAATATTCAAGTCTTAACACCAACTAAAAAAGGACCATTAGGAACAAAAGAATTAAACATAGCATTACAAAAAACATTAAATCATAATACAAAAGTATCTAAAAAGATGGGAGGACGAACATTTTTAATTGGTGATAGAGTAATGCAAGTAAAAAACAATTACGATATTTATTGGATTAAAAACAATAATGAAGATGGAACAGGAATCTTTAATGGAGAATTAGGAACAATAACAAATATAAATGAAGAAACAAAACAAATAGAAATATGCTATGATGATGAAAAAACAGCATGGTATGAGTTTAGTGAACTAGAACAAATAGAACATAGCTATAGTATAACAATTCACAAATCTCAAGGAAGCGAATTTGACGTTGTAATTATGTGTTTACCACAAGCAGCACCAATGTTGCTTACAAGAAATTTATTATACACAGGACTTACAAGAGCCAAGGAATTGCTTATTGTTTTAGGAACAAGAAACGTTGTAAATTTCATGGTTCAAAACACTGAAACAAAAAAACGTAATACTGGTTTAGAAAGACGACTTTCTTCTAAATAGAGTAATATATAGGAGGAATAATGATTGATTTAAGTAAGGATGCCAAGTTCATAAAAGGAGTCGGTCCAAACAGAATTAAACAATTAAATAAATTAGGTATATATAATTTAGGTGATGTAATTACATACTATCCTAGAACATACGAAGACAGAGGTAAAGCCAAATTAGTAGCAGAACTAACAGACGGAGAAGAAGCACTAGTTGAAGTTGTATGTGTATCAAAAATGTCAGAAGCAAGAATTAGAAAAAATATGGCAATATATAGACTAGTAGTACGAGACGAAAGCGCTATGTGTACTTTAACTTGGTTTAATGCTTTTTACTTAAAAAATAAATTTAAAGTTGGAGAAAAGTACAAATTTTTTGGTAAAGTAAAAAGAAGAATGAATCAAATTGAAATCATGTCTCCAACATTTGATGAAGAAAATACAAGCAAAAATACAGGAAAGATTATCCCGATATATCCAAGCACATATGAACTATCGCAAAATGTATTAAGAGGAATTATAGAAAATGGGCTTAAGGAGGTAGGCGATGAATTAAAAGAAACTTTACCAGAATATTTGTTAAAAGAATATGGAATAATAGATTTTAATTCATCTATCCACCAAATACATTTTCCAAAAGACTTTAGAAGCTATGAACAAGCAAGAAAAAGACTAGTTTTTGAAGAATTACTTATAATGCAATTAGCATTGTTAAACTTAAAAGATAAATTTAGTAAAAATGTTGAAGGAATACAGTTCGATAAAAATGCGAAAATGTCAGAAATGATTGATGCATTACCATTCAAACTAACTAATGCACAAAAAAGAGTTTTAGAAGAAATAGATGCTGACATGGAAAGCAACAAGATGATGAATAGATTGTTACAAGGAGACGTTGGAAGCGGTAAAACAGCTGTATCTATATGCGCAGCATATAAGGCAGTAAAAAGTGGATATCAAGTGGCAGTAATGGCACCAACAGCAATTCTTGCAAGACAGCACTATGAAAATTTTAAAAAGTTATTAAATCAATTTGAAATTAGCTGTGATTTATTAGTCAGTGGACTTCCTAAAAAACAAAAAGAAGCGGTACTAGAAAATTTAAAAGAAGGAAAAACAAACGTTATTATCGGAACGCATGCATTATTAGAAGAAAATGTAGAATTTAATAAATTAGGTTTAGTTGTAACAGATGAGC
>CAYMDN010000039.1:0-11361 GCA_964389545.1 uncultured Clostridium sp. | reverse complement strand
ATCATAAAACTGTGGTCTTGCAGACTTACTATAATTTGGTTTAACATAATTAACATAAGTATAAACACCTGTAGAATAATTTTTAGCTCTTCCAATGAAGTTCATCCATCTTAATTCATCATTTCTAGTAGCATCGTTCATTAAATAACGGAAAAATTCAATATGATAAGTTTTCCATCCTTTACCGTAAAGTATTAATCCATCATCATATAATTTTTTAATAATTGCAAATCTTTCTATATAATTATAACTTGTAGTAATATGACTAAATTTTAAAGGTGATGATGCTTTATCTGCCGCATATCCTGTAGCTAATCCTATCATCATCTTTTGATAAACATCTCCATCTTCTTCAGTTAAGCAATCTTTATATGCATCATATAAATCAGCTAAAACTGGCATAAATTTAGTTGGATTAGATAGATTAACTTCAATAACTTGTTCTAGTATTTCATCTTTAGAAGTAATCCAATCTAACATTGCAAGTACTTTTGGATTGTCTTGAGACATATCTTGAATATTCCAATAACCTAGTTTTCTTACAACTTCTCTTTTTAGAACTAGATTATAATTTGTTGTATAGTTTTCTTCAAGACTACACTTGCTTAATATATTATCATAATATTCAATTGTTCTAAATTTAGCATAAGGACCAATATCAGGGTCAAAATCCTTACGAACTAATTTAGCTTCACCTATAGTTGCATGGTCGTTAGCATTTCCACCAGTAGACTTATCTATATATATTCTTATATATTTGCAACCTGTTACGTCTAAATCGATTTCTTGTGCATTTTTTCCACCTGTTAATACACCAGTTTCTTTTAACAAAGTCCAGTTTGCCCTATCTTCTGATTTGTAAACCCTACAAATAATGCTTCCCTTGCTTCCTTGTGAACCATCTATTCCTACTTGAGCATAAAATCTTGGATACTCAGTTGAAAATTCAGAAATATCGTAATCTACCCAACCACTAGCGTGAATACTAATTCCTTTTTTAAACTGACGTGTTGTGCCATCAACTATTAAACTAAGTTTATAAGCGCCTTGTTGTCCTATATCTTTCTGAACACTTCCCGTATATCCATTTGATTGTTGAACCCAATTATAATCGGACAAATAGATACACTCACTATTATTTTCTCCAGTTGCCTGAACCTGAGAAGTACATAAACATAAAAAAGTTATAAAAATTGTTGTCACTATTAACAAAATTTTATTTTTACTCTTCATATTTTATCTCCTTTTATTTTATATTTTTATATTTTATGTAATATACAATTTCTTTTTTGCACATTATCCAACGATTCTATTATAGCATTTTTTTCCATATTTGTAAAGATTTTGCACCATTTTTATGTTAATTTTTCCGAATATGTTTTTAGTAAAATAGTTTTTATTAAATTGTAGTGACAAAATACACCACACACCTCCTTGGTGTCCTCCTTCTCCTGTTGGGTTATATAATATAACTATTATTGCCAACTCTGGGTCAGAAATATCTGCCACACCAACAAATGAAGCTATATATTTTCCAGTATCTACTCCATCTTCTGATGTTCCTGTTTTACCTCCTATTCTATATCCTGATACCTGTGCATTCTTACCTGTTCCTTCTGCCACAACACTTTCCATCATACTCAATACTTTATTAGCGTTTTCTTCAGATATAATTTGTTCTCCAGGTTCTATGCTCAAACTTTTTCTTTCGCCCGTTTCACCATCTATTATTGCTTTTACTAATCTAGGATTTACTTCTTTCCCTCCATTTGCAATAGTTGCAACAAGTTTGGTCATTTGTATTGGTGTTATTTCAAATCTTTGTCCAAATGAAATTGTTGCAAGCTCCACTGGTCCAACCTTGTTCTCTTTTAAAAATATACTACTTGCTTCTCCTGGTAAATCAATTCCTGTTTTAGATAATAGTCCAAATTTTTCTAGGTAGTCATAATACGTCTCAACACCTATCTTCTGTCCTATTGCTATAAATGCAGGGTTACAAGAGTTCATTAATGCCTCTCTTAAACTTTGTGATCCATGTGGTCTATAATATCTCCAGCATCTTATTCTTGTTCCCGCAATATTTATACTTCCTGAACAATTAAACTCTCCTGCCTTATCAACATCTGCAATTCCTTCTTGTAAAGCAACTGACGAGGTCATAAGTTTGAATGTTGATCCTGGTTCATATGTATCTGATATTGCTTTATTTCTCCACATTTGCTGTAAGTATGTAGATTTGTCTTTGCTTTCTAAGTTATCCCAAATAGCTTTTAGTTCTTCATTATTTATTTCATATGGCGAATTTAAATTATAATTTGGGTATGAAGCAAGCCCTAGAATATCTCCTGTTTTAGGATTAATAACTATAATATTTCCACCATCTGTGCATTTGTTATCAATACATGCATTTTCTAAGTATTTTTCACATATTGATTGTACTGTCATATCAATAGTTAAAACAATGTCATCGCCATCTACTGCTGCAATATAATCTTCTCCTTCTTTTTCTAAGTCTGTTCCTGTTGCATCTGTTAGCTTCAGGATTCTTCCATTAGTACCGCTAAGGATTTCATCATATTGCATCTCTAGTCCTTCAAGTCCTTGATTATCGCTACCAGTAAATCCTATAACATTTGAAGCTAAAGTACTATATGGATAATATCTTTTTGTGTCTTCATCTATGTTAATCCCTGTTGTTATATTATTTTCTTCCATCCATATTCTCAGAGCGTCGGTCTTTTCTTTATCTACCTTTTTTGCAATCAGCTCTATTGCACTTCTCTTTTTTACTTTTCTTAGTGTTTTTTCATAATCTAAATCAAAAATATCTGATAATACTCTGGCAACTTTTTCCTTATCTACTTCTTTAATATTTACAGGATTTACTGATACGGTTTCACTGCTTGCACTAATTGCTAAAGCATTTTCTCCTGTTGCATCCCAAATTGTTCCTCTTTTAGCATTAATATTTCTGTTTAGTGTTTGCTGTTCATACGCCATTGCTTGCAACTCTGTTCCCATAATAAATTGGATATACCCTATTCTTCCAATTAACAGCATTTCTATGGCTATAGTTATAATAAGTACATATTTTAATCTTCTTTTTCTTTCTAAGTTAGATACTCTCATTTTTATCTTCCTCCTGTTAAAATCATATTGTTTTGATTAATATTTATTACTTGAAAAGAATATAAAAAAATTAGAGATTATTTTTATTAACCTCTAACAATATTGTTATAAACTAAATTTATCTTATTCTCTTCAATTCCTATATCCTTTAATATTTGTACCGCTTCTTCTTTCTTCATATTTAAAAAGCAATTATCAATTTTTAGAACCTCTTTTATTATTCTATGTTTTAAAAGTTTCTTTTCATTTTGTGGTTCATATTCTGCATAGTAATTAATTTTTATATCATTCATCATTTTTAAATCATTTAATTGTATCATCTATTCTCTCCTATTGTATAAATATAATCTAAAAGCTCCAACTCTAATTCTTTTAACCCATATCTAGCATCTTTGTAGCTATATTCTCCTGTTTTAAATTTTTCAATTATATCTTCTTTTGATATTGCTTCTACTATCATAGTTTCACTATCTAATACAAAATATTTTCCGTTTTTTCCAATAATAGTACAGCTTTTTACATCCTTTTTGCCGTCTTTATTTAGAAATCTATTTTTTATCCATGCAATGTCTACTCCTCTACCAAAAAATCCCATATAATGAAATCTCATAATTCCCTCTACTGCTTCAGTTCCAGATACTTGATTATCTATCATAATATCGGCTAATGATCTAAATATACCTTCCATTCTCACATTTTCGGCTTCATCTGGTCTATATAATTCTTCTAATGCAATAGTATTTAGCATATGTAAATATGTTTCCATTACTTTTGGTTTATCATAAATATCTAGTGTAAGTTTTCTTATTGCTTTTTTTATAATTCCTTGAGGATCATGTATTCCTTTAAAGCCTTCAATTGGCAGTCCCATTTTTACTTTAAAAAACTCGTTAGTATTATAAATAACATTTACGGATTCAACCTCAGCAACAATATTTTTAGTTATTACTTCAGCATAATAGTGTCCTCGTTTTCCAACTACAACGGCTTCTGCATCGCCCTTTAACATTTGGTTAACAAATTTAGCATATAATCGTGCAAAGTCAAAGCATACTACTCTTGAATTTGGTTTAATATTTTCTAGTTTTTCTATATCTATTGAATCATCTGGTAAATCAAATACTTGACTATCATCATATTTAAGTGTTTGGCATAGCTTCATATATATCCATATTGCTGTTTCTTCTGGTGATAGCCCCATTGGCATATTTTCATAAACATATCTTACTAATTCATCATTTATCTCCCAGTCTGGCTCATCTCCGTCTTTTATTACTATTTCATGTGCATCAATATTCTTTTCTGCTATCATTCTTGTTTTTAATACTACAAAAGTGCTTCTATAGCTCTCTCTTTCCGGAAAATAATAATTATATGAATAATCTCCTTCCATAATTCTTTGCATAATTATATAATAAAATGATTTCATAGATTGCTGATTATTAAATACTCTTTTATTCTTTCTCAAAAATGCAAATGGTAATTTCTCTTCATTTTCTTTTTCTTTAATAAATTCTAAAAAATCCTTATTACCTTTTAAAATTTCAAATAATGAATTTACATCTTGACTGGATAAATGATATCTATCTGCTATTTCATCTCTTAAATCGTCCTCCGTTCTATATCCAAGTAAGATCATAACTCTTTTTACAGCTTTTATATCAAGTTTATTAAAATCAACTTTTGAAAGGCTCTCCAATATTTCCCCAATATTTACGGTCTCTATAAATTCTTCCTCTCCATCTGCTTCTGCTTGATATAGAAAATTCACTTCTCCTGTTGGTTTGTATAATTCTCCAATTATTTTTCTGAATTCTTTTTTGCTTGCATTTAAAATGTATTCTATGCTATCTGATAATTTTCCTTTATTCCTTTTGCCTAAAATTATTTGCATTATTTCCCCTCTATATCTTCTAATCTGATTAACGCTAATTTTGTTGTTCTAAATCAATCATATTTTGTATTGCTTATAAAACGCAAAACATTGAACATTATACCACCTTTTATGTAAAATATCAATTATAATTTCAATACAATAAAAAAGACCTATTAATTAGGTCTTTTTATCATTTGAACAACTGAGAAAAGAACTCTCCTATGTAATCGAAAAATCCTTTTTGTTCTTCTATTTTAACATTTTCTGCTGCTGGTTCGATATAGTCTGTTTTTGGTAATTCAATATATTCTGTTTGTTTACTTGTTAATTTTTGCATTCCTAATAAACTTTTTGCTTGTTGTTCTATATTTGTAAGATTTAAGCTACTTTCTATTGAAACTTCTAACTGTGCATTTTCTTTTTTTATTTCTTCTAGCTGACTTTTAAGCTCACTCGATTTTGCAAAATTTTCATCTATTTCTGCATTTCTTGAGCTTATTACAAATACGATTGCGAATATTGCTATAATTCCACATGTTGTTTTAACCTGTTTCCATCTAAGTTCTTTCAATTTCTTTTTAGATAATTTTTTCTTTTTTTCTTCGTTTTTTCGTTCTGTCTTTTGTTTAGTTATTTTTTTCTTTGGAACATCATAAGAAGGCTCAAGTTTTCTTGGGCTTGTTTCATATTCATATCTGCTGTAACTCTTTGCCATCTTTGGTTCCTCCTTCGTTTATATTTTTTCAAAAATCCTTAGTTTTGCACTCTTACTTCTAGAATTTATTTTCATTTCTTCTTCTGTAGGTAATATAGGTTTTTTAGTAATTATTTTTCCTTTTTCTTTTTTTCCACATACACAATATGGTAAGTCTGGTGGACATGTACATTTTCCGCATGCGTCTATATATGCTTGTTTTACTGCTCTATCTTCTAATGAATGAAACGTTATAATACATAATCTCCCATTTGGATTTAATACATCTATTGCATTTTGTACTGTATTGTATAATGGTCTAATTTCATCATTTACCTCTATACGTATAGCTTGGAATGTCCTTTTAGCAGGGTGTCCTCCCTGATTTGTTCGAGGTACTACTTTTTCTATAATATCAACTAATTCTAAAGTTGTTTCAATTTCTTTATTTCTTCTATATTCACATATTTTTCTTGCAATTTGCCTTGAATACTTTTCTTCACCATATTCATAAATTATCTGTGCTAATTTTTCTTCTGAATAAGTATTTACAACAATTTTAGCACTTAATTCTTGATATGTATTCATCCTCATATCCAATAGCGCATCTTGCATATAACTAAATCCTCTTGTTTTTTCGTCTAATTGGTATGACGAAACCCCTAGATCTAGTAAGATTCCATCAACTCCCGCTAAACCTAAAGTCTGTAATATTTCTATTAAATTATCATGATTATCTTGAACATATGTGATATTACTAAAATCTTTTAATACTTCTTGTGCTTTATTTATTGCTTCGCAATCTCTATCTATTCCAATCAGTTCTCCTGTACCTGATAAACAAGTTGCAATTTTTAGGCTGTGTCCTGCACCTCCGAAGTGTTCCATCTACATATATTCCATCTTTTTTTATATTCAATCCGTCTATGCACTCATTTAGCATTACTGGAATATGTTCAAATTCTTTCATTTAATAAAATTTTCCTTAATTTTTAGATTAAATAGCATTTAACAGTTGGTACTATGATATACCAACTGTTGCAACTTTTGTATTTAATTAATTCTTTTGTACTTATATATAACTTTAGTATATATAAAATCTTTTGTTTGGTTTTGCTTTTGTTTTTTTACATCTTTTGTTTCTTCTATTTTTTTCTTTTGAAGATTCTTTTGTTTCTTAAAAAAGTTTTTCTTTTGTTTCTTTAATAATTTTTTCTTTCGTAAAATATGTTCTCAAAGGTTCTTTTGTGTTTTTCTTTTGTTTGATTTTTTCTTTCGTATCTTGTTCATCTTTTGTGTTTATATAAACTTTTGCAAGTTATATACCTAAGTTAGACATTTTTTCAGCAATTTCGTCTGCTTCCATGTTTTCTTCTTCGCTATATTTTAGCCATTTATCTTTGCTCCATATTTCAATTTTGTTTAGAACTCCAATAATAACTACTTCTTTCTCTAGTCCTGCAAACTCTCTTAAATTTCCTGCTATTAAAAATCTGCCTTGCTTGTCTATTTCGCATTCAGTGGCTCCTGCTAGGAAAAATCTCATTAGTGCTCTAGCATCTTTGTTGGTAAGTGGAAATGATCTTAATTTGTCTTCAAAAGCTTGCCATTCTTTTTGTGAATATACAAACAAACATCCATCTAAACCTTTTGTTATTATAAACTTTTCTCCAATGTCTTCCTTTAATTTGGCTGGCATTATAAGTCTTCCTTTTGTATCTATTGAATGTTCATATTCACCAATTAACAAACTTTCTCACCTCTTTTTCTAGTCTACCACTTTTTACCACTTTCCTCCACTTCGATGTCATTTTATACCATTAATTTTAAAAAATCAATACTTTTTTAAAATTTTTTTATTTTTTTAATACAAATTTCTAAATTTTTAATTATTTAAGTATTTTAAATAATTCCATCTCATGATTGGATTTTTAATATATTTATGTTATAATGGTGGTGTTTGGAAGGAGATTAACAATGAAACTTGCTTCAGATAGCGAAACTTTAGCTGAGAACAAAGCTTTAATTTTATATTTGCTTAACAAAGTTAATAAACCTTTGGAAAATACGACTTTTTATGAACTAGTTTTATCTTTCCAAAATATGAATTACTTTTATTTTCAGCAATTCTTATTAGATTTGTTAGAAAATAAGTATATTTTAAAAGCTATTACGGATAATAATGAAATTGTTTATGAATTAACTCCTGAAGGTAGACAAGCAGTTTCTTTGGTTCAAGATTTAATACCTGGTTTTATTAGATTTCAGATTGATAATAACTTAAAAGAAGACTTACATGTTATTGAAAATGAACGTTCTATTACTGCTGAGTTTATTCCTCAAAGTGAAAATTCGTATACAGTTGTTTGTAAAATTATAGAAAACAATAATATAATTTTTGAAGTAAAGACATTTGCTGGTTCTCGCGAACAGGCTCAAAAAATTGTAGATAACTGGAAGAAAAATGCAGAAATGTTATATCCAGATTTGCTGGATTTATTAATAAAATAAAAATGGGTTCGAGCTTTTGGCTCTCCCCATTTTTTATTTTTCTTTTATTTAGCTAATTTTTGTCTAACATATTCGTATAATATCACACTTGTTGCTACTGATACGTTTAGACTCTCTGTTTTTCCTAACATTGGAATTTTTACTTTCTCATTTGCCATGTCTTGTATTTCTTTTGAAACTCCATTCGCTTCATTTCCAACAACTATAGCCATTTTCTTAAATTCTAAATCATACATACTTTTTTCTGTATCTAAACTTGTTGCAGCTACCTTAAATTTGTGTTTCTTTATTGTTTTTAAAGTATCAATTAAATCGTCACTTTCAATTACATTGATTCTAAATATTGCACCCATTGTAGATCGAACAACTTTTGGATTATATACGTCTCCGCTCTTTTTTGAAACAATTACTTGTGTTAATCCTACACTATCTAAAGTTCTTAAGATTGTTCCGATATTTCCTGGATCTTGGACATTATCTAATACTATAATTATATCTTCTTTATAGTTTATCTCTTTAGATTCGTCCCCCTTTTCTATTACAGCTAATATTCCTTGTGGATTCTGAACCTCAGTAATTGTACTAAATATTTTTTCGTCTACATATACACAATTATATTTAGCAACTTCATAAGTTGAAGCTTGGTTTATCTTATCTATTTTACTACAATTATCACAGATTACTATCATTTTAACTTTTACATTTTCTTCAATAGCCTCATTTATCAATTTAATGCCTTCTATAACATATTCTCCATATTCATCTCTATATTTTTTTTCTTTTAGTTTTCGAATATGTTTTATTGTTTCATTATCTTTACTCGTTATCGTCAACTTTCAAAACCTCCTTAATTTCAGAAAGTATATTTTGTTTATCTTGTATTTTATATGTTATGTATGGAGTTAAACCAGTTGAAAATCTAATATTGTTTTTATATTGCTCTATTAATCTTGGCACATCTATTGCTAGTTTATCTTCCTCTATATAGAATACCACACTTTCTCTTTTTTGCATTACTTTTGTTATTCCTAAGTTTTTGCACATTTCTCTTATTCCAGCTATATTAATTAGGTTTGTTACTTCATCTGGCATTTTTCCGTATCTATCTGTAATTTCCGCTTTAATATTTATCATGTCCTCTTCTGTTCTACATAATGCAATATTTCTGTATGTTTCAATTTTTTGATCATTATTTTCAATATATGAATCTGGTATATAACTTGAAACATTTAAATCGATTACAATATCTGGTTCTTCTTCTACTTTAATTCCTTTATTTTCTTTTATAACTTCATCTAAAATCTTACAGTATGTATCATATCCAACTTCGTCAATATGCCCATGTTGTAATTCTCCTAGTAAACTTCCAGCACCTCTAATTTCTAAGTCTCTCATTGCAATTTTGAATCCAGAACCAAATTCAGTAAATTCTTTTATTGCTTTTAATCTTTTGGTTGCTACCTCATTTATTAATTTGTCCCTTTTGTATGTAATATATGCATATGCTTGTTTATCTGCTCTTCCTACTCTTCCTCTTATTTGATACAATTGAGCTAATCCAAGTCTATCAGCATTTTCAACAATTATTGTATTTGCATTTGGTATGTCTATTCCAGATTCTAATATTGTCGTACATACCAAAACATTTATCTTTTTCTCTATAAAGCTCATCATTATATCTTCTATTTCTTCTCCCGACATTCTACCATGTGCATATGCTACTTTAGATTCTGGTACTAGTTCTGATATTTTATTTGCCCTTGCTGAAATGTTTTCAACATTATTATATAAATAGAATACTTGCCCTTCTCTTTCCAATTCCTTTGTTATGGCTTCTTTAACAACTTCATCATCATATTCTAGTACATATGTTTTTACAGGTTTTCTATCTTGAGGTGGCTCATACAAACATGACATATCTCTTATACCTACAACAGACATGTGCAAAGTTCTTGGTATTGGTGTTGCTGTCATTGTTAATACATCAACATTCTTTTTTAATTTCTTTATTTTTTCTTTATGTTTTACACCAAATCTATGCTCCTCATCAATTATTAGTAATCCAATATTTTTGTACTCTATATTATCATTTAAAAGTTTATGTGTTCCAATTACTATATCAACTTCTCCTAATTTTAATCCCCTAACAATTTCTTTTTGTTTTGAAGGTTTAACAAATCTGTTTAATAATTCTATATTAATTGGATAATCTTTCATTCTCTCTTTAAAAGCTTCATATTGCTGTGTTGCAAGAATTGTTGTTGGTACTAGATATACTACTTGCTTTTGATCCATACATGATTTAAAAGCCGCTCTCATTGCAACTTCTGTTTTCCCATATCCAACATCTCCACAAAGTAATCTATCCATAGGTTTTTCGCTTTCCATATCATGTTTTACTTCTTCAATGCTTCTTAATTGGTCATCTGTTTCAATATATGGGAACTTGTTTTCAAATTCTTTTTGCCACTCTGTATCTGGTGAAAACATATAACCTTTTGCTTGCTCTCTTTGTGCATATAACTCAATTAAATCTTTAGCAACTTCTTGCAAATTAGATTTTACTTTGGCTTTAGATTTTGCCCATTCTTTTCCACCTAATTTACTTAGTGTTGGAACTTTGTCGGCAGAGCCAATATACTTTTTTATATTATCTAAGCTACTTGTTGGTATATATAGTATTCCGTCATCTTTATATTTTATTTTTATATAGTCTTTAGTTATTCCATCTGTTTTTATTGTATTAATTCCAATAAATTGTCCGATTCCATTTGTTCTATGAACAATATAGTCCCCTTGCTTTAATTCAGAGAATATGATAGTTTCGCCTTGTCTAAACTGTTCTGGTGATTTTCTTCTTTTCTTTTGCACATTAAAAAGTTCACTTACTGATATAACCAGTAAATTAAAATCATAACATTCAAATCCCTCTGATAGTTCTCCTTCAGTAATTACGACTTTTTCCAAATGCGCTTCATTGGTTATTTTTTCACTTAATAGTTCTTTTACTCTTTTTGCATTTTCTTGTGTTCCGCAAAGTATTACTATTGTTGTTCCAGCTCCAATTCCCTCTTGTACTTCCTTAAACAATAGATCCATTGAACTACGAAAAAAGTTGACCTCCCTATAGCTAAAGCTATATCCGTTT
>CAYMDN010000038.1:0-11369 GCA_964389545.1 uncultured Clostridium sp. | reverse complement strand
ATGCACTTATATTATCATAATGACTGTCTCCAGATTTATCAAACATTGCTTTTTTTCTTCCCATACATTCTGCTGCTATTTCGTTTGTAATCTCTATTGTACCATCTTTATCTACAGTTGTTGTGAGAACGGCTAATTCTAATGTATTTAAGGCTGTTCTTACATCTCCACCTGATAATTTTCCTATTGCTTCTAATGTTTCATCTCCTATTTTTATTTTATAACTACCTAGTCCATCTTTATTACTTAACGCATTTTTTAAAATTTTAACAATATCTTCATATGTTAGTGCTTTTAATTTAACTACCATTGATCTGGATATTAACGCTTTATTTACTGAAAAATATGGATTTTCTGTTGTTGCACCTATCAATATTACTGTTCCATTCTCTACAAATGGTAGTAACGCATCTTGTTGCAATTTGTTAAATCTATGTATCTCATCTATAAATAAAATACATTTTCCTGTCGGATTTAAGAAAGCATTTTTTGATTCTTCAATTGCACTTTTTATATCTGCAACTCCTGCTGTTACAGCATTTAATTGTATAAATTTATATTTTGTTGTATTACTTATAACTTTTGCTATTGATGTTTTTCCACATCCAGTTGGTCCCCAAAGTATTACACTTGATAATCTATCTGCTTTTATTGTTCTGTATAAAATTTTATCTTTACCTAATATTTCTTCTTGTCCAATAAAATCTTCTAATGTTTGTGGTCTTACTCTATGTGCTAAAGGCTGGTTAAGTTCCATATCTTTCTCCTTATTAATATATTCAAATATATTATAAACATTTGTTTGTATGTTGTCAATAGTTTATTTTGAAAGAATTGCTAATGCTTTTCTTATTATGTCTTCAACCCCTAGTCCGTTTATATCAATTTTCTCTAATGCTTTTTCTATCTCTTTATTTGTGTAGCCTAATACTTGTAATGCACTTACTGCTTCACTATCTTTGTTATCCTCACTAATTGCTACCTCTATTTCTTCATTTTTCTCTATTGCTGTTTCTGTTTTCATCTTATCTTTTAATTCTAAAATGATTCTTGCTGCTGTTTTTTTACCTATTCCAGGTATTTTTACTAATTTAGATGTGTCATTTGTTATTACCGCTAATGCAAAACTTGAAGGAGTTACTTCTGATAATATTCCTAATGCTGATTTTGCCCCAATTCCGCTTACTGATAATAATAGTTCAAACATTCTAAGTTCCTCATTGCTTAAGAATCCATATAAACTTATATTATCTTCTCTAACATAGTAATATGTATATACTTTTTGAATTTCTCCTATTTCTTTTAATCCTTCAATAGCTTTTGAAGACATAAATACCTTATATCCTACTCCTCCTACATCTATTACTACATAATTATTTGCTTTATCTGCAATTTTTCCATTTAAATACGCGAACATATACTTCTCTCCTTTATACATATTAACGGAACGACACTGTTTTAGTGCCGTTCCATATATTTTTTATTCAACTGTAACTGATTTTGCTAAGTTTCTTGGTTTATCAACATCTAATCCTTTTTCTTTAGAAATGTAATAAGCTAGTAATTGTAAAGGAATTATTGATACTAAAGCTGATAATTCTGTGCTTATTTCTGGTACTTCGATTACATTTTCAAATCCTTTTCCTTCTAAGTCTTGATTTGTAACAACTAATACCTTTGCTCCTCTTGATATTACTTCTTGAACATTGCTTACTGTTTTTTCTACTAATTTTGGATCGGTCATTATAGCTATTACTGTAATTCCAGTATCGATAAGTGCTATAGGTCCATGTTTTAATTCTCCTGAAGCATATCCATCTGAATGAATATATGAAATTTCTTTTATTTTTAGTGAGGCTTCCATACTTACAGAATAATCTATTCCTCTTCCTAGGAAGAACATGTCTTTTTCTTTGTAAACTTTTTTTGCGAATTTCTTTATTTTTGAAACGTTCTTTAATACTTCGTCTACTTTATTTGGTGCTTCTAATAACTCTTGTTTTAATGTTGATATTTTATCTTTTTCTGTGCTTTCTAATTTTTCTGCACAGTAAAGTGCTAATAAAGTTAATAGAGTTACTTGTGATGTATATGCTTTTGTTGAAGCAACTGCTATTTCTGGTCCTGCATGTGTATATATTGAATAGTCTGCTTCTCTAGTTATTGAACTTCCAATAACATTTGATATTGCTAATGTTTTAGCTCCTTTTGATTTTGCCAGTTTAAGTGCAGCTATTGTATCTGCTGTTTCACCTGATTGGCTAATATATATTGCTAGTGTTTTTTCATCTACAAGTGGATCTCTATATCTGAATTCTGATGCAATATCTACTTCTGTTTGAATTTTACATATTTTTTCGAATATTGTTTTTGCAACAAGTCCTGCATGCATTGCTGTTCCACAAGCTACAATATATATTTTATTTAGACCTTCTAAGTATTCTTTTGAAAAATCTAATTCGTCAAATATTACTTTACCATTACTTAATCTTGTTCCTATTGTTTCTCTAATAGCTGTAGGTTGTTCATTTATTTCTTTTAGCATGAAGTGTTCGTATCCATCTTTTTCTGCACCTTTGCTATCCCATTCAATACTCTTAGCTGGTTTGTTTATTAATTTTAATTCTGTATCATAGAATTTTGCTCCATCTCTTGATAATACTGCAAATTCATAATCATTTAAGAAATAGAAATCTTTTGTATATGAAAGTATTGCTGGTATATCTGATGCAATATAGTTTTCTTTATTTCCTTTTCCTATAACTAATGGGCTGTCTTTTCTAACAACTATCATTGTATCTGGATCTTCTGCACATAGTATTTCTAATGCAAAACTTCCAACGAAATCCATACATGCATTTCTAACTGCTTTTAAAAGTCTTTGCTCATCTCCTGCTTTTTCTTTTTTGTAGTAAAAATTAATTAGGTTTGGTATAACTTCTGTATCTGTTTGAGATATAAATTTATATCCTCCTTCTATTAATTTTGCTCTTAATTCATTGTAATTTTCTATAATTCCATTATGTACTACTGCAAATAAATTGTCCATATCATAATGTGGATGTGAGTTTTCTTTTGATGGTTTTCCATGTGTTGCCCATCTTGTATGTGCTATACCAACTGTTCCTTTCAAATCATCTATTCCATCTAAATTATATAAATTATTTACTCTTCCTTTGTCTTTCATTATTTTGATGCTGTCTTTTTCTATTGTTGCTATTCCAGCTGAATCATATCCTCTATATTCTAATCTTTGTAATCCTTGAATTAGTATAGGGCTGGCTTTTTTGCTACCTATATATCCTACTATTCCACACATATTGTTACCTCCTATATTAACAAATATGATGTATTATATTATATAATATTAAAATAAGCAAATTTTTGAAAGTATTTTTTGAAAATCAAAAAACTAGGAACAAAAATTCCTAGTTTTATCAACACTTTTACATTCTAATTCACATTTTTAAATATTTCTCCTGATGTGTTTTTTATAACAATACTCTTTGGTGAGTGGCTTAATGTTACTTGGCATACTGGGTATGTAAATGCTTCTGTTACTGCTGTACGCATATCTTCAGTATTTTCTTCAACTATTACTACAACATTTTCATTATCATCTATTGTTACACTTTTTACTTCGATAGAATATCCTCCTGTTGGTCTTTCTCCCATTGCTATCGTATAAATTGATGGCGCATCTGGTTGATTTAAAGTATCGTAATATATTCCTCTTTCTTTATATCTTGAATTATAAAGACTTAATTCATTATTTATTGAATATGTTAATTTTGACTCTTGAACTGTTACTCCTCCTAGTGTTCCACATGCATATTCAAATGAAATCATTGTACTATATGTATTCTTTTGTGTACTTATACTTTCCTTTTTTATAAGTGATTCTTTTCTTTTATCTGTTCCATTTTCTGCTAAGTCATTTAATTTTTTAGTCATTAATTCTACTTTCTCGTCTAATGTTGCTTCTCTAAACTCTTTTGTATTCATGTAAGATTCTATTGTTTTATCTACTTCTTCCATATTCACTATATCATCTTCTGTAAGTCCTTTTGCATCAGGTTCTTCTTCCTTTTCTGGTTCCTTTTTCTCTGGTTCTTTCTCAGTTTGTATAGTTGTATTTTTTGCTACTTCATTTTGTTTTGTGCTAGGCTTTGATATTTCTTTTCCTATTAAAACTGATAGTCCAACAATTACTATTAGCAAAAGTATAATTATAACTACTTGTATCTTTCTCATATTATTCCTCCTTAGTTTTACTGCATTAATAATATCATAATGAAAAAAATAAAACAATAATTTTTATATATTTTCTTATTCCCACAGGAAAAGAGCGTGCACCGCACGCTCAATCCCTGAAAGAACACGTTGGTTATTGGTTAATCTCTTTTACGATGCTTCTCTCTCCGTTTCGTGTAAAATAAAGGTTCCTAAACATATGGTCTGACATCAGGTTAGCTTTAAATCCGTCAATATTTTGATGTGTAGAAATAACAACTATCCGCTTTTTATCGCTATTGCAATATCTTACCACATATTCCAAAATTTTTTCCGCATCCGCAGAAACCTCAGACTCTGTTTTGTCGTCCAATCCAGAAGTACATTCGTCCAGCACCACTACATCAATTTCTTCATCCATCCAGTAAAGCATTTTCGCTAAAATCAGTCTCTGTTTCTGACCATTGGATAAAGAATTTTTGAAGTGCTTTTCTTTCATCCACTGCCAAACATTAAAGCAGTTGGCTGAAATTTCTTCCCACAGGTGTAAGTTCTTCAAAATAGTTTGCATCTTATCCAGATTCGGGTTTTCACTACTGCAGAATAATTCTTCAAATAAAGACAAACTGCCAAATTTTAAGGTCTCATCAAAGAACATATACCGTGAGGTTGATGGAACTTCCGTACTTTTCTTGAGTCTTATCCGTTCTGTTAGCATTTTCATCATGGTTGATTTTCCACTACCAGATGGTCCGTACAGAATCACCACTTGTCCTTTTTCAATTTGAATCTGATTGTCAGATACCAGTGTGAATGGCTTATCGTTTTCAGATTCTTCCACATATTGGATTGCAAATGGATCAATGGTTATACTCTGAATTCTTTTTGGTGCTGTCTTTCTCTGTTGCTCGCTGTGAAATACATTTAGTATCAGTTCCATATTTTCCTGTTCTTTTTCTATTGCCGTCATTTTCTCGTTATGACCATTAAGGGTGTGCATTATGTCACTGATACGTCCAAGTGCAGTTTCCACAATTAAAAGCGTTGCTGAAAGTTCTGTGATTGTTGCTAAAGTGATGTTGTTCCATTCCACTTCCATCAGAAATAAAATGATGATTCCGTATTGGCTAAATGCTTCTACAATCGTTGTAATTAGTCTTGAAACGTTCAGCTTGAAGTAGAACTTTAGTGTGTTTTTGTTGCTCTCTTCGATAGACTTCTTAAGTTTTCCAATTCTCATTTCGGTATCTTGTCTTACAATCTTAGGAACGTCCATCAAATCTGCCATCACTTCTGCTTGTTCATCGTCACATTCCTTGTTTTTTACGTAGAAGTCTTTTCTGTTCAGACTAACATATGCCGAACTAAAGAATGTGATGATTACAAATCCAATAATCATTGGTATAAAAATGCGATTAGGAATTGCTGTGTTTGTTGCCATTGCAACTATGAGCATTGCCATCACACTGATGATTTCCACGATTTCGAAGATGTGATTAATCTTCAGTCTCCACAAGTTGCTCATGTAGTTTTTAATGCTGTTTAATACTTTTCTGTCGCTCATCACTTGGTAGAGATTGCGCTTTTCGTCATACTTTTGAACCTTGTTGGTAGTTTCGGCGATTAGCATACTGCCTCTAAAAACGATTTCATCTTGGAAAATCTGGTTGAACTTTTCGTTCTCGGAACTCTCGAAAATGTGGAACGACTCTCTCACGACTTCTTGCCCTCGGTACAACATGAACAGAATAATGCCCAGCAGAATGAATTTTTCCTGAATAAGGACGTTTGTGCCTTTTAGCATGAATGCGAACACCAGTGAAACGATTGTCATGAATGCGCTCATACCGCCAACCTTGAAGCCAATCCGCTTTACATGCTTCGGAATAGCAAGTATCTCGTCCTTGCAGCCATATGGCTTAACGAACTTTACTATGAGATTTCCCACCTCCCGTAATAAATCTTTGAGTTTTTTACGCTCTTCCATGTTTAACTTCCCTCCTATATTTATCAGAAAGAATTTTGTTGTTATACAGGCAAGCACCTATAGTACTATTATATCATGTTTACATAATTTTTTCTACTTTTTACTTTTTGCATAAAAAAAGCACCTATAAATTAGTTTTCTAATTTATAGGTGTTGTTTATTTAAATTTTATTTTTTATTTGGATGTAAGAATTTAGGTACAACAAATACACTAATTACTATTACTGCTGTTATTCCAAGTAATACAATTTTTATTACATCATTGTGTCCTGTATTTGGTATGTTACCTGGATTTACAACTTCATTTTGTTTATTCCCTGGTTCTGGATCTGGTACTGGATTTGGTTCATCACCAATTACATTTAATGTTAAATAATTGTCTGTAGTTGATGCTTCTTCTTCTCCTAATGTTGCAGCAGAAAAGTTAGTTAATCCAATCTTTGTTTCTCCACTTTTTGCGCCGTCTTTTACTTTAAGAGTAATAGTTCCAACAGGTTGGTCTGTGTCTATAACCTCTCCATTAGCAGTATTTCCTATAAGTAGCAATCCTTGTGTGCCTTCATTACACATAAATTCCCAGCCTGATGCAGGTTTAGCCGCATCACTTGGAACTTCGAATACAGAATTATCAAATTCTAGAGCTGCTGTATAGGCTCCAATTCCTTTTTCACCACTTTCAATACTGATATCTTTTAATCCTATTGTTATTGTAATACTATCTCCACTTTTTATTTCAGTTTTTGATGCACTTAAAGTTGTTTTGTAGCTATCATTTGCTGCATACACATTTGCTGTTAATGCTATTATTGCTACTAAGATAATACTAATTATCTTTTTGATTTGTTTTTGATTTTTCATCATTTTTCCCCCTTTTAATTTTTTATTTTAACACTACATTTGTGTTTTTAACTGTTCTATTATTGCTCTTTTTAATAACAATAAATCTGTTGCACTTATTTTACCATCTTTATTCATATCTCCTGCCTTAAATTCATTTCCTGCTAAAATCCATTCTTGTTTTAAAGTACCTGCTACTAAATGTCTTTTTAATACGATAAGGTCATTAGCATCTATTTTACCATTTCCATCTGTATCTCCTAATGTGTATTCTGGTACTACTGGTGGTTGTTCTTCATATACTGTTAATGTTAAATAATTATCTGTGGCTACTGCTTCTTCTTCTCCTAATGTTGCAACAGAAAAGTTAGTTAATTTTATAGTTGTTTCGCCGATTTCTGCATCTTCTTTAACTTTAAGAGTAATAGTTCCAACATTTTGGTCTGTGCTTACAACTTCACCATTAGCAGTATTTCCTACAATTAGCAATCCTTGTGTGCCTTCATTACACATAATTTCCCATCCTGATGCAATTTTAGCTGCATCACTTGGAACTTCGAATACAGAATTATCAAATTCTAGAGCTGCTGTATAGGCTCCAATTCCTTTTTCACCACTTTCAATACTGATATCTTTTAATCCTATTGTTATTGTAATACTATCTCCACTTTTTATTTCAGTTTTTGATGCACTTAAAGTTGTTTTGTAGCTATCATTTGCTGCATACACATTTGCTGTTAATGCTATTATTGCTACTAAGATAATACTAATTATCTTTTTGATTTGTTTTTGATTTTTCATCATTTTTCCCCCTTTTAATTTTTTATTTTAACACTACATTTGTGTTTTTAACTGTTCTATTATTGCTCTTTTTAATAACAATAAATCTGTTGCACTTATTTTACCATCTTTATTCATATCTGCAGCTTTAAATGCATCTTCAGTTAAAATCCATTCTTGTTTTTCACCTGCTATTATATGTCTTTTTAATAGTAATAAATCTGTTGATGTTATTTTACCATCTTTATTTACATCTCCTAGTTTATAATTGTTTGGATCTTCTTGGTCTTTTTTAATCCAATCAACAGTTGCTGTTACTGTTCCTTTATTTCCTGCTTCGTCTTCAAATTCAAATGTAAATTCTCCATTTTTTGTAAATGTATATGTTCTACTTTCATTGTTATTAGTAATTATTATTTCTTCACTTTCCTCACATAAAGTAGCTATAACATTTTCAGTTGTATTTTCTGTTATATTATATACTACTTTTGCTGTTGGTGCAACTTTATCAATCCAACTTACTTTAGCTGTATGTTGTTTTACTTCCCAATTATTAGTATCTGAAGAATCTTTATATTCGAATGTAAATGTGCCATTTTCAGTAAATGTATATTGATTATTCTTATTATTATTAACAATTTCTACATTTGCATTTTTACCATTAATATCGATTATATATGGATTAATTGTTGCTACTACATCTTTATTTGTTGCTTTTGTAATGTTGTAAGTAATATCACTTGCTAAAATTGTAGTATCGTTATTAATGTAATCAACTTTTATACTCTTATATGCTATATTATTTGCTTTATCCATTATTTTAAAATCGTAATTTCCACTTTTTTCAAAAATATATTCTAATGGATTTGATGTAGTTTGTTGCAATTTTCTTAAAGTTGCTTTTTCTTCATCAGTTAAATCTAATATTTGGTTACCATCTTCATCAAAATATTCTTCATCTTTTACTATTCCGTTTTCTAATATAGTTGCATAGTATTTAACATTTGTTACGTCATTTATATTATTTGTATATGTAACTTTTTTAATCTTTCCCTTTTCATCTATATCAAGTACTTTATAGATGTTGCCATTAGAATCTAAATATGAAATTCTCTTTATTTTTTTATTATTATCAACTTCAATATAGTTTATTTTATTGTTGTTTCCATCTAATAAATATACATCTTCACTAATATTGTCTATTAAAACAAGTAATTTTTTATCTGGATCTAATTCATATTTTACATCAGCTGTTGGAAGATCTTTATCAATCCAATTTACTGTAGCTTCAGTTGATCCTTTACGTCCTTGCTCATCTTCAAATTCAAATGTAAATGATCCATTTTCTGTAAATGTATATGTATCACTTCCATTATTATTTGTAATAATAATTTCTGTACTTGGATTTACAAGTCTTGCTACTACACTTCCATTAGTTGGTTTTGTTGTGCTATATGCTATCCCTGCTGTTGGATGAGGGTTTATTGTTAGGTCTTGATATAAGTTAAACGCTCTTGCAGTAAACCAGTTTCCATTTGTTTGATTTGCAACTATTTTTACATATTGTATTTGTTTTAGGTTCTCAATTTCAAAGCTTTTTGTATACTTAATTGCATCTTCTATTGTGTTTGCCTGTGCTGGATAACTAAATGGTGAATCGTTGTTGTTTGTTAATTCCACCCAATCATCATCTTCTCCTGTCATGCTACCATAAATAGTTCCTTTTACAATTCTTCCATTTCCACCGCCTGCTGGGACAAATTCTACCGCTGATAAGTAAACTGGTTTATCCAATTTTATTACCATAAATCTTTGAGTATCTGTTCCGTTCCATGCTGAATGGAATCTTGTGTTATAATTAGCATCTATCGCATTTGTAGCCGCTCCAGCATTAGCTGTTGCTTGTGTTGAAACACTATGAATACTTAGGTGAGATACTGGTATATATTTTCTTGTATCTGGTTGATTGTCTTCTGTATATGTATATGTTTCAAAATCACTTGCAAGACATGTTCCTGTTGCTCCAACTCTTACTTGTACTTTTTTATCTCCAGTTAAGTCTGGTGATGAATCTTTATATGATGTCCAATCATCTGTTTCATTCATACGCCATTCCATAGTTAGTGTTGCTCCAACTACCCTGTTTTCTAAGTCATTTGCAAATATTGTTGTTGGTATAGTTCCTTTTGTTATATCTATTTTGTATATGTTCTCTTCATTATAATTTACACCAACCACGTGAACATAAATGTCATTTTCTGCTGTTATACTTCTTATTTGATCTGGTGTTAATTGTAATTTGTGTTCTTCTTCAGCTGTAAATGAAACTTCAGTCCAATTTTGTTTTCCATCTAAACTATAATCCCAACGAATACCACTTCCATCAAATTTGCTTGATAATACTATTTTTCCTGCATTTGGTCCATCAAACGAAAATGTTGCAATTGATTTATCCAAATTTCCTAATAAATAGTTTGCTTCTGTTCTTGTTACTCCTGGTTGTAGTACTTGGTCTGTTGCTGTAAATTTACTTCCTTCTGTTAAAATTCTTGTTTGTAAAAGTGTAAATTTATATATATTTTGTACACTTGTTAATTTTTGTTTTATTAAATTTGTTAAATGATACATTGGTAATGGGAAACATTTTAATTTCTCTGCTAATCTTTCTGCTAAAGCATAATAATCATCTTCTGTTTTATTTCCATTTGCATTAAATGCAGTAATTAATCCATACCACGCATCAATATTTATAGATTGTATTTCTAATGCTTTTTCATATATCTTTTCTTGTTCTATTGGGTCACCTTTGTATACATTTGCAAGCATGACTAATTCTTCGCATTTTACTAAATTATCATAATCGTTTATTGCTTCCTGTGCTAATACCATATATACTACTGAATATCCTCTACTGTAAGAAGCATTTCCCCAACCAAGTAGCATTCTCTCGCCTTTTTCTGATTGTGTCCATCCACTTACGTCATTGTCAATTCCCCAATATCCTTTTCCATCAGTAGTTTTTGTATAGAATAAAATTGCTGCATGTCCTGGTTGACCAATAACTGTTGCAGGTATTCCATGAGTTGCACGAATATTTGAACCAGTTTTTGATATACCACCACAAACTGCTCCTGTTCCAAATTTATTTCTGAAATTCATCCATACTTTACTTAGTACCTTGTCTGATGTTCCTTTTGATATTTTTAATGTGTAATTTGCAATAGTTTTGCCTCCAGGTATAATAAATTCTGTATCGAATAGTCCTACTTTTCCAGTATTTTCTCCATTCTCATTAACTAATTCTTTACCTATATTATTTTCATTTTTGCTTATTGCAAATAATTCATTAAAATAGTCATCATTGTTATAGTATATAGGACTTGTATAATTTGGCCATACGTATGCCATATAAGGGTGAGGTGTTAAATAATTTGTTCCTTTATACTGATTTAATTTATCTTGAACATATGCATTTAGCCATAAAATTTCTTCATCGTCTATAGAGTTATTCATAATAAAACGCATTTCTTCA
>CAYMDN010000037.1:0-11403 GCA_964389545.1 uncultured Clostridium sp. | reverse complement strand
CCATAAAATTTCTTCATCGTCTATAGAGTTATTCATAATAAAACGCATTTCTTCAACTTGTAAAGATTCAAACCATTTTGTTATATTCCAATTTCCATTTAAATTGGTACTAAGTTTTCCATTTTCATACATATATTTATATATTGCATAACGTCTAAGAGCATCTGACCCATTTGCTGCAGGACCTGAATGCATCCATAAAGCAACTGTTTGTGAGTGTGTTAAAGAAAGTGTAATTGCCATTTTTTTGTATAAATCACCTCTAGTCATGCCTTCTTTACACCATTCATTTACTATAGGAGTATTATTTGTAAAATCAGTACTATATTCATTATAAAGTCTTGAAAGTTGAATTAAAGAATTGTAATATCCTCCAGGTGGTGTACCACCCATAATATATAATCTAAGATTGTCTACATCGCTTGTTAACCATTTATATACTTCTTCGTTTTCTGTACTTGCGCTTAAAAACCTTCTTAGAGCATAGTTACCTACTCTACTTATAAATTCTCTTTTAAGTAGAGTTAATTCATACTCTGGATTAGTTGATAAATCAGCATTAGCAAATTCATTTTTTATTTTCTCATCTAAATTTGTTATTGATGGAACTAAGTCTTCTCCTGGTTCTTTATATGTTTCTTTAATTAGCTTGGCATCAGCATAAACGGAATGATCGTTTCCATTACTGCCATTTGAATCTGCTACTAATTTTAAATATTTTTCACTTTTTATATCTATTTTAACAAATGTTGCATTATCTCCAGCTTTAGATACTACTGGATTTTCATTTGTCTTTAAATTCCAATTTTTTCCATCTGCCGATGTGTAAATGTAAAATTTTACACCATTACTAGAACTAGCTGCGGTTTGGTTTAATCCTATATATGCTGTAAAATAATCATAATTATAATCTCTTAAGTCGTATATTAATGTTGATGTAGCATGTGCCCACATACCTTTATCAAAAGTATAATATGCTCCCTCTATCTTTACAGATATTTTGCTACCATCTGATGCCTTATCTTTAAGAATATTTCCCCAAGCAGTTTTTGATGATTTATCGTAATCTATATCTGATAGATAATAGAACTCGTCATCTGCATATGATTTGTTAACTGCTCCTAATAATGATAATAAAAATAATAATATAAAACAAAATCCTAATTTAAGTAAAAGATTAGTTTTACATACGTTAGTTCTTTTCATTTTAATACCTTCCTTTATTATTAATTTTTAATTATGAGCCATTTTCCCACATTCTATTTAATTATAGCACATTTTCCAGGTTATGTAAATATAATTTCCTGAATTTTCCATTTAATGAAAAAGCGAATTGACATTTCTATCAACTCGCTTAAAATATACTCTAATCTAAGTTTATTTAATTATCTACTTTAATGTCTCCACAGTCGTTTTCTATTCTTAATACAACACTTGCATTTCTATTGTTTGTATTAATCTTTACATTTCCTAAATCTACTGTAGCATCTATGTATATTTCATTTGTTTTTCCTATTTTAACATTTCCTAAATTATTAACTATTTTTGAATCTTCTTGTAAGTTTACTTCTTCTATCTTTACATCTCCACAATCTGATTTTATCTCTAATTTATTTAATACTGCTTTTATTTTTGTATTTCCTAGATTGTTATCAGTTTTTATATTCTTTATTCTTCCTAAATCTACATCACCGCAATCTGATCTGATATCTACATTTGCATTTTCTAAATCGCACATTTCAATATTTCCATAGTTTATTTGTGCTCTTATATCTTTTTCATAATTCTTAGGAAGATATATTTTAATATCTCCTGCTGTATTGTTTATTCCAAAGAATGTCTTATTTTTAACTTGGTGATCTATTTCTATTTTTGTTTCTGACGCTTCTATGTTTAATTTATCCCTATTATCTCCATATACTACTACTCTGATTTGATTATCTGTGCTTTCTTCAAATGTAATGTTACTTACCTCTGATGACACCTCTATAAGTTCTATTCCTTCTACTTTGTAAGTATTATCAAATATTAATTCTCTGTTTCTTGAACCAAAACTAAAATTTCCGCTTATAGCAAAACATAGAAAAACGATTAGTGCAACTACAATAATAGATAGCAGTACAATCATTGTTATTATTAGTCCTTTATTATTCATCTTTGTTTTCCTCCTTTTCTCTTAATATGAAAATGAGTTTTATTATCTGGCAGATTAATCCATTAATTATAAATATTACCCAAGTAACATGCCATTCCATTGTTGCAAAGCTTACTAAAAAATATACTATCACACAAATCATTGATACTATTGAATTAATTCCCTTTATAATTGTATCTTCCTTTTTTTCTTTGTTTGTTTTTTCAAATTTTGGAACAGACATATAATGTTTTATTATTCTTGCTGTTGCCCATGCTATAATACATAAAAATATTGCTGAAGCTACAATTGGATTCATCAGACATACTGGAATTGCTACCATTAAAAATGCTACTGCCAATATGTATAGAAATACAGATGTGCTTACCACTTCTGCTGATTTTCTTCTTATTTCTTCTCTTGTCATCGGATTATCTTTATTTTCTTCTACAATTTCTTCTTTTTTAATTGTTGTTTCTAATTTTCCAGTTAGTAACTCTTCTGTACTTATTCCAAACAACTCGCATAGTGGCATAATTTTATCCAAATCTGGTGTACTTTGATTTGTTTCCCATTTTGATACCGTTTGTCTAGTTACATTTAGTTTTTCTGCAACTTCTTCTTGAGATAAATTCTTCTCTTTTCTTAATTCAAATATTTTTTCCCCTATATTCACTTCTTACACCTTTTCCTTTCTGGATAAAATTATACTTTTTTATTTGGTTGCATTCTACCAATTTTGCTTTGAAGTTTGTCAACTAAAGTTAACATTGTTCCTGAAAGTCGCTTTTTCCAGTCATTTTATAGCTTTGTTTTTATGCGTTAAATTTAAATAAGTTTTGACATATTATATAACAAAAAGAACAAGATTGTAAATCTTGTTCTTAAATATATTATTTTTTTCTACTATTTACATATTCACAAATGATTCTACTACATTCATCTTTTCCTATTGATGCGTCTATACATAAATCATAGTTATTTATATTTCCCCATTCTAGCCCAGAAATTGTTTTATAGTAGTTTCCTCTTGCTTTATCAGACTTCTCAACGCTTTTTGTAGCATCTTGTTTTGTATCATGATACATCTCCATTACAGTTGATACTCTGTAATCTTTTGGTGCATATATAAATACTCTAACTAAATCTTTGTTTTCTCTTAAAACATAGTCTGCTGCTCTTCCAACTATAACGCAAGATCCTTGTTCTGCTATTTTTTTGATTACTTTGTCTTGTGCTTGCATTGCATATTGAACTGGAGATGTGGATAAATACAATTCATTTAATGTTGTTGGTGAGTTCAAGTTTAAATTCGAAACAAATTCTCTGTCTAATCCACTTTCTTGCGCGGCTATTAAAGTCATTTCCTTATAGTAATATGGAATGTTTAACTTTTCAGCAATTAACTTTCCAATTTGTTTTCCTTGAGTTCCATGTTGTCTTGCTATTGTTATAATTACCCCAGGATGAGATGGTTTTAAAGTTGCATTTATTACTGCAGTTGTTTCTCTTGCTTTTACATTTTCCTTTCCTAGTCCTTTAAAGAATATTATAACTAATATAATAGAAATGATTATTCCCATAAAGTCTGCTATTGGTGCTGCCCATAGTATACCTTCAATTCCCATAAAACCTGGTAATATTATTACTAATGGTATAAAAAATACGATATCTCTAAATAAAGATACTATTCCAGCTTTTACAGGTTGTCCAACTGCTTGGAAGAATATAGAAATTACTTTTATTGAGCATGTACATGTTACTAACATTAAGAATATTTTGAATGTCATTACTGCGAATTTCATGTATGAGTCTGATTGAACACCAAAAATACTTATTACAATTTGAGGGCATAGTTCAAATATTAATGTTGCTATTATTCCAACAATAATTGTAATTGTCATAACTATTCTAAAGGTTTCTCTAACTCTATCATATTTCTTTGCTCCATAGTTGTATCCTAGAATTGGTTGTGCTCCTAAAATTACTCCAACTACTATATTAATAACGATTGTAAATACTTTCATTGTAACACCTATAACTGCTATTGGGTCATCTGCACCATATTCGGATTTTGCACCGTATTTTGCAAGCATTATGTTACAAACCAAAGAAATTGCAACTATTGACATTTGTGTAATGAATGTTGAAACTCCTAGTTTTATAACATTACTAAATAGTCTAAGATTCATTTTAAAACTTTCTAAACATAATTTAAAAGTTTTTGTTTTGAATAAATAAATTATTGCAACAATAAATGATACAATTTGTCCAATAATTGTTGCCCATGCTGCACCTTTAATTCCAAGTCCAAATACAAATATAAAAATCGGATCCAATATAATATTTAAAATTGCACCAGATAGTGTTGAAGCCATTGAAAATGCAGGTGAACCATCTGCACGGATAATAGGGTTAAGTACATTTGCTAACATATAAACTGGTATTGCTGATAATATAATTACAAAATAATCTCTTGCAACTCCTATACTATTACTAGATGCTCCAAACGCATATAAAATATTATCCATAAAGCAAAATCCTAGTACTAGAAAAATAATGCTTATAATAAATGTTATTAATATTCCATTTCCTATTGCTTTATGTACGTCTTTTGTGTCTTTCCTTCCTTGACACAATGATAAAAATGCTGCTGCCCCATCTCCAAAGCACCATGCAAACGCTACAGCTATAATTGTGATAGGATAAACAATCCCAGTTGCTGTAAGTCCTAGTTCTTTTAAATCACTATATCCAATAAATATTTGATCAACTACGTTATATAGAGAACTTATTAGTAGCGATAAAATACATGGAATAGAAAATTTTAATAGTAGTTTAGGAATTCTTTCTGTTCCTAAAAATTTGTTACTCTCTTCCATTTGAGATTCCTCCTTAAAAAATATTTGTCCATGCATTTTTATTTGTCAAAACATCTTTTGTTTTCGACGAAAAAAAAAGCGTATAAACCGTCTGGTTTATACGCATCTCTGCTGGATCGACTTTAATATTTTAGCAATTTATTTAATAATTGTCAAGGATTTTTTTAATTTTATTTAAAAATTTTCAAACTTCTTTCTAATATTCCGTGCACTGTGCTTATTACAACTCCATAATTAATTATTGGAATATTAGCTTTTTTTGCTTCTTCCATTCTGTAGTGCATTTCTTTTTCTGTAATCATACAGCCTCCGCAATGAATAATTAAGCTGTACTGTTCTAAATTACTTGGAAATTCATTGCCTGATGAAAAATAGAATTTAGGTTTAGTTCCTATATATTTTTCAATCCACTTTGGTATTTTTACACTGCCTATATCATTACATTGTCTATGATGAGTGCATGCTTCAGCAATTAAAACTTTAGAGTCTTCTTTTAAGTTTTTTAGAACTTTAGCACCTTTTACTAATTCTTCTAAATTTCCTTTATATCGTGCAAATAGTATTGAAAATGATGTTAAGTATATATCTTCTGGCACATTCTTATTTACCGTTTGAAATACTTGTGAGTCTGTTATTACTAGCTTTGGCTTTTTTGATAAACAAGCAAGTGTTTCTCTAACTTCGGTATCTTGACATGCTACAAAAGTACAATGTGCATCTAAAATGTCTCTCATTGTTTGTTGCTGAGGTAGTATTAGTCTGCCTTTAGGTGCTGATTCGTCAATTGGTATAACCAGCAAAACTATATCTCCTTCTTCTAGTAGATCTCCTACAATCTTTTTATTATTTGTAGTAGCTTTTGATATTTTTCCCATCTTTTCTTTTAATTCATATATGTTTTCTTTAGTTTTTGAGCTTACATATATTTCATTATCTTTTAGTATTTGTCTTTCCTTTAGTTTATCAGACTTATTGTATGCAATAATATATGGAATGTTTTTTTGTGTAAAAATATCAATTAGTTCTTCATCTTTATTTGTTATACCTTTATCTGCTTCTATTACCAATACCGCAATATTAATTGAGCTTAAAACTCTTTTGGTCCTTTCTACTCTTAGCTTTCCAAGTTCTCCTTCATCATCCAGTCCGGGAGTATCAATTATAACAACTGGTCCTAACGGTAATAGTTCCATAGATTTTTTTACAGGATCTGTTGTTGTTCCTTTTACTTTCGAAACTATAGCAATACTTTGACCTGTTACACTATTTACTAAACTAGATTTACCTACGTTTCTCATTCCAAAAAATCCTATGTGCAATCTTTCAGATATAGTGGTTTCCATTATAACACCTCTTTTAAAATCTAAAGTCTCTACGATTTGAATTTCTAATTGCTTCGATATTTTCTTTGGCAATGTTACGTACATTTTCCTTTGGAATACGTTTTAACTCTTCTTCTATCATTTTATATCCTAGTTCTTTTGTCTCTGCAGATGCATAGTCTTCTAAGTATTCTGCAAGAGTCATTAATGCGTTTGGATGACAGCAGTTTAAAATTTGTCCGCTCTTGCATAAGCTCATAAATCTATCTCCAGTTCTTCCAGCTCTGTAACATGCTGTACAAAATGATGGAATATGTCCTTTTTCCATAAGCCATCTTACAACTTCATCCAAAGAGCGCTGATCTGATACATCAAATTGTTCTGTGTCATGTGGTCTTTCTTCTGGTGTGTATCCTGCATATCCACCTACTGATGTACGTGAACCTCCCGATACCTGAGATACACCTATTCTTAACATTTTTGAACGAACTTCTTCATTCTCACGTGTTGATACAATCATTCCTGTATATGGTACTGCTATACGAATACAAGCAGCAATTTTCTCAAATATTTCATCTGATATTGAGTTATCAAAAGCATTTGGGTCTATATCGTCTGCATGTTTTACACGTGGCACACTAATTGTATGTGGACCAACTCCGTGTACTGCCTCTAAATGCTCTGCGTGCATTATTAGTCCTGCAAATTCATATTTATACATTTCTAGTCCAAATAGAACTCCTAATCCAACATCATCTATACCGCCTTCCATTGCTCTATCCATTGCCTCTGTATGGTAAGCGTAATTATGTTTTGGGCCTGTCGGATGAAGCTTTTCATAGCTTTCTTTATGATATGTTTCTTGAAATAATATGTATGTTCCAATTCCAGCGTCTTTTAATTTTTTATAATTCTCAACTGTTGTTGCAGCAATATTTACATTTACTCTACGAATATCTCCATTTTTGTGATGTACACTGTAAATTGTGTTTATACACTCTAAAATATATTCTATAGGGTTGTTAACTGGGTCTTCTCCTGCTTCTATTGCTAATCTTTTATGTCCTAAATCTTGAAGTGCAATTACTTCGTTTCTTACTTCTTCTTGTGTTAGTTTCTTACGTGGAATATGTTTGTTTTTTGCATGATATGGGCAATAAACACATCCATTTACACAGTAGTTTGATAAATATAATGGTGCAAAAAGAACTATACGATTTCCATAAAATGCAAGTTTAATCTCTTCTGCGACCTTATACATCTGTTCAATTTTTTCAGGAATCTCACAAGCTAGCAATACTGATGCTTCCCTGTGTGTAAGTCCCGAACATTTACATCCTGTTGCTGTTTTTTGCGGTCTAGCTTTTTCAAGAATTTCGTCAATTAATTTTATATTGTTTTTGTTTTTTTCTGCATATGCAAGTGTTTCTTTAATCTCCTCATCATTAATAAATTCTTCTGCTTTTAATGACTTTTTGTTATAAATGGCCATAATAATACTTCCTTTCTCTTTTAAGTTAAATTTCTTTTCCTTATTAGATTAGTTTTTTGTAATCTCCTCTATCAGTTACAATTTCATATCCTATTGATAGCATTCTTTGGTTCAAGCACTCTTTACATTCAGCTGATTCTTCGCCTGTGCAAATTTTGTTATCATATAAATCATATTTTTTTCTAACTGATGTTGGCGATAAATTTGGCATTACAACATTTGCACCTGATTCAATTCCCATTTCTCTTCCTCGTGGATGAATTGTACCAAGAGCAGTTGTAGCTGGCAACAAAATATTGGGTTTTATCAATCTAATTATTGATAACAAGTAACAAGTAAGTTCTAAAGTTCCTGATTTACAATCTTTAAACTTTGTAGCTTTATGTGGAATAAATGGTCCTATTCCACACATTTCTGGACTAAATGTTTCTATAAATTTTAAATCTTTTGCAAGGGTTTTTGATGTTTGATATGGAGAACCTACCATAAACCCACATCCAACTTGATAACCAATTTCATGTAAGTTATTTAGACATGTCATCCTATTATCAAATGACATGTCTTGCGGATGCAATTTTTTGTAGTGCTCTTTATCTGCTGTTTCATGTCTTAATAAATATCTATCTGCACCCGCATCAAATAATTCTTTATAACTTTCTTTACTACGTTCTCCTATCGATAATGTTACAGCACAATCTGAATGTTCTTTCTTTATACATTGAATTAAATCTTCAAGTATATCATCACTAAAATATGTATCTTCTCCACTTTGTAATACGAATGTTCGAAATCCAAGTTTATAACCTTCATCTGTACACTCTAAAACTTGCTCTTTTGTCAGTCTATATCTATCACAGGTTTTATTATCTCTTTGTATTCCACAATAATAGCAATTATTTTTACAGATATTGCTAAATTCAATTAGTCCTCTAACATATATAGAATTTCCATATATCCTTTTTCTTTCAGCTACTGCATATTTTTTTAATAGCTCGTAGCTTTCTCTATTATAGTTTTCAATTAAAAACTCATATTCACTTTCTTGTAAGCTATGCTCATTTTTTAATTTTTCTATCAAATTTTCTGTATCTTTATTCATCATCAGCCACACTTGAAAGTGCTGTTTTTACACTAATTCCTTTTAAATTTCCAACTTTTCCTGCCATAGCTGAAATAGTATCTTGTGGTGCATCAATTGCAATACTTATAATGTTTATATGTCTTTGTCTATATGGAATTCCCATTCTTCCAATGATGAACTCACTATATTCATGTAGAATATCATTTAGTATCCCAACTGACTCATAATCTTCAACAATTATGCTCATTACAGCAACTCTTTTTTTCATAAATTTTACTCCTTTTTATAATAATATTTGCATAAAAAAATCGTACCTAAAGTAAATTTAGGTACGACAAACAAACTCTTATCCATGTTAATCATACCTTTTACTTAGGTTTCCCTTTATATCAGGTAAATATTCATCTGTATAAGTATTATCATATTTTAAGAAAAAAAGCAATGAAGTATCTCATTATACATTCTTTATATTTCTTTTACTGAATATTACAAATGATGGTATTATCATTATTAAGAAGTATATCACGCATAATATTATTGATAAAGACATGTTCATACCTTGCATATTTGGTAATTTTCCATAGAAGAATTGTGTTAAATCCCAGTTTGGGGTTATAAAATATTTTAACCATGATATATTAAAATAAAATGCAAATTGATTTATTATGCCTGATACAGTATATCCTAAAATTGATATTGTTATTGCTACAGTTGTGTTTGTAAATATTGTACTAATTGCAAATGCCAATGTTCCTATTAAAATAAATATTGGTAATTTTCCTAAAGTTGTTATTAAAATAGTTTCCCATATGCTCACTTCTATAAGTTTTCCTGCATTATGGTCATATTCTACTACTGGAATATTTAATGAATCAAAACCAAAGAATATTCCTCCAACTATCAATTGCATTATTTCTACCGCTAGAACCATAAATATAATAGTTAATATAACAACTATAAATTTAGCTAATAATATCTTACTTCGATTATATGGTCTTACTAATAATAATTTTATTGTTCCTTTACTGAATTCTGTACTTACAATTGCTCCTGCTATTAATACTACTGTGATTAATATAAATAATATATATTCAGAATATGTGTTTAAAAGTATTCCTCTTAAGTTTGTATCATTTAGTATGTCTTTGTCATTTTCTATCACATACCTGCTTTTTTCCATTTCAGCCTTTGCTTCTTGATATTCCTTTTTATCGTTATATGTTCTGTTTTCTGGATTTTGTTCATAATCTTCTACTTGCATTTTGTAGTTTGAATATCTTGAAAGTGCTTCATTTTTGTAGTTATTTCCATATTCTATATTATAATCTAGTCTCATTTGTAAAATTTCTATTTGTGCCTTTGTCCAGCTATCTACTGCACCATATTCCAAACTTATCTTTGCATTCTCTAGTTCTTGCCTTGCAAAAGATTTCCAGTCTCCTGAATTTATTCTTTCAACAAATTTGTCATATTCAGCCTTTGCTTCTGCTATTCTTTCTTCATCTTTCTCTCTATATGTACTATAGTTTAAGTCACTTATATAATTTCCTCCATAATTTGATATTATTTCATACTGCCATGAATCTCTGCCATATTGTTTTGCTAATTTATATGTATCTATATCAGTCTGATTGTTTATGTACAATTCTACATCCTCTGGATTATTTGGATTAAGACTTTTTTGTTCTTCTTCTATTGTTGCTATATAATCATCAGAAAAATATCCTCCATTCATGATTGAAGAAAATGCATGCTTATATATAGCATTTGTTAATATAATAAATCCAAGTGTTACGATAAGCATTACATATATGCTTTTCTTTTTTAATATTTTTATTATTTCATTTTTTATTAAACTAATCAATTACATTCCCTCCTGTCTTTTTTAAGAATGCATCTTCTAGTGTTAATGTTTCTTCCATTACTGTATATACTTTTTTATCATTGTTTACAAGTTTCTTCACAACTTGTGGTACATCTTCTTTATTTATATGAAGTCTAATTTTTTTGTTATCAATTTTTTCTATCTTCATCTCTAGTATTTCTTCTACTTTTTCTAAGTTGTCAAGTTCTATAATATATGATTGTTCTACTTTTTTTACTTCATTTATATCACTTGTTTCCACTACTTTTCCATTTTTTATTATAGTTACTTTATTACAAAAACTTTCTAGTTCCGCTAAGTTGTGACTAGAAATTAATATTCCCATTTTTTCTTTTTGTGCAAGTTCTTTTATTAAATCTCTTAATTCTTTTATACCTTCTGGATCTAATCCATTTGTTGGTTCATCTAATACTAATAGATTTGGCTTATGAAGTAGTGCTTGTGCAATTCCTAATCTTTGTCTCATTCCTAATGAATATTTAGATACTTTATCATTTATTCTTTGGTCTAGCTTAACTAATTTTACAACTTCATCTATTCTTTCCTTGCTTACATTTTTGTACATGTTTTTTATTAGTTTAAGATTTTGATATCCACTTAAGTACAT
>CAYMDN010000036.1:0-12416 GCA_964389545.1 uncultured Clostridium sp. | reverse complement strand
GATTTTGCCAAGTAATTGAACACTATTTAAGCCATATCAGCAGACGTCAACCTGGTTCTGCGCCATATACATTATTTGACTATTTTCCAGATGACTTTTTACTAATGATAGATGAATCACATGCGACAATTCCTCAGGTTAGAGCAATGTATAATGGCGATAGAGCTAGAAAAGAATCGTTAGTAAATTACGGTTTTAGACTTCCTTCAGCATTTGATAATAGACCTTTAAAATTTGATGAGTTTGAGAATAGGATTAATCAATGTGTATTTGTTAGTGCAACACCTGCAGACTATGAAAAAGAACATTCTGAACAAACTGCGGAACAAATTATAAGACCTACAGGATTATTAGATCCTAAAATTGTTGTAAAACCAGCAATGAATCAAATAGATGATTTGATTAACGAAATTAGAATAAGAGCAGAAAAGAATGAAAGAGTTTTAGTAACAACATTAACTAAAAAGATGGCGGAGGACTTAACAGCATATTTAAAAAGTATTGATATTAAAGTAAATTACATGCATTCAGATATAAAATCATTAGAGAGAATGGAAATCATAAGAAATTTACGTTTAGGAGAATTTGATGTTTTAGTTGGAATTAACTTATTGAGAGAAGGACTTGATATCCCGGAGGTTTCATTAGTTGCTATATTGGATGCAGATAAAGAGGGATTCTTACGTTCAGAAAGATCATTAATCCAAACAATAGGTAGAGCTGCAAGAAATTCAAATGGTATGGTAATTATGTATGCAGATGAATTAACTGAAAGCATGGAAAAGGCAATTGATGAAACAAATAGAAGAAGAAAAATTCAGATGGAATATAATGAGGAACATGGAATAACACCACAAACAATAAACAAAGGAATTAGAGACACTATAAAAGCAACAATAGTTGAAGATATTAGTACAGATTACAAAATTTCAAAAGATGAAAGCATTGAAGATATTATTAATAAACTAACAGATGAAATGCTAGAACATGCTAGTAAAATGGAATTTGAAAAAGCAGCAGAACTTAGAGATAAAATTAAAGAATTATCTAAGCTTGTGTAATGCTAAAAGGAGTTATATATGAACAGTCCAAATATAGATGAAATAAAGTATCTAAAAGTGTTTTCAGAAAAATTTCCAACAATTCAAAGTGTATGCACAGAAATAATAAACCTAGAAGCTATTTTGAATTTACCAAAAGGAACTGAACATTTTATAAGTGATTTACATGGAGAGTATGAGGCATTTATACATATGCTAAAAAATGCTTCTGGTGCAATTAAAACTAAAATTGATACTTTATTTAAAAATACAATGACAGAGCAAGAAAGAAGAAGACTTGCTACATTAATTTATTATCCAGAGGAAAAATTAAAACTTATAAAACAAGAAATTTCTAATATGGATGAATTTTATAGAATGACATTATACAGATTAATTAAATTATGTAGAATCGTTGATTCTAAGTACAGTAGATCAAAAGTAAGAAAGGCTATACCTAAAGAATATGAATATATAATTGATGAATTATTGCATGCAAATAAAAGTGATAACCAAGATGATTATTATTGCCAAATAATTGAGACTATAATTAATTTAGGAAGAGCTGATGCGTTTATAATTGCACTATCTAATTTAATTCAGCAGTTATCTATTGATCACTTGCATATAATTGGAGATATTTATGATAGAGGTCCAGGTCCTCACATAATTATGGATGAACTTATGAAATATCATTCTATTGATATTCAATGGGGAAACCATGATGTTATCTGGATGGGAGCAGCAGCAGGTAGTGAAGCATGTATATTTAATGTTATTAGGATTTGTTCAAGATATAACAACCTAGATATTTTGGAAGATGGGTATGGTATAAATGTAAGAACAATGACAGAATTTGCAATGGAAGAATATCCTAAGATTGTGTCTGATATCTTTATGCCTAAAGGTGATATTCCTGAAGTTGATAAAGCTGTTCTTGCAAAAACGCAGCAAGCAGCTACAATTATTCAATTCAAACTAGAAGGACAAGTTATTAAAAGACATCCAGAATATAAAATGGAAGATAGATTACTTTTAGATAAAATAAATTATGATAAAGGTAAAATGACTATTAATGGAGAAAAATATAAATTAATTGAAAACTATTTTCCTACTATTAATCCTAACGATCCATACAAACTAACACCTAAAGAAGAGGAAGTTGTAAAGAAGATTACTAAATGTTTTATGAATAGTGAAAAATTACAACGACATGCGCAATTCTTATATCAAAAAGGAAATATATATAAAGTATATAACAACAATCTGCTAATACATGGGTGTGTTCCTATGAATAACGATGGAGAATTTGTAGATGTTGAACTCGATGGAAAAGTCTTAAGAGGAAAAGAATATTTAGATTATATAGACGAAAAAGTACGAGAAGCATATTTTGAACAAGAAGATACAGAGAAAAGAGAGTCTGCAAAAGATTTTATGTGGTATTTATGGTGTGGCAAGGATTCACCAATTTTCTGCAAAGATAAGATGAAAACTTTTGAAAGATATTATTTATCTGAAAAAGAAACATGGGAAGAAATTAAAAATCCATTCTATACACTTGGAAATGATGAAAATGTTACAAGAAAAATATTAGAAGAGTTTGATATAAATCCTGATGAAGGTCATATAATTTGTGGACATGTTCCTGTAAAATTTAAGGCAGGAGAAAGCCCTATGAAAGCAAATGGAAAATTATTTATTATTGATGGAGGAATGTCAAAGGCATATCAAAAAACTACTGGTATTGCTGGATATACACTAAGATATAACTCATATGGGTTAACTTTAGTGGCACATCAACCATTTACCTCAAGAGAAATTGCAATTAGGGATGAAATGGATTTACATTCTGAAAAACAGATTGTAGAAAAAGTTGAAAGAAAAAGAATAAGAGATACGGATAAAGGAAAAGAACTGCTAGAACAAATAAAAGATTTAGAGGAACTTTTATTGGCATATAAAAATGGAATTATTAGTTCAAATAATGTAGACTTTTAATCTAATATGGTATAAGATATAAGAAAAAATGGAGGTACGTATGTCAGTAATTTTAGATGGCAAAGAAACTGCTAGAAAAACAAGAGAAAGATTAAAAGATGAAGTAACAGAAATGAAGAAGAAAGGTTTAAAACCTAAACTTGCTGTTATTATGGTTGGAGATGATAATAGCTCTAAAATATATGTTAGAAATAAGAGCAAAGCTTGTGATGAAATTGGAATAGAGTTTGAAGAACATCTATTACCAGAAAAAACAGAGATGAATGAATTACTAGGACTAATAGATGAACTAAATAATAATAAAGAGATAAATGGAATCTTATTACAAAGTCCAATTCCAAGTCACTTAGATATTAATGAGGCTTTTAGAAGAATATCTCCAGAAAAAGATGTTGATGGATTTAATCCAATGAATGTTGGAAAATTAGTTTTAGCACAAAATACTTTTATTTCATGTACACCGTTTGGAATAATTAAATTGTTAGAAGAATACAATATTCCAATAGAGGGAAAAAATGCTGTAATAATAGGAAGAAGCAATATAGTAGGAAAGCCTATGCTTCAATGCTTATTAAATAAAAATGCTACAGTTACAATATGCCATTCTAAAACGAAAAATTTGAAAGACATAACTAAAAATGCTGATATATTAATATCTGCAATTGGAAAAACAAAATATGTTACTAAAGACATGGTAAAAGATGATGCCGTTGTAATTGATGTTGGAATTAACAGGAATTCAGAAGGTAAAGTATGTGGAGATGTTGATTTTGACAGCGTAAAAGATAAGGCAAGCTATATTACTCCGGTTCCTGGTGGAGTTGGACCTATGACAATAGCAATGTTAATGAACAATGTTGTAAGAGCTACAAAAATACAAAATAAATAATATAAAAAAAGAGGGCTACACAAAATATTTATGAATCAGAGAGGATGATTTAATGAATAAATATTGGGTTTGGCTCTCTTCTGTTTATAAAATAGGAGCAGTAAATCAGAAAAAATTATTGGAACAGTATAAAACACCAGAAAGAATATTTAGATTAACAAAAAAAGAATTAGAAAATAATACATATTTGAATAAAGAACAGATAAATATTATTTTAAATAGTAATAGAAATAATTTGGATAAGTACATAGAATATATGGTAAATAATAACATAGAATTAGTAACGATAGAAGATAATGAATACCCTGAAAAGTTAAAGAATATATTTGATCCACCAGTAGTACTATATGTAAAAGGAAATAAAAAGATAATTAATAATAAATCTATTGCAATTATTGGAAGTAGAAACTGTAGTATGTATGGTAAAGTATGTGCTGAGAAGTTTGCGTATGATTTATCGAAACATGATATTATTATAATAAGTGGTTTAGCGAGAGGCATAGATGGATTGGCCCATATTGGTACGATAAAAAACAAAAAACGAACTATTGCAATAATGCGGATCTGGATTAGATCAGATATACCCATCTGAGAATAAGAAAATATTTAACGAGATACTAGAAAATGATGGAGCGATTATTTCGGAATATATTATTGGTACTAGACCAGATAAAGAGAACTTTCCAGTTAGAAATAGAATAATTAGTGGAATTTCTGATGGAGTGCTTGTTATAGAAGCAACGACGAAAAGCGGAACTTTTATAACTGTGGATTTTGCACTTGAGCAAGGTAGAGAAATTTATGCTATTCCAGGTAGTATTTTTAGTAGTACTTCAAGGGGTACAAATGCAATCATAAAGGAAGGCGCAAAGCTAGTTACAAACACGCAAGACATTCTTGAAGATTTGGGCATTTTTTCTTGAATTTTATTATTAATTGTAATATAATATTCTAGACATATAATGAATATAAAGGGAGGTAACATATGAAAAATAATAAGAACAAAAAGAAAAAGACTTCAAAAACTAAAAAAAGCTCAAATGGTATAAAATTTACAGATGATATAATAGTTGATAGCCCATATATAAAAAATAGTTATAGTATAACTTCAAATAAAAAATCTAAAAAGAATAAAGATAAAAGAGAAAAGGAAAATAATAAGAACAAAAAGAATAAAAGTGTTTATGATGATGTTATAGTTAACAATCCTTACTCTACACCTAAAAAGAAGAAAAAGGATATGACAAAGGAAGAAAAGAAAAAGGCGAAATTAGATAAAAAAATAAAGAAGAAAAAAAGTAAAGTAAGAAAAGCAATTAAAATTATTATTCTTGTTTTATTACTAGCGATAGTTATTGTTGCTGGTATTGCAGTTGGAAAAGTATACGAAATATTTAAATCAGCAAAATTAGATATGGAACAAATTGCAATAAAATATGAGAACTCTATAGTTAAAGACAGAGATGGTAATACTATTGCAGAGCTAACAGGTGATGAAAACAGAAAAGTTATTACAATATCTGAAATGTCTCAATATTTACCAAAAGCATTTGTTGCAATAGAGGATGAAAGATTCTATGATCATGAAGGTGTTGATATTAAAAGAACAGCATCTGCTACTTTTAAATATGGTTTAAGTAAAGTTGGAATTGGTTCAGCAAGCTATGGTGGTAGTACAATTACTCAACAGTTAATTAAAAACTTAACAGAGGAAGATGAGAGAACAGCTACAAGAAAAATTAAAGAAATGGCAAGAGCATATTACCTTGAACAAGAATTAAAATCAAAAGATAGAATATTAGAGTTATATTTAAATCTAATATTCCTAGGAGATAATGCATCTGGTGTTGAGGTCGCTTCAAATTATTACTTTAGCAAAAATGCAAAAGATTTATCTTTAATTGAATCAGCATTTTTAGCAGGTATAAATGATGGACCTAACTATTATGAGCCTTTCTCTGATGATGAAGCAGATGTAAAGAAAATTAAAAACAGGGTAAAAGTTGTTGTTGATAAAATGTATGAATTAGGAAGAGATTACCCTGGACATAGAGCAGGAATTACGAAAGAAGAATATGATGCAGCACTAAAAGAATTAGAAGAAACAGGATTAGTATTCAAAAGAGGAAGAATAGTAAATAATTCATATACATATCATACAGAAGCTGCAATTAACCAAGTTAAAGCGGATTTAAAAAAACTTCATCCAGATTGGACAGAAGAATATACAGATTATTACGTAAAAAGTGGTGGATTAACAATCTACACGACACAAAATACATATATGCAAGAACTTATGCAAGCAGAAGTTCAAAAAGATGCTTATAAAGTTTATTCAAAGAAAACAAAAGATGCAGATGGAAATTATGTGCTTGCACAAACAGCTATGGTTCTAATGGATCATAAAACAGGTCAAGTACTTGCAACAGTTGGTGGAATAGGTGAAAAAACATCTGTATTTGGTCAAAATAGAGCAACACAAACGACAAGATCTACAGGTTCTTCTATTAAGCCATTAGCAGTTGTAGCACCAGGTGTTGATAAAGGACTTATAACTGCAGCTACAGTATTTGATGATATAAGCTACTCAACAGGTCAATATGCAGGATTTAAGAACTATGGATATGCATATAAAGGATTAACTACAGTAAGATATGCAATAGCAGCTTCACAAAATATACCTATGTTAAAAGGAATTAATGCTATTGGAATACAAACTTCTATGGACTTCTTAAAGAGTGTTGGAATCTCAACATTAGATGATGACAAAGATGCTCAAATGACGTTAACATTAGGAGGAATGACGAATGGTGTAAGTCCATTAGAAATGGCAGGTGCATATTCTGCAATTGCAAACGATGGTGTTTACATTGAACCAAGTTTCTACACAAAAGTTGTAGATTCAGATGGAAAAGAAGTTTTAGTAAAACATCCAGAGACAAGAACAGTTATGTCTTCGGCAGCAGCATATATTGTAAAAGAAGTAATGACAGAGGTTGTTAGATCTGGTGCAGGTGGATATACCGCTATACCAGGAATTAGTGTTGCAGCAAAAACAGGAACAAGTCAAGATGATGCTGATAGATGGTATTGCGGATTCACACCATATTATACTGCAGCAACATGGTTTGGATTTGACTATGGACAAGAGACAGTTATTTATCCTCCAGGAAACCCATCAGGAAGAATTTGGGATGGTGTAATGGAACAAATCCATAAAGGATTACCAGCAGCAAAATTTTCAGATACAAGACCAAATGGTGTAACACAAGTTGCAGTATGTAAATGTTCGGGATTATTACCAACAGAAGCCTGTCAAAATGACCAAAGAGGAAGTCAGGTATATACAGAATTCTTTGTAAAGGGAACTGAACCAACTCAACGATGTACGGCACATGTACTGAAAGATGTATGTAAAGATACAGGGCTTATAGCTACTGATTTCTGTACAAATAGAGTAACAAAATCATTCTTAGTGAGAGATCCAGCAGAAAAAGGAAATTGGCAAAAAGCAGCTGATGCAGCATATATGCTTGCAACTACTGGAACATGTAATGTTCACAATAGTGCTCCAGCACCAGTGATACCAGATGAACCAATAACATCAACTGAACCACCAGAGGCGCCAATAGTTCCGGAGAATCCACCAGAAGGTGAAGAGAATAACACAGAGATTACATCACCACCACAATAAAGATATTAAAGGAGAATAAATGGAAATAAAATTTTATAATACATTAACAAAAACAAAAGATAAGTTTGAGCCTGCAGAAGGAAATACTGTAAGAATATATAGCTGTGGGCCGACAGTATATAAAGATGCAACAATAGGAAATATGAAGTCATATATATTCATGGATACACTTAGAAGGGTGTTAAAGTATAACGGATATAATTTAAAACATGCCATGAATATAACTGATGTAGGACACTTAGTATCTGATGGAGATGAGGGAGAAGACAAAATGGTAAAGGCAGCACGTGAAGAGAAGAAAACTCCATTAGAAATTGCTGAATATTATACAGAAAAATTTTTTGAAGATTTTGACAGATTAAATATAGATAGACCAGAAATTATTTGTAAAGCAACAGAACATATACCAGATATGTTAAAATTTGTTGAAAAATTAATGGAAAATGGTTATGCTTATGAAACATCAACAGCAATTTATTTTGATGTGTCTAAGTTAGACGCTTATGGATTATTATCTGGTATTGATTTAAGAAATCAAAGAGCAGGTGCAAGAGTTGAAATAGATGAAGAAAAAAGAAATCCATATGATTTCGCACTTTGGATTAAAGCGCCTGAAAATCATATAATGAAATGGGATAGTCCATGGGGATTGTGCTATCCAGGTTGGCATATCGAATGTTCTGCAATGAGTAACAAATATCTTGGAGAGCAATTTGATATACATACAGGTGGTATAGATTTAGTTCCAACACATCATGAAAACGAAATTGCACAAAGCAAGGGCGCAACAGGTAAAATTCCAGCAAGATTTTGGATGCACTGTGACTTTCTACTTATTGATGGTGGTAAAATGTCTAAGAGTTTAGGAAATACATATCTAGTTCAAGATATAATTAATAGAGGATATGATCCACTTGCATACAAAATGTTATGCTTTACTGCTCATTATAGAAATAAATTAAACTTTACATGGGAAGGCTTAGAGAATGCAAATAACTCTTTAATAAAATTAAAAGAGGGATATGCAAAACATAAAAATGGAACAGAAAAAGCTGATAAAGAAAAACTTGAAGAATATAAAAATAAATTCTTAGAGGCTATTGATGATGATATGAACATGCCAATAGCAATGAGTATTATTTGGGATGTAGTTAAAAATCCAAATAAATCTCCAGAATATGCTGAATTACTAAGATCTTTTGATGAAGTTTTAGGTATAAAAATTGATGAACCTGTTAAAAAGAAAACCGTAGACATACCAGATGAAATATTGGAATTAGTGGAAAAAAGAAAAGAGGCAAAAGCTAATAAAGATTGGGCTTTAGCAGATGAACTTCGTAATAAGATTCAAGAAAAAGGATATAGTGTTAAAGATACAAAAACAGAAGTTATAATAGAAAAATTATAGAAGGGAAAAACTATGCCAAAAAGAGATAATTATATTAATTGGGATGAATATTTTATGGGAGTTGCATTATTATCTGGTGAACGAAGCAAAGATCCAAACTCACAAGTTGGTGCATGTATAGTAAGCGAAGATAATAAGATACTATCTATAGGATACAATGGATTTCCAAGAGGATGTTCAGATGATGAGATATCGTGGGAAAGAGAAGGAGATTTTGCTGATACAAAATATCCATATGTTTGCCATGGAGAGCTAAATGCTATATTAAATTATACAGGAACAACATTAAAAAATAGTAGAATATATGTTACCCTATTTCCTTGCAATGAATGTGCAAAAGCTATAATTCAAACAGGAATAAAAGAAGTTATATATAAATCTGATAAGTATGCAGATACAGATGTTACAAAAATTTCTAAAAAGATGTTAGAAATGAGCAATGTAAAATTTAGACAATACACACCATCAGGAAAAAATATATCTTTAGAATTATAAGGAGGAAATAGAGGCATGGAGATATTAGCAGAAAAAGATAGACAAGCATATAAAGAATTTTTAGAAAGCAATGAAAGATGTAACTTTCAACAATCTACAGAATGGGGAAAAGTTAAGTCTAGCTGGAAAAATGAAATTGTTGTTTCCAGAGATGAATCAGGAAATATTGTTGGAGGTATGAGTGTTTTAATTAGAAAAATCCCAATTTTTGGAAACTTTTTATATGTATCTAGAGGGCCTATTTGTGATGAACATGACGATAAAGTATTAAAAGATTTAACTGATGGCTTGAAGGAATTAGGAAAAAGATATAAGGCATTTACAATAAAATGGGAACCGGATATAAAAAGTGATGATAAGCAATTTAGAGAAATCGTAGAAAAATTAGGATTTAAAGTAAAAGATGATGCTAAGGATTTTAGCGAAGGTATTCAACCAAGATATGTTTTTAGATTAGATATAAAAGATAAAAATGAAGATGAGGTTTTTGCAGCATTTCATTCTAAGACTAGATATAATGTAAGACTTGCAACTAAAAAAGGCGTAGAAATAAGAGAAGGTACAAGAGAGGACTTAAAAGATTTTCATAAGATTATGGAAATAACTGGAGAAAGAGATAACTTTATGATAAGACCTTTATCATATTTTGAAAAAATGTATGATGAACTTGCACCAGAACATTTAAAAGTGATGATGGCATATTATGAAGGGAAACCAATTTCTGGAATTGTAGATATAATATATGGAAACAAGATATGGTATTTATATGGAGCAAGTAGTAATGAACATAGAAATCTAATGCCTAACTACTTACTACAATGGGAAATGATAAAATATTCTATTGAACATAAAAAAGATATGTATGATTTTAGAGGTGTTGTTGGAGTTGTTGATGAATCTCATCCTCAATACGGTTTATATAGATTTAAAAAAGGATTTAATGCAGAATTTACCGAATTTATTGGTGAAGTATACATTAATAGAAAACCATTAGTGTACAAGCTTTACAAATTCTCAGAGAAACTATATAAAAGATTGGCAGGAATAAAGAACAAATTAAGAAAAAGAGGATAATAGATTTGAAACAACTAACAATAAGTAAGGAAAATCTGAAATATAATATAAAAAAAATAAAGTCCTATTCTAATAAAGAAGATTATACAATTATTGGAATTGTAAAAAATAATGGATATGGATTAGGACTAATTGAATATTCAAAGATTCTGGTAGAAAATGGTATAAATATACTTGCAGTAGCAACTGTGGAAGAAGCATTAAAGATTAAACAAGCAGATATAGATGCAGATGTATTTATGCTCTCTAATATAAATTCTAAGGAAGAGCTAGAAAAACTTGTAAATAAGAATGTTATTATTACAATTGGATCAATAGAATCTGCAAGAATTGCAAATGAACTAGCTAAAGGTGGACAAAGTATACGAGCACATATAAAAATTGATACTGGATTTGGAAGATATGGATTTATATATAATGACATAGATATAATTATTAAGACAATTAGCAGTTTGAATGAAAACATAAATGTAGAGGGAATATTCTCACATTTTTCAAATTCATATTATAAAGATAACAAATGGACAATAGAGCAGTTTAATAGATTTAAATGTGTAATAGATGAATTAGAAAAGAACAATATTAATATTAAGTTAAAACATATTTGCAACTCACCTGCATATATAAATTACCCGAACATGCACTTGAATTCTGCAAGAATAGGGTCTGCATTTTTGGGAAGAGTGAATGTAGATACAAATATTGACTTAAAGAAAACAACAAAATTTGAGGTTAATATTGCCGAAATAAAAACTGTACCAAAAGGTTTCAACATTAGTTATGCTAATGCATACAAAACTAAAAGAGAAACAAAAATTGCAGTTATTCCATTTGGATATGCAGAAGGCTTTAATGTTGGACCTAGACAGGATATGTTTAAAACTATAAATAAATTGAGAAATATTTATAGAGATATAAAAAGTTTATTTAAGAAACAAAAGATTACAGTTGCTATTAATGGGAAACAATATTCAGTGATAGGAACTTTAGGAATGTATCATGCAGTTATTGATATAACTGATAGTGATGTTAAATTTGAGGATTTAGTAACAATTGAAATAAATCCGTTATACTTAGACAGACAAATTAGAAGGGAGTATATTTAAATGAAAGAGGATAAAGGGCAAAAGAAACATGATTGGTTAAAAATAGCAATTACAATAGCATTAGTTATTGCAATAGCTGTAGCAGTAACAACAGCAGTATTACTTAATAAAAATAAGGGAGACAATGAAATGTCTTATACGGATTTACTTCACAAAATAATAGAAGATAAATCTGTTGAAAAAATTGAAATGACAGTTGGAAGTACAACTTTAAAAGTAAAAATAAAAGATGAAGACGAAGAAAAACGTGTAATAATTCCAAGTACTCAAGCTTTTGTAGAATTGATACAAGATCAAGCTAAAGAAGAGAATTATGTTGCGCTAGAACAAAAACAAGCAAGTGCATGGCTTAGAATGATAGATATGATATTTAATTTATTACCAACAATTTTATTAATTATATTATTTATTGTAATTCTTAAAATGCAAGGATTAGGAGATAAAGGAAAAACTTATGATGCAGAAGGAGAAAAGAGCGGAATAACATTCAAAGATGTCGCAGGTCTTGATGAAGAAAAAAATGAATTAATAGAAATAGTAAACTTTTTAAAAGAACCTAAAAAATTCCATGAAATGGGAGCCAAAATACCAAAAGGAATATTACTTTATGGTGAACCAGGAACAGGAAAAACTTTAATTGCTAAAGCAATAGCAGGAGAAGCAAAAGTGCCTTTTATATCAATGAGTGGTTCTGAATTTATAGAAATGT
>CAYMDN010000035.1:0-12743 GCA_964389545.1 uncultured Clostridium sp. | reverse complement strand
TAGGTTTAGTTGTAACAGATGAGCAACACAGATTTGGAGTTAGACAAAGAGGGGTGTTAAACAGCAAAGGACTAAATCCAGATGTTTTAGTAATGTCTGCAACACCAATTCCAAGAACATTAGCACTGATTCTATATGGAGATTTGGATATATCTATAATTGATGAACTACCTCCAAATAGGCAAAAAATCGATACATTTGCAGTTACTCCATCAAAAGAAGAAAGAGTAAATAATTTTGTAAAACAGCAAATAGGAGATGGAAGACAAGTATATATAGTATGTCCTTTAGTAGAAGAATCAGAAGAAATAAATGCAAAATCAGTTTTAGAGATATTCGAAAAATACAAAAATGAAACTTTTAAAGAATACAAAGTTGAATATATACATGGTAAATTAAAACCAAAAGAAAAAGAACAAATTATGCAAGATTTCAAAGATAAAAAGATTGATATTCTTATATCTACAACAGTTATAGAAGTTGGGGTTGATGTTCCAAATGCTTCTGTAATGGTAATAGAAAATGCTGAGAGATTTGGACTTGCAACATTACACCAATTGAGAGGAAGAGTTGGAAGAGGAAAATATAAATCATACTGTATTTTAAAGTATAAAGGAAACAGTGAACAAACTAGAGAAAGAATGAAGATAATGGTAGAAACAAATGATGGATTCAAAATATCTGAAAAAGATTTAGAAATGAGAGGCTCTGGAGAATTCTTTGGTACAAAACAACATGGATTACCAGAATTTAAAATTGCCAATTTATTTGAAGATATGCAAATATTAAAACAAGTCCAAAGTGTTGCAGTAAAAATATTACAAGAAGATAAAGGTCTAAAATTAGATAAAAATAAAATGTTAAGGAAAACAATAAATAAAAAATTTCAAAATAGAATTGAAATTTAGAAAGAGGCGGATAATGAAATATTTTAAAAAATTAGTTGGAGAAAGAATATATTTATCTCCAAGAAATCAAGAAGATGTAGAACAATTTACCGAGTGGTTAAGTGATTTTAATGTAACAGATTATGTGGGAATAAGTAGTATAGTAACAACTTTAGAGGGAGAGAAAAAATACTTAGAAACAGAAGACAGTACTAGAGTTGCTTTCGCAATAATAGCACAAGATACAGATAAAATGATAGGAACTGTATCACTAGAAAGAATAGATAATATAGCAAGAACAGCATCGTTGGGAATTTTCATAGGAAATGATGAATACAAGAGTAAAGGATATGGAACAGAAGCAATTAGACTATTATTAGACTTTGGATTCAACTATTTAAATTTACATAGTGTACAATTAACGCTATTAAGTGTAAATGAAAGAGCAAAAAGATGCTATGAAAAATGCGGATTCAAAGAAATGGGACGAATTAGAGATAACAAATTTGTAAATGGTAAATATTATGATACTATTTGTATGGATATATTAAAAAGTGAATTTGTTGGCAGTTATATAAAAAATAAAAATGTATAAGGATAGGAGAAGTTGTTATGGTTATTAGTTTCGAATCTGATTTTATGAGTTTTTTAATGTTTGCATTTATATTTGGAGCAATTATTGTGGGTGCAATAGAGGAATATATGAGAAATAAGAAAAGAAACAGCGGTGAACTTTATAGAATTAAAAATAAAAAAGAGATAGAGTTTGAAAAATTTGATGACCTAGATGAAGTAGAAAAAAATCGAATTGAAGAACAAAAACTTGAGAATGAGCTTGATTCATTAAGAAGAACAGCATATAGCAATATGCTAAGAGAACAGGCAGAAAATAAAAACTATACCGCAGATGTGGAAAAATTAGAAAGATATATACAAGGTGAAAGAATATTAGGTTCGGTAAAAGTAAAAAAAGAAGAAGTGCATGAAGCAGAATCAATCCAAAAACTAAAAGCTATTCAAGTAGATTTTAATCCAGATTTATTCAAAGAATGGAGTAAGGCTGTTTTCTTAATGACTCAAGTTGGAAAAGAAGAAGAACTAACAGTAGCTACAGAAATATTTGCAGATCCAATATATAATAATTTAATAAGGCAAATAAGGGAATTCAAACGAGATGGAATTGAATATATAAAAGATGACGTTATGGTAGATGAAGTTAAAATAATAGATTATTCTAAAACAACGGATAGAGAAATAATAAAAGTATATATAAATGCTAAAATGAAAGAGTATATAGTTAAATTAGATACAAGAGAAGTATTAAGAGGAGATACAAGATTAGACAATAGTAAACACTATGTAATGACTTTTCAAAAGAAAAGCTTTGGTTTACAGGAAGGATTTATGAGAAATTGTCCTAATTGTGGTGGAGCAATAGAACAAGTCGAATTCGGAAGATGTATGTATTGTAAAGCATTAATTATACCAATAAGATATAATTGGACACTAACTAATATAGAAGCAGTATAGAATATAGTGCATAATACGAGCACCCATAGAATACATTTAAACAAAAGTATTCTTATGGGGGTTTAAAATGAAAGGTAATTCTATAGAAGAGCGTGCCGTGAGCTTAGCACATTATATTATAGAGTCAAAAGATACAGTAAGAGGAGCAGCTAAAAAATTTGGAGTTAGTAAATCAACAGTGCATAAAGACGTTAGCGAAAGACTCATACATATAAACAAGGCACTTGCAATTGAGGTAAGAGAAGTTTTAAATGAGAATAAAGCAGAAAGACACATAAGAGGAGGTATGGCAACAAAACTAAAATATGAAAAAGAGCATAAAAAAATAAGTTAGATGAAGTGTTAAATAGTTTATCAATTGATAATAAAGTATTACAGTAATTATTACAAAAAAACACAAAATATGTAACAAAATTGTAATGCAAATGTAATAAAAGTCCATAATGTAACAATAGCAATTAAAGCAGAAAAAAACAGCAAACGACACCTTTTGACATTGATTTTTTGCGATGATATAATCGAGAAAATGATGAAGGGTGTGAGGCATATGATTTGCAGTAAAGATATATCAAGCATCAAAATGGAATTAAATAAAAACATAGGACAAAAAATAATTTTAAAAGGTACACTCGGAAGAAATAAAGCTTTTGAAAAAGAAGCTGTTATAGAAAACACATACCCAAGTATATTTAAAGTAAAATACAAAGAAGTTGAACCAAACATAACATATAGATATACAGACATTCTTACAAATGAATTACAAGTATCAATTTTTGACGGAAAAGAATATACTCCGTTAATACCAGTATTGTCAAAAACCAAATTTTAATTATCAAAAACCAAATTATAAAAAATTCCTTAATTAAGGAATTTTTTTTATACTCTTTAATATAATTACTATAATTAAGGAGGGATTTATATGGTAATAGAGACAACCAAACAGCAAATAGTCTTAAACCAAATAATTGGAGTAAAAAAAGAAACAAGAACAGTTGAAACAGATATTATAGTAAATGACGTAAAGCCTGATGTACTAAATGTTATAAGCACAAGCGGAGTGGTAAATATATATAAAAAAGAAGTAATGGATGGAAAGGTAAGAATTGATGGAGGAATAAATACATATGTTATATATCTTGCAGATGATGAAAAAGGAAACACAAGAAGTTTAAACAATTCTTTAGACTTCACGCAAATGATAGATATAGATAATTGTAGAGAAGGAATGTTACTAGATGAAAACATCAACATATTAAACTTTGAAACAAAGATTATTAACGGAAGAAAAATCAATGTAAAAGCCAATATAGAAATAGAAACAAAGGTATATGCAAATAACAATATAGAGGTAATAACAGGAATAAATGAAACATCAAATATTCAAATGTTAAATAGAGAACAACAAATTACTACTTTGATAGGAATGGGAACAAATAGAATTTATGCAAAAGATACTATAGCAATAAATATGACAGATAATGTTTCAGAGATAATGAGAGTAGAAACAAATATTATCCAAGAAGAAACAAAAATAAGCTATAACAAAGTGTTGTCAAAAGCAAATGCAGAGATTGAAATAATGTATATGACAGAAGATAACAGGATAAATACGGTAAATGCCAAAATACCAGTTATGGGAGTTGTTGACATACAAAACATCAATGATAGTTGTAGTTGTAATGTAAAGAATACATTACAGAATTTAGTAATAAAACCAAACTCAGCAGAACAACATTCAATATATATTGAAGCAGAAGTTGAGCTTAGCTGTATTGCATATGAAACTAGAAACATTAATATTATAGAAGACTTATATAGTTTAATGGCAGATGTTGAAACAAATAATGACCAAATTCAAATAATTACCCAAAGACATAGTGTGCAAGATGAATATATGATAAAAGAGAATATAAGAGTACCTGATTTAACAGGCAACATATACAATGTATCTGCAACACCAGTAATTACAAAATATGATGTAATGAGTAACAAAGTTGCATATGTGGGAGAAACAAGGGTAGAAATATTATTTAATCAGAATAATAGCATGAACTCTCGAACTCTTCAGATACCGTTCACCTATGAAATAAATTCAGAAAGTATTACAGATAGTGGCATAATACAAACACAAATAGTGCCAAGACAATCAGATGCTGTTGTTAAAGATGGAATGATTGAGATTACTTTGAAGGTAGGATTCAATTTACAGGTCGAAACAAGCGAAAAGATAGAAATAATAAGAGATATAAATGTTCAAGAAAATAATTCTAATGAAAACTACAGCATGACTATATATTTTGTAAAGCCAACAGATACATTATGGAAGATTGCGAAAAAGTTTAAAAGTACAGTAGAAGATATAGCTAAAATTAATGAAATAGAAGATATAAATAGAATTAATGTAGGAGAACAGTTATATATACCAAAAGGCGTAAGAACAACAATATAGTAAAATGGATAAAATTTATTCAAGGAGAAGAATAAAACTTTACACACCACAACCGAATAATAAGAAAAAAAGAAAGAATAAAAAGCTGTTTAAAGTATTGATAGTAATAATTATTGCAATTATTACTATACAAACAATACTAAAATCTGCAAATCCTATATTTGAAAGTATATGTGTATCAAAAGCACGAGGTATTGCAACAAATATAATAAATTTAAAAACAAAAGAGATATTAGAAAAATATCAAAATATAGAAATTGTAAGAGTGCTTCATAATGAAGAAGACAATACAAACATATTAAACACAAATGTCATTGCTATTAATCAAATTTTATCCGATATATCAATAGAAGTAAGCAAAGAGTTGAAAGGATTAGAAGAAGACTCAATTAAGATTAGTTTAGGAGCGTTTTTTGGGAATAGGTATTTATCCGGAAGTGGACCGGGAATTAATGTAAAACTTATGCAAACTGGTAATACAACAACAAGTGTTAAAACAGAATTTGAGGCAATAGGGATAAATCAATCAATATACAGAATATACGCAGAAATAACTTGCAATATCAGCATACTTACTTCATATAAAACCATAAAAGATCAATCTACATATAAAGTACTACTAGTCGAAACAATTATAGTAGGAGAAGTGCCAGAAACATACTACAATTTAGAAGGTTTAAATGCAGAAGATACAATGAATGCAATGTAAGAAACCCTATTAGAAATGCACACATTCCTAATAGGGAATTCTTATATAGGCTGTTGACATTGTTAGTGTTACATTATATAATATATGACGTCTTGAATTAAGAAGAAGGGAGTAAGTGAAACAAAAGAATGATTTCGCTATTAATACTCGTAATATTAATTGCAATAAATGCATTTTTTGCAGCTTCAGAGATAGCATTTATATCATTAAACGATGCAAAGATTGAAAAACAAGCCAAAGAAGGAAATAAAAAAGCAAAAAAAATAAAAAAAATGTTGCAAGAACCCAGTAGATTTTTAGCAACAATTCAAGTAGGAATTACTTTAGCGGGATTCTTATCAAGTGCATTTGCAGCAGACGCATTTGCATCCCAATTAGCACCAAAGCTAGATGAAATTTTCCCAGGAGGGATACAACTATGGGGAAATGTATCAATAGTTTTAATAACATTGATTTTATCATATTTCTCATTGGTATTTGGAGAACTAGTTCCAAAAAGATTAGCAATGAAGAATCCAGAGAAAATCGCTTTTGGAACAATTGGAATTATAAGACTTATATATAAAATAACATCTCCGATAGTAGCTTTTCTGAATTTCTCAACAAATACAATATCTAAGATATTCGGTGTGGGACCTCAAGATGAAGAAGTAGTCACTGAAGAAGAAATTAGAATGATGATAGATGTTGGAGAAGAAAAAGGTTCTATAGAGGAAGAAGAAAAAGAATTAATCAACAATGTATTTGAATTTAACGATAAGATAGTATCAGAAGTAATGCATCATAGAAGAGAAGTATATGCAATAGATGTTAAATCAGATATATCAGATATTTTGGCAGACTTAAAAGAATACAAATATAGTAGAATACCAGTATATGAAGAGAACATAGATAATGTAGTAGGAATACTATTTATAAAAGATTTATTAGCATATTCTTACATAAACAAAGAAGCAAAAATAAAAAAATTGATGAGGCCTGCATATTTTGTTTCTGAGAGTAAACCAATAAACGAAGTGTTCAGAGATATGCAAAAAAGCAAAAACCAATTAGCAATAGTTTTGGACGAGTACGGTGGAACAGCTGGTATAATATCAATGGAAGATATTATAGAAGAGCTAGTTGGAAACATATTTGATGAATATGATGATGTAGAAAAAGAATATGAAGAGATAGATGAAAATACATACATGGTAAACGGTAGTGTAAGCATATATGACTTACGTAAAATACTAAATGTATCAATACCAGATGGAGACTATGATACATTGTCAGGTTACCTAATAGAACTATTAGGAAGAATTCCGTCAGATGATGAACACCCAGTAATAGAAACAGAACGCGTAATATACAGCATAGAGGATTATGAAGAAAAAAGAATACTATGGGTAAAAGCATGTAAAAAAGAGATAGTTGAATCAGATGATGAAGACGAAGATGAAGAAAACGAAGATGAAGAAGATGAGTAAAAAGCAGGCTTATTAAGCCTGCTTTATATGTGAAAATTAGGAGGGTAATTATGTACGAAGAATTTGGAATAAAAAAAGAAGTAATAGAGCTATCAGAAAAAGTTGAAAATGAGATAAAAAACGTTTTTTCAGAAATAGATAAAACTGAAGAGATAAATACATTAAAAGTATTAATGGCATGTCAAAAATATAACCTATCAGACATGCACTTTGGATCAACTACAGGATATGGATATGGAGATGTGGGAAGAGACACAATTGAAAAGATATTTGCAGAAGTACTTAGTACAGAAGATGCCCTTGTAAGAAATCAATTTATATCAGGAACACATGCCTTAACAGTAGCACTATTTGCTATGTTAAGACCAGGAGAAACAATGCTTAGTATAAATGGCAAACCATATGATACATTAGATGAAGTAATAGGACTGGTAGAAAACAAAAGCTCATTAATGAGTTATGGTGTAAAATACGAGCAAATCGACTTACTTGGAAATAATTTTGATACAGAAAAAATAGTTGCAAGAGCTAAGAAGGGTGATATAAAATTAATATGTATGCAACGTTCAAGAGGGTATGCATTAAGAGATAGTTTATCTTTAGAAAGCATAAAAAATATAATTCAAGAAATTAGAAAAGTAAATAAAGAAGCAATAATTATGGTAGATAATTGCTATGGAGAATTTGTTGATACAGTAGAACCATGTTCATTAGGAGCAGACCTTATGGTAGGTTCATTAATAAAAAATCTTGGTGGAGGAATTGCTCCAAATGGTGCTTATATAGCAGGAAAACAGGAACTGGTTGAACTTGCGGCAGAAAGACTAACAGCACCAGGACTAGGAAAAGAAGTTGGACCATCATTAGGAATAAACAGATCAATAATACAAGGATTATTTTCAGCACCACAAGTCGTTGCAAGTAGTTTAAAAACAGCAGTATTTGCAAGTAAAATGCTAGAAGAACTAGGATATGAAGCTTTACCAAAATATAATGCAAAAAGGTCAGATATTGTACAAACTATAAACTTTGGAGATGCTGATAAACTAATAAAATTCTGTCAAGGAATACAAAAAGGATCCCCAGTAGATTCAAGCTCTATCCCAGAACCATGGGACATGCCAGGATATACAGATAAAGTAATTATGGCAGCAGGTACATTCACACAGGGATCTTCTATAGAACTATCTTGTGACGCACCAATTAGACCACCATATACAGCATTTATGCAAGGGGGACTAACATATAGATATGGTAAACTAGGAGTACTTAAAGCAATAAATGAAATTGTTTAGAAAGGACACAAAATGAAAGTTATTGTAATTGGAGGAGGACCAGCAGGTATAATGTCTGCTATTACCTCTGCAGAAATGGGAAATGATGTAACGATATTAGAGAAAATGGAATCAGCAGGAAAAAAACTATTAATAACTGGTAAAGGAAGATGCAACATTACAAATGATGCTGATATTGAAGAATTTTATAGTAACATTCCTGAAAATTCTAAATTCTTATATAGTTCATTTAATAAATACAATAACAGAGATATTGTGCACTTTTTAAACACATATGGTGTAAAAACAAAAGTAGAAAGAGGAAAGAGAGTATTTCCAACTTCAGATAAGGCAAGAGATGTTTTAGAAGCACTAATAAGCAAAATTAAAGAAGTTGGAGTAAGTATAAAATATAATTTCAAAGTCGAAAAGATTATTACAATTGATAATGCAGTAACTGGAATTGAAGGTATAGACACAAACACACATAAAAAAGAATTGATAAAGGCAGATAAAGTTATATTAGCAACAGGAGGAAAAAGTTATTCAGTAACAGGTTCAACCGGAGAAGGATATGAAATGGCAAAAGAATTAGGACATACAGTAACAAACTTACGACCTTCTCTAGTTCCATTAGAATGTGAAGAGAAAAAATCAAAGGAACTATGTCAAAGTCTACAAGGATTATCATTAAGAAATATTTCTATTAAGATAAAAAACGGAGAAAAAACAATATATGAAGACTTTGGAGAAATGCTATTTACACATTATGGCTTATCTGGACCAATTATACTTAGTGCATCAGCTATTTTAGTTAGATATAAAAATATAGATAATTTATTAAGAGAAAATAAGATTAAAATAGTTATAGACTTAAAACCAGCATTAACGGAAAAACAACTAGATAGTAGAATACTGAGAGATTTTGAAGAAGTAAAAAATAAACAGTACAAAAATAGTTTAGAAAAATTATTACCTAAAAAAATGATAAATTCAATAATACAATTATCAGGAATTGATCCTGAGAAAAAGGTAAATGAAATAACAAAAGAAGAGAGAAAGAACCTAGTACAACTGGTGAAAAATATAGAGATAACGATAAATGGATTTAGACCAATAGAAGAAGCAATAATAACTTCAGGTGGAATAAATACAAAAGAAATAAATCCAAAAACAATGGAATCAAAGATAATAAAAGGATTATTTTTTGCTGGAGAAATAATAGATGTAGATGCATATACAGGCGGATTCAACTTGCAAATAGCATGGTCTACTGGTTATACTGCAGGAGCTAATAATTAAGAAAGGGCAAAATAATGGTAAAGAGGGTAATTAGAAATGTAGAGTCTACATCTGTAGGAAAAACAACAGGACATAATGATGATGACATATATATAGGAGAAAATTTTGCTGCAGTTATTGATGGAGTCTCAAATAAAAGCTCAATTGTAGTGAATGGAAAAAGAATAAAAGTTGCAAATATTGTTACAGAAGCATTAAGGAAAATCGATAAAAAAACTGCGCCAGAATATGCAAAAACATTAACAGTAGAAGAACTTTTGGCATACATAAATATGTATATTAGAAAATATTGCGAAAATATTGGAATTACTATTACCGAACATTTGCTAGAAGCGACTGGCGCAATATATTCAAAATATCATAATCAAATCTGGGTTATAGGAGATTGCGGAGCAGTTTATGATGGAAAAGTAATTTCAAATGAATTAAAAATAGACTATGTTTATGCAAGCTTAAGAGTAGATATAATAAGAGAATTACTGCAAGTGGGATATACTGTAGAAGGACTTATTCAAAATGATATATCAAAGGAAATTATAAATGATCCACAAAGTATAACTCAATATATTTCAGATACAGAAATTGCAAATAGAATTGTAAATCATATTGAAACTACAATGTATAGAACTTTACTAGAATGTGGATTTTCTAAAGAAGATATTGAAGATCAAGGATTGTTAAAAAAATATTATACTCCAAGAGAATTGCAAGAATATTTAAAAAACAATGTAAGTGTTGGAAAATATGGCTATTCGGTATTCAATGGTATAAGAACACCTGTAGAAAATTGCAGAGTAGAGACTTTACCGGAAGATGTAAAAAACATTAGACTCTCATCAGATGGATTCCCTATAAAAGTTTTAAAAGAAAGTAGAGATTTAGGACAAGCAATAAGAAGTATAAGAAGATTAGCATCAAAAGATCCTTTGAGTATAGGCGAAAATATGTCAGTAAGACCAGCATTGAGGCAAAGCAGAAGAGATAATGTACTTGCAATAGATGATGCTTCGGCAGTTGTAATTAATATAGAATATGAAAAAGAAAGAGATGATGAAAGATAGAAAATAATTGTAGCAATTTTAAAGCAATTAAAGAAAACGGAACTGGAGAAATAGTCGAGAAAAAATCAAGATTTATAGCAAATATTTTTTATGTTGAAACTGTAGAACAAGCTGAAGAATACATAAAAGAAGTAAAAAAGAAATACAATGATGCTAGGCATAATTGCTATGCGTATGCTATAGAAGCGGGAAATGGTGGAGTAGCAGTAAAATATAATGATGATGGAGAGCCTGCAGGAACAGCAGGAGCGCCGATGTTAAAGGTAGTTTTAGAAAAGGGGCTTTCTAATATATTAGTAGTTGTTACAAGATATTTTGGAGGAATACTTTTAGGAACAGGAGGACTAGTAAAAGCATATACAGAAGCAACAGAAAAAGCATTAGAAAGTGTAGAACTAGTTAATAAAACTCCAGGGTACTTAGCTGAGATTCAAGTAGAGTATAGCGATTTAGAAGCATTGAAATACTATTTAAAAAATAACAATACAAAAATTGTAGATATAGAGTATGCAGAAAATATAAGTGTAATAATTGAAATAACAAAAGAATTATCAGAAACAATAAAAGCTAGTTATAATGTTGGTAAATTTAAAATTATAAAATACGAAGAAAAAAGTGAAAAATTCGTTGATATATAAATTAAAAATACAAAAACTGGAAATAATTTCCAAAAAAGACTTGTAATATTGATAAAAAGGTATTATAATACGTTTTGTAAATATTTTACAAAAATCTTTTTTAGGAGGTAAAAAGGTGAAAGACAAAATTACAATATTGATCGCGGATGATAATACAGATTTTACATCAACATTAGTTGATCATTTAGAAAAAGAAAGCGACATGGAGGTAATTGGAATCGCAAAAGATGGAAAAGAAGCATGTGATATGGTGGAAAGGACAGAACCAGATATATTATTATTGGATGTTATAATGCCATATTTAGATGGGTTAGGAGTGTTAGAGAAACTACAAACAATGAACCTTACAAAATTGCCAACATGTATTATGCTTTCAGCAGTAGGACAAACAAAGATAACACAACGAGCAATAAGTTTAGGAGCAGAGTATTATGTAGTAAAACCTTTTGATATTGAAGTACTAATTAAGAGAATAAGAGATATTGAAAACTATGAACCAACACCAACATCAACAATAGATAATTGCTATATGGTAAGAGAATCAAAAACAAAGTACATAGAAATAAATGAAGTAAATAGAAAAAGTCAGGAAAACTTAGAAGCTTTAGTAACAAACTTGATTCATGAGATAGGAGTTCCTGCACACATAAAAGGATATCAATATTTAAGAGAAGCAATAATGATGGTGATTAATGATATAGATGTTATTAATCAAATAACAAAACAATTGTATCCTGATATAGCGAAAAAATATCACACAACACCAAGCAGAGTAGAAAGAGCAATACGACATGCAATAGAAGTTGCGTGGTCGAGAGGACAAAACGAAACAGTAGAAAACATTTTTGGGTATACAGTATCAGCGGCCAAAGGCAAGCCAACAAATTCAGAATTTATCGCGATGATAGCTGATAAATTAAGATTAGAATTAAAGAGTGCATAAAGTAAAAATCCTTACTATTTATAAAGTAAGGATTTCTTATATGCTATAAAAAGTTGACTGACAAATATAGCAAACCAAGAGAAAAGAAATATTAATAAATACAAGAAATAAAGACAAAAAGCTGATGAACTTAATATAATAATTATACATAAATAATAGGAAAGAAATTATTATAACCAGTACATACTAAAATACTTTAAATTTTTCAACAAAAAGTATTGACATAACAATGTTAAAATGTTATTATAGAAAAGTACCAAATAGTGAAGACACAATTATATATAATTTGAATATGATATATATAATTAGTAATGTTTTGGCGAAAATTTATGACTTGAAAAAATTACTAATTTTTTTGTGCAAAATTTTCAAAAAAAGTGTTGACAAAGTAAAATTAACATGGTACAATAATGAACGTTCTCGATAAAAAAAGAGAACAAAGTACATTGAAAAATAAACAATAAAATCCTTTAAATGAGTT
>CAYMDN010000034.1:0-12945 GCA_964389545.1 uncultured Clostridium sp. | reverse complement strand
CTATGACCTCCTGCTTGTAAGGCAGATGCTCTACCAGCTGAGCTATGCGCCCATTCATTCGACGAAAATAAGTATACTATTTTTTTTGACATCTGTCAATAGTTTTTGGTAATTTTTTTAATTAATGTCATTTGGGACATCCCCAAATGACATTTTACAACTCTATTGTTTTGCTTAAATATGTTGAATATATATATGTATGTTTAACCGATTTTTTTAAAGCTTTTTCTATTGCTTTTTTATATAAATCTAATTGTCCTTTATATCTTTCTATAAGTACATTTTCGTCATTATTTGGCACATAATCTGTTTTGTAATCTACTAGTACGATTTCGTCTTGTTTATTAATATAGTATAAATCTATAATTCCTTGTACTAATATTTCATCTTCTACATCTTTACCATATATTTCTTTTATCGGAACATTTATATAAAACGCTTGCTCTTTGTGAAGTTCATTCGCTTCTTTCATTTCTTTAAATAATTCAGACTTAGTAAAATTAAGAATCTTTTCTTTTGGTATCTCATTTTTTTCGTTTTCAGTCATTATCTTCTTTTCAACTAAATCTTCTAAAAGTTCTTCCACTTTGTTTTCATCATATTCTACATTCTCATTTAATTTTTGCATTACTAAGTGAACTGCTGTACCTATTTCTGCTCTTGTTAATTTCATTTCTTCTTCCATGAACTTAGGTTTTGCAATTTCACTGGTAAATTTTTCTTCACTATTTCCTTTTGCTAATTTGCTTACTGAACTTTTTCCTTCTATTGTTGTAAGCTCTTTTCTCTCATATTCCCAGGTAAAAATCTTGTTTATTTCTTCATTTATTTCTCTTTGTTCTATCTCAATCTTTACCTGTTTTGTTTCAGATTTTTCTTCATTAATTATTTCTTTTGGTTTATATACGATAGTAATCATTAACGATTCCATTTTCTTATCAAATAGATTTACAAGTTCAATCCAATCTAAATACGATTTAGCTTTCTTTAGTGTTGGTATATTAATTTTATCTTCTCCCATATTAGCTCTTAAAAGTTTTTCTTTATCTTCAACATATTTTGACCAATTTTTACTGATACCTGTTATAAAAAGTTTTTCTCTACTACGTGTTAATGCAACATATAGCAGTCTCATTTCTTCTTCTAAAATCTCTTTTCTTGTTTGTATTTTAATTGCTTGTTTTGCAAGTGTATCATATTGTATTTTTCTTTCATAATTAATGTATTTTGGTCCAATTCCTATCTTTGGATGTAGAATAATTTTCTCATTTAAATCCATAAAGTTAAATTGTCCACCTGTTCCAGATAAAAATACTACTGGGAACTCTAGTCCTTTACTTTTGTGAATACTCATTATTCTTATTACATCTTCATTTTCCCCAATTAGCTTTGGAGCGCCCATATCACTACCTGTTTTGCTTACATTATCTATAAATCTAATAAAATTATATAATCCTTTAAAACTACCTTGTTCATAATCTTTTGCCTTTTCAAAAAGCATTTTTAAATTAGCTGTTCTGATATTTCCATTTTTCATTAAACTAACATATGTATAAAATCCAGTTTTTTCGTATATATACCATATTAATTCATCTAACTTATAGTATTCTTCTTTTGAAGAAAAATCCTCCAAGTCCTCTAGAAATTTATTTACTTTTTTACGTAGTTCTATATTTTTAGCTTCCCTGTTTGCTAATAATGATGTGTAAAAATTTTCATTTCTTTCCAATGCTTTTATTTCAATAAGTTCATTATCTGTAAAATTCCATATAGGAGATCTTAAAACTGTTACTAATGCAATATCATTATCTGGATTATCTATTATTTTTAATAAATTGATAATCATTTGTATCTCCATACTTTCAAAGTAATTTGTTCCTATATCGCAAAAAACAGGATAACCTAATTTTGTTAGTTCTTTTTCATATACTGATGCTATATTGCTAGTTTTTCTTAATAAAATTACTATATCTTTTAGTTGTAGTTTTCTATATCCAACTTTTTTATCATATACAGAATAATTTCCATTCATCAATTTTTGTATTTTATTTGCAACAAGTTTTGCTTCTAATACAGTGTTTTCTATCTTTATATCTTCTTCATTATCCTCATCTGTATCATCCTCTTCTTCGCCTTCTGTTTGTTCTATTTTATCTTCATTATCATCACATAAATCTATAATATTTAATTCTGGTACTTTATCTAATAAATTTAATTCTTCATCTTTTTTATATTCTAATCCTGGATTTAGATATTCATTTTCATTATAATCAATATTGCCAAAGTTCTCAGACATTATATTTTCAAATATCTCATTTGTTAAATTTAGGATGTTTTCTCTACTTCTAAAGTTCGCATATAGTTGTATTCTATTCTCTTTAAATGTATTATATTTTTCTATAAATAACTCTGGTCTTGACTGTCTAAACTTATAAATACTCTGTTTTACATCCCCTACCATAAAAATGTTATTGCCTCTTGATATAGTTTTCATCATATACTCTTGTATCTCATTACTATCTTGATACTCATCTATTGCAATTTCTTCAAATTTTTGTTGATATTTTTCAGCAATTTCTGTTGGCACGTGATTTCCTAATTCATCTTCTTCAACTAATATTTGTAAAGCCATATGCTCAATATCATTAAAATCAATAACATTTTTTTCTCTCTTTATTTCCATATAGTCATGTGTAAATTTCTTTACTAAATTTTCTATACCTGCTAATATTTTATACATTTCGCATATATCTTGACATGCTTGTTTTGATTCATATAAAAAGATTTTCTTTTTTAAATCATTAATTGATTTCTTTATACTCTCTCTTTTTTCTTTTGCCATATCTTTGACATCAGATTGAATTTTTTTACTTGCTGTCCATGTTGCAAATTTGATATTTGATATAACCATATAGAATTTATCCCATTCGTTTATTTTTAGTAGTTCTTCTAATATAATAATATCTTCTTTGATTATGGTGCACCATTTCTCTAGTTCTGGATCATCTTCTAAAGAAGTTTTTATTTCTGTTAGTTTTCCTATACCATCACGAACAGTCTCTTTTGCATTTTCAATTAATATCTTGCCCCAACTTGTTTCCGAAAAGTCTGTAATATCACTTACCTTAAATTTTTCCACTTGTTCTCTAAGCCATTCTTCTGGAAATGGCATACTTTGAATATACTTATAGATTTTAAGCACCATTTCTTTTAGTAAATCATCATCCCTATAACTACAATATGTATTTATCAAATTTATAAATTCTGGATCATTTTTTTCGTATAATTCATCAAAAGTTTTTTCTAATGTCTCTAATCTTAATAATTCAGTTTCTGGAGTATTTGCTAATCTAAAGTTTGGAGATACATCTATTCTATAAAAATTATTTTTTATTACTTCTAGGCAAAACGCATGTATTGTTGATATATTGCACTTATTTAATAATAGAATTTGCTTTCTTAATCTCATATTGTCTGGCTCTTCTTCTAGCTTTTTATACATAGCATCTAATACTCTTTCTCTCATCTCTGTTGCTGCAGCATTTGTAAATGTAACCACTAATAGTTTATCTATATCTACATTTTCATTAGTTATTTTATTAATTATTCTTTCTACTAAAACTGCTGTTTTTCCGCTCCCTGCAGCTGCTGCAACTAATATATTATCTCCCTTTTGGGTTATAGCTTGTAGTTGTTTAGGTGTCCACCCCATTATTTCCTCCTATATACTTAAATTCATTTTTAACCAATTTTACCATATCAAAAAAAATTAGTAAACTCAACTATTTTAGTTTACTAATTTTAATTATCTTTTGCCCATCTATCCATTTTTATATCTTTATATGTATCTAATACATCCATATATTTACTATATTCTTCTTCCCATAACATATCTGGTACTTTATCAAATGAATCAAAAACTCTCTCCGCTTCTTTTAAAAACACAAGTTGGTCTTGACTGCTTAATCTCTCGTATTTCTTTGAAAATCTATATAATTTATCTAACATTTGGTTTGCTTCTATAAAGCTGTAAAAATCTTTTACCTTCATTCCTGCTAATTTTATCTGTACGACTGCAAAAACTGCAAAAAGGAAAATTAAAAATAGGAGGATATATATTACTATAAGTAATACCACATTTATACACCTTCTTTTTCTTCATCTGCATATGTAGTTGTATTATAACATATTTGTTTTTTATATTCAATTGTTTAACTTGCTACTTTCAAAAATTTTCCATTGTTTTTAAGAATTACATATTAGCAATAGTATATTTTTTTCATTTATGTTCATAATAATTATATACTTTTAATTTGGAGGTGCTTTGCATGGCAGAGAATAAAAATAACAACAATAATAAAAATAATAACAACAATAGAAATAACAGTAACAATAATAACAACAGAAATAATAGCAATAACAACAACTGTAAATAGTTTTTACTTTGCAGTTGTTCTGAAGTTATTAATCATTCAGAAATTAAAAACTATACAGGCTTCATTTTCTCTTTTGAATCCTGTATAGTTTTATTTATATTATTTTACTCTTTCAATAATTTTTCCTGAGCCCATTAATTTTTCACTATATGTTTGACCTGATACTTGATCATTATTTGCTCCTTCTATTCGACTTCTTGATAATCGTGTAAGTCTATTTGTAAGTCTATCTACTGTTCTTACACCACTTATCTGATTATTTGTTTCACTTTCATGATGATGTCTTGCATCTGTACGACGATATCTTATTTTCATAATAAGGAAGTATGCAATTGATACTATTAGTACTAATGGAATAAAAATTTCTTTAAAAAGAGCTAAGCTTAATACGGTTGTTAATATTCCAACTAGTATTGTAGCTATAACTAACAATGGCATATTTATTGGAACACTTCCTACTGTTTCTTTTGTTCTGGCATTTACTGCAACATAATGTAGAACATTGTTCTCTTGCATATAACTGTATAGCCAAACTGGTAAATACGCTGTTTTCCATTGTCTACCTTTTACATTCATATCTTGAGTATCCCATCTTACACCACGATCATATTCTTTTAATGTTTGATTTGCTGCATATCTTGCTATATCCTTTGTTTGTATATCTACTATAGGTTTTATATCATCAATACTTGTATCACGTTTTTCTGATGTAAATCCTTTTAAATAATTTGCATTAAATTTTACACAGTTTTCTGTGTCAAATGGCATAATAGCATTTATAACATTATTGGTTTTTGATGAAGAGTTTCTATCAAGTTTATCTGCACTTGTTTCTACTGATAAACCATTTATTGCTATATCAAACTCACGTTCTACATCGTATCTGTCTGCATCATAATAAGTTGTCTCAGAGTTTCCACTTTTACGTGTATATCTTCTAACTTCATGTTCTCCTTCTCCAATAAACCTCGCATGTCCATTAACATCAACTAACATGTATGGTAAATAAACACCCATGACATTTTCTGTTGTAAATTCAGCCTTGAATTTTGGATGTGCAAAAAACTTTCTTTTGCCAACATATTTTTCTATATGTTCTTTTGCCTCTTCTTTTGTTAATTTGAATGGTAATACAACATCAGGTACAGCTCCATTTGGAATTTGTTGATTAATAGATAATGTATTTCTACACCAGTGACATCTAGCCTGTGTAACTTCCGAAGTATCAATTACAACTTCCGCTCCACAGCTACTGCATTTTAGTGTAACAACATCTTGCGTATTTGCAACTATATTTTGAGCACCTGAAGCTATTATTTCTCCTTGTAACTTCGTTACATCAGTTTCCATTCCTTCAAGTTTCTCAGATTCAAATTCGTATCTACAATAGTTACATCTTAATTTTCCTATTTTGCTGTTTAGTCCGATATCTGTTGCCCCACATTTAGGGCATTTGTTTTGCCCATCTTTTGCTCCTATATCTGTTTGTATAATTTTGGGTTCACTATTAGCAAATTCTTGCATCTAGTCTCATCATCCTTTCATTAGATGCTTTACACACCTAAAATCTTTCGTTTAACATTTTCGTAATCTTCTTGTGTTATAAGTCCCTCATCTAACATTTTTTTATATTTTGCTAATTTTTCGAATGGGTCTTCATCTGGTTGTCCTGCTGGTGCAGTTGGTTGTTGAGGTGCTGGCGCTGGTTGTGGCTGTGGTTGAACTGGCTGTTGTGGTTGTATCGGTTGTTGTGGCTGTACAGGTTGTTGTATTGGTTGTTGAACTGGTTGTTGTAAACCACTTACACCTGCTCCAACAGCATTTACTCCCATTCCCATAAATGCCATTGCTCCTGCTCCACCATTTGGATTTTCACCAGCTGCTTGCATTCCACGAGCTACAGATTGTTGCATGAATGAATTTCCACGTGCTCCTGATAAAGCATCTGCTTTTTTAACATCACTTAATAATTGTTTTGTATCGTCATCATATTCGATAGCTTGAATTGCAACTTTAACAATTTCAAGTCCTCTATCTGTTCTCCATTGGTATCCTTCTTCTACTGCTTGTGATAAGCTTTGTGCAAAGCCTATTTGATCTCCTTGAATTCTTGTTATACGATTTCCCTTGCTTGGATCATTTGTATAATTTGAGAATGCAGCAGATAAGCTACTAACTACTTCATTAAATAATTGTGCACCTGCATCATTATCCATATCTGCAAAATCAAATAATGGTGATCCTGCTTGTAAATATGTTGCTGGTACAAAGTTCTTTATAAATAGAATTGGGTCTAATATTCTTAATGTGTATGTTCCTCTTGTTACTGCTCCAACTTGAGCATTTAAATATGCATCATCCCAATAAATTTCTGCTTGTGTTCCAAATCGATTGTTAGGTATTTCTCTTAAATTAACATAGAATGCAACTTGTTGAGATCCTGGTTGTCCACCAAATTTAAATCTTTCCCAGCTTTGTCCAAATGTTGAAGATAATATTCCATTACCTGCAAACATTGATCTTGAATTTGGATCATCTGATGAATATATAAATCCACCTGGTTCAGTAATAACACCTGTTATTGCTCCATCTTGCATTGTAACAAGAGCTGTTCCTTCTGGTACTATAATTTTACTTCCATTAGATATTATATTTTCTGATCCTTTTGTATTTTCTCCACGTCCTGCATTTGTCCCTTGTGGTACGGCTCTAAAAATAGCAGCTGTTGCTGGAACATTTTGCATTGGCATATAAAAATCTTTCCATTGATCTGCAAATGAACCACCTAAGGCACCTGCAAATGCTTTAATAAATCCCATAATTTACCCTCCTAAAATTCACCATGTATATCATGATATTATTCAAAATTAATATATCATTATTGTCGAAAAATGTAAATAGCTATAAAAAAATAAATTCTGGTATCATTTTCCAGAATTTATTTTAATATTTATTTTAAATTTCTAGCCATTTGAATTCCTGAACAAGAAGCCATCATTAATCCTCTTGTCATTCCTCCACCATCTCCTATTGAATATAATCCTTTTACACTTGTTTCAAAGTTGCTATCTATAATAACTTTATTGCTGTAGAATTTGATTTCTGGTGCATATAATAAGTTGTCTGGTGCACCAAATCCTTCTACTACTTTATCAACTGCTCTTATGAACTCTAATATACTTGTCATAGTTCTATAACCCAATGCAAAAGTAATATCTCCTGCAACTGCTGATTTTAAGGTTGGCTCAACTGTATTATTTTCTAGCTCAGAATCCCAAGTTCTTTTTCCTCTATATATATCTCCTAGTCTTTGAACTACTATGTTTCCAGCACCTAAATCATTCAAGTTTTGAGCAACATTTCTACCATATTCTATAGGTCTTTTAAATGGACTTGTAAAATGATGTGAAACCAATATTGCTAAATTTGTATTAGTGCTTTTTCTTTCTTTATATGAATGTCCGTTTACTAAAGTTAAGTTGTTATCATAAACTTCTGCTGAAACGAAACCACTTGGATTTTGGCAGAATGTTCTTACTTTATCTCTAAATGGTCCTACTCTACCTATAAATTTTGCTTCATACATATATTTGTTAACATCTTTCATTACTGCATCTGGAAGCTCATATCTAACACCTATATCTACTATTCCCGTTTCTGTTTTTATATCATGTTTATTAGCCATTTCTACTAGCCAATTTGCACCTTTTCTACCAACTGCAAGAACTACTTGATCTGAGTACAATGTTTCTACTGGATGATTTTCATCATCTATGTATTTTGCTTCTTTTACTTTTACGCCTTTCACTACATTATTTTCTATAATTAAGTCAGCAACAGTTGTTTCGAATCTCATTTCGACATTGTTATTTTCAATATATTCTTCTAACCTGTGATAAACTTCATGACTTTTTTCTGTTCCTAAATGTCTAATTGGTATATTAATTAATCTGATTCCCTCTTTATGTGCTCTATCATTAATTTTAGAAATTTCTTCTTTATATTCTGTTCCTTCTAAGTGTTTATCTGCACCAAAGTCTAAATATATTTTGTCTGCATAATCAATTAATTTTTTAGTTTCAGGAACTCCAATGTATTTATGAACATTTCCACCTACATGGATTTCGTCTTCTTCTTGGTTGTATAATGATAATTTACCATCTGAAAATGCTCCTGCACCAGAAAAACCATTTGTTATATGACACATTGGTTTACAATGCACACATTTCTTTGTTTTTTCTATTGGGCAATTTCTTTGTTCAACCCTTTTTCCTTGATCAATTAATAATATCTTTTTGTATTTTTTTAATTGTATTAGTTCATAGGCGCAAAAAATAGAACTTGGTCCCATTCCTACTACAATTACATCATACTTCTCTGACATTTGTAAAAACCCCCATATTCTTTATTAAATACTTCTATTTCTCTTATTGACTTAAAAATTATACCATAAAAATCCTCAATTTTCAACAGAATAAGCGACATTTCTGTCGCTTATTTCTTATTCTTCTACTCCATTTGCAGTTTTCCATTCTGTTATATCTTTTTTATTTGCACCTTTTCCTGTTTCAAGATTTAGTGTAATAGTCCCTAATTCAATTCTTGCATTTTTTGGATTTAATCCTAATTCAATTCTTGCATATTTTGTTCCTAATGTTGTTACACTTATTGTTATTTGTATCTTTTCATCCTCATCTAACACATATTTTGTTTTATCTGTTTTATTTACTAATGGCGTTATTTTCTCATTATCCACATATTGATTTATATATCCTTTTATTTTTTCATCTACTTCAGCATTATTTGTGTCAGAATAAAATACAAAATATATAAAATTTCCTATTATTTGTCTATCTATATTTCCCTTTTGTATTCCACTTGCATTATTGTTATGCGTTACCACTTCTTTAGTTATATTAACCCTGTCTTCCCATATTCCGTCCATATTTCTTTCTTCATCTATTACAGATATATTTTCAAAATATGTATTTAAGTTAAATATAACTCCATCCTCAAAATATGGATTATTCTTTGTAAATGCGATTTTATCTAATCCATATAATATGTTATCCTCTGTAATTCCTGCAAATTTTCTTTTTTCTTTGACTGCCTTTGAGTTTATTCCATTTCTTTCTTTTATAATAGTTTCTATTTGTTCATTTATTATTGAAATAAAATTTACATCTTTATAATACATGTCACTAAAGTTTATTTCTTTTCCCTGAACTAGATCATACACTTTGCTATATCCATCATATATGTATCTATTGTTTCCTATATCATATGCTAGTATAACCTGTACAGATAAGTATCCATTCTTACATTCTGTTTCAACTACCAGTCCTTCTCTTGTAGCATTTGTTAATAATTCTACAAATTGATCATAATCTTTTTCTATAACTTGTAGGTTTTCTGTAGATGTTCTTATAAATTGGTTTATCTCTGTTTGAAGTTCCTCATTCTTTAAATATCTTAGAGCAATTGTCGCACCATCTATATCTTTTTCTTCATAATTTGTGCTAGTTGGCACATACATAAAGCTTCCTGGCTTTGTATCATCTTTTTTTTCTTTTCCTGTACCGTTTGTATTATATTTATTAAGTTCCAAATCTTTAGTTGCTATATTTATTCTTGGAATATATCCAGCCTCCATGACAACATTTTGACCTGCATAAGTAGTTAGCCATTCTGCTAATTCGTCACTGCTAATTTCATTAGATTTTGCTTTGTTATATACTATATAAATTTCATATATTAGAGGATAATTATTTGCTGTCATTGTCGCTCTGCTAGGTTCCACATCATCTATTTTTAAAAATTTAATATCATTTCCATATGTGCTTGCTGGATATTTGTATGTCATATATCCTATCGCATTTACTGAATTGCTGTATACTGCTTCAACTTCATTTACTCCATCAGTTTCACCTGGTACCAATTCTGTTTTGCCTTCTACCATTAATGTTCCTAGCATAATATCTTGCATATATTCATATGTTTCTGATTCTTTACTATTTTGATAAACTTCTATTTCTGCATCATTTCCGCCAACATCTTTCCAGTTTTTTATTTTTCCTGTAAAGATGCCTACTAACTGGTCTGATGTCAAGTTATTTACTGGATTGGAACTATTTACAACAATAGCTATCCCTTCTCTTGCAATGGCTTCTGATGTTAAGTCTATGTTCTTGGCAGCTGCTTCCATCTCTTGTCTATCTGATAAATATGAAGCAAATATTGCATCACACTTTTCAGATAGTAAATCATCAAAAGCCTCATCTTCTGTTGAATGGAAAATTCCCATTTCATTTTCTTTACGTGATTTATCCGACATTGCTGTCTTAATTGCTGCTTCTAGTGGAATGGTATATGTTGAACCATTTAATTTTGGAAATGATTCTTTTAATATATTTGCTAACTCATTTGCTCTTGCTATTTCTTCGTCTGTTGGAGTATAGTAATTTGGATCAGTATTAGCAGGTTGTTCTCCATTCGTTTGTTCTTTTTTTCCAAAAAGTCCTATTGTTCCACTTCCATCTTTGTCAGAAACGTAAAAGAAAACAGCAAGTATCACTGATATAATAACAACAACTAACAGTAGTATCATTATTTTTGTTTCTTTGTCTTTTCCCATTAAGTCCTTTATCATTCAATCACCTTTTCTAAAAAAAAGAAGATATCTTTATACTAGACATCCTCTTAAGATTTCATATAATTAAATGTTATCTTTGATATATTCAACAACATCTCCAACTGTTACAACTTTTTCTGCATCAGTGTCTGGTATTTCTAAATCAAATTCTTCTTCTAAAGCCATTATTAATTCAACTATATCTAAAGAATCTGCTCCTAAATCATCTATGAAAGACGCTTCTGTTGTTATTGCTGTTTCAGCAACACCTAATTGCTCTACTATTATTGTCTTTACTTTTTCAAAAATTTCGTCAGAGTTCACTAAAGACACCCCCTCTTAAGTTTTTTGTCCTATTTACTAATACATACTAGCATATTTAGGTTTTAATTGCTTTTTTAATATGTATTAAATTCTAGTCAACTTTTAATATATATTATAAGATATTATATGGTATTAAAAATGTCAATACTTTTTTTATATTTTTTCAAATTCTTTTTTCATAATCTCTACTGTCTCGCTTTTTGCAAACTGTTCAGCCTGTTTTATAGTATAATAGAATAGTTTTTCGTCACTGCTTCCATGTGCTTTTACAACCGGTTTTTTTACACCTAGGAATAATGCTCCACCGTATTCTTTATAATCCATTCTTTTACTAAATCTTTTAATTGAAGGTAATGCTGGAACTGCACATATTGTAGTTCCTATATTTCTTTTTAGTTCTTCAGTTAGAACTCTTTTTACAAATTTTCCAAGTCCTTCAACTGTCTTTAAAAGTATATTACCTGTAAAACCATCTGTTACAACTGCATCAACTTCTCCAGAAAACACTTCTCTCCCCTCAACATTACCAATAAAGTTCATATCATATTCTTCTGCAGATTCTTTTAATAGTTGATAACTTTCTTTCATAAGATCGTTTCCTTTTGTTTCCTCTGTACCTATATTTAATAATCCAATGGCAGGTTTTTCTATATTATATATTTTTTTTAAATAAACATTAGCCATTTGTGCAAATTGTAGTAAATTTATTGGCTTACAATTTGTATTTGCTCCGGCATCTATAAGCATTACACCTTTTTTATAAGAAGGCAAAACCGGTGCCATAGCAGGTCTATCAACTCCTTTTATTCTTCCTACTAGAAGAGTCGCTCCTGTAAGTAATGCTCCAGAATTTCCTGCAGATATAAATACATCTCCTTCATCTTGTTTTAGCATATTAAAACCAACAACCATCGAAGAATCCTTTTTACGTTTAATAGCAACTGTTGGTATATCTTCCATTGTTATTTCATCTGATGCATGATGTATTGATAATTTCTCAGAAATTTGCTTTATATTATCTTTATCATATAATTCTTTTATCTTTTTATTTATAATCTCTTCATTTCCAACTAAAATAATTTCTGAATCAATTTCTTTTATTGCTTTTACTGCTCCTCTAATTGTTGCTTCAGGTGCATTATCTCCGCCCATAGCGTCTAAAATTATTTTCATATATTACTCCTCTTATTTTGATGTTTATATTGTAATATTATATTTGTAATTTTGCAAGCTTTTTTGTTAAATTTAATAGTCATATACACGTGCCTTACGTGATTATTATTTTGAGCAACAAAAAAGTCAGTAATTACTTACTGACTTTTTATTTATATTCGATATATTATTCTAATATTTCAGAAACTATACCAGAACCAACTGTTCTACCACCTTCACGGATAGCGAATCTTAATCCTTTTTCGATAGCGATTGGTGTAATTAATTCGATTGTCATTGAAACGTTATCACCTGGCATAACCATTTCAACACCAGCTGGTAAATCAATAACACCTGTAACGTCTGTTGTTCTGAAATAGAATTGTGGTCTATATCCATTGA
>CAYMDN010000033.1:0-13527 GCA_964389545.1 uncultured Clostridium sp. | reverse complement strand
AAAAAATTAAGAATAGAAGATGCTTTGTCTGCAACAAAAGCTGCTGTTGAAGAAGGAATAGTTGCAGGTGGAGGAACAGCACTTATAAATGTAATTCCAAAAGTTGAAAAGGTAATAGCTAAACTAGATGAAGATGAAAAAATAGGAGCAAAAATAATCTTAAGAGCATTAGAAGAGCCACTAAGACAAATTGCTGCAAATGCTGGTTTAGAGGGAGCAGTTATATTACAAAAAATTAAAGAATCAAAACCAGGAATCGGATTTGATGGAAGTAAAGAAGAATATGTAGACATGAAAAAAGCTGGAATAGTAGATCCAACAAAAGTAACAAGAAGTGCATTACAAAATGCAGCAAGTGTAGCATCAATGATACTAACAACAGAAAGTGTTATAACAGAAAAGAAAGAAAAAGACTGCCACTGCGGTGGAGGCGCCGGAGCAGGTATGCCACAAGGTATGGAAGGAATGTATTAAAAGATTTCGAAAAAAAAGGCGGATTATGCAATATCCGCCTTTAAATAAAGTTGGAGGTAAAATGGAAAGGAAGATTATTGCCGTATATGGTGGCTCTTTTAATCCACCAGCAAATTCGCATTTGAATTTAGCAAAGCAAATTTTAGAAAAAGATAAAAACATAGAAAAAGTAATATTTGTACCAGTAAATGAGAAATACAATAAAGAAGGGCTAGCTTCAAATGAGGATAGACTGTTTATGCTAAAGGAAATATGTAAAAATAATGAAAACTTAGAAGTATCAGATATAGAAGTTTCTAGTGAAAGACAGTTATATACAATAGAAACATTAGCTTTAATACAAGAGCAATACAAAGAAAAAGAAATTTACTTTGTACTAGGAACAGATAATTTGAAGGAACTAGAAACATGGTATAAACCAAATGAATTACTAGAAAAATTTAAAATATTAGTGTTAGAGAGGGGAAACGATAAAATAGAAGATATTATAGAAAACAGCAATTTCCTAAAAAAACATGAAACAGCAATAATAAAATTTCCTAATATAGAAAAGATAGATTTGTCTTCTACTGAAATTAGAGAAAAAGTAAAACAAGGAAAGAGCATAGAGACGTTAGTGCCAAAGGAAATAGTAAACAAAGTTTTAGAAATATATAAAAATGACCTATGATTTTTATAATTCATAGGTCATTTTATTTGATTAATGAAAGTTAAAAAATACACTATTATAAACATGAAAACATATATTATAATATGTGAATAAACAAGGGGGGAGGAATTAAAAATGCTTGCAGGTAAAATTATAACTTTTGGAATAACAGGTTCAATATATGCTATAAAAAAAGTAATTCCTCAAATACAAAACCTTGTGAATGAAGGAGTAGACATTATACCAATAATGTCTTTTAATTATGGAGAAAATAAAGAATCAGAAGAAATGGTGAAAATAATAGAAAGAATTACCAATAAAAGTGTTATACATACGACAGAAGACTTAAACAACATGACAGAAATACGAGATGCAGAAACAATGATTATAGCACCATGTTCAGGAGATACTATAGCTAAGTTAGCTAATGGAATAATTGATACACCAATGCTTATAGCAGTAGAAATGCATTTGAAAAGCGAAAAAAATATAATAGTAGGAGTGGCAACTACAGAAGGACTTGGACTAGAAGCAGAGAATATAGGAAAACTATTAAATAGTAAAAATTTTTTCTTTGTTCCATTTAGGCAGGATAACCCAATAACAAAACCAAACTCATTAAGATATAGCAATAAATATATATTAGAGACTATAATAAAAGCTATAAAAGGCGAACAAATACAGCCAATACTACTCTAAATTGTCAAAAAGCTAAAAATATGATATAATAAATATAAGTTACGTAGTAACGTTAGGAAATCCCAGAGAACATGAAATGTTAGGAGGAGACCTTGTGGAAAAAATTCTTCTGAAAGGTGCTGTATGCTTTTTTATACTCACCTGTGCCGTGGCTATCTTACTCCGAATTGTGGGACTGAATGGAACAGCGATGCTTTTATTGGGAATTGCGATTGGCTATATTGCCAGATCCCTGAAAGTGCGCAGTGACAGAAGGTCTTATGGTCGGTATGTGATTCCCAAAAAACGGCACTTCAATGGTAGAGTGATCAATATGTATTAAGCCAATAATCAGAGAAAAATAAGTTCTACAAAAGGAGCTAGCACGTCGAAAGGCGTGCTGGTTCTTTTTGTAAATACAAGTTTAGGAACATGGAGTATTTGATTTTTCGCATAAAATCATGGTATAATTTATATTAGATGGTAATTTTAGTTGTATGCCGTCCGTATTTCGGAGGGCATTGACTCCGAAATGCAAAAAAACATTTTGGAGGTCACCATGAAGAAAATCATCACTTTGGCACTGGCGTGCCTGATGCTGGTAGCCCTTTTGGGGCTTACCGCATGTGGAACAGCGAGCAACAGCGAGGCGCCTTCTGTAAGCCTCAATCCTAACGAAAAGGAGGACAGAGTCACCGCTGAGGAGCTCGCCACAGCAAAGCAGGACTATGAAGTTGCTGAAAAGGTTCTCGATGCAGCGGCAGCGAAGTACGCACTGGCTGAGCAAGAAATGGAGCTGGTTGAACGTCGTTATGAAAATGGCGAAATCACCAGCGAAGAGTTCTTTGCTACGCTGGAAGAATTCTTCGCGGGACCGCACCGCGAGTATTTTGAGGTACACGAGGCCTTTTTCGAAGGTCCTCATAAGGACTACTTTGCGGTGCTTGCAGCGTATTTTGGGAGATGATCCCGACTCCAGCAATTTGTGATGTAATATTCAAAACAGCCACTCCAACACAGAACAATGCTATGTGTTGGAGTGGCTATATTTAATTAAAAGATATATTGATAAAAGCTAAAAAAAAGAGTATAATAAAATAATATGGGGGTGTATTTGGTTTCGACGGTTTTTTTGAAGCATAGATAGCGAGTAGTGGATGGTCGCTTAGGCCACTATAAAAAAGCGAAATTAAAAATAAACGCTGATAATGAATTAGCATACGCTGCCTAGTTGCAACGTCGTCTTACTGTAAAGCCTACTGTTACAGATAAGGCGTCGACTAAAGTAGGAAACAAAATTATTCCTTGCCTTGGGAGTAATGGGTATTTTAAGGCTACCAAAGATTCAAGCGTGTTTATTTGCTAGAATTTGAGGGAAAGTTCAATAATAAACTACACTCGTAGAAGTTTATGTGAATAGGGAATTGGACGAGGGTTCGACTCCCTCCACCTCCACCAAAAAGCAGGAAATATGCCTGCTTTTCATTTATGTTTTTTTAGTGTATAATAAAAAAATAAATAGTAAGTTATTAATGGAGATAAATAGATGGAAGATATAAAAGAAAGAATCAATGAAATATTAATGAAAAATTTATTAAGAGAAGAAAGTAGTAGTATGATTACATATATACCAGAGATAAAGCCTATGGTAGGATTTGACCATAAGCACCCTCATCACAATTTAGATGTTTGGCAACATACAATAAAGGTTGTTGAAGGACTGGAAGATGCAGATTTGGAAATTAAAATGGCGGGTTTATTACATGATATAGGAAAACCATTTTCCTATCAAGAAGATGGAGAAGTTCGTCATTTTCATGGACATCCTGCAGTTTCAGCACAAATAAGTAAAGAAATCTTAGAAAGACTAGAATATAGCCAAGAATTTATAGATAATGTATGTTATTTTGTTAGATATCATGATACAATTATAGACTCAGATAATTTAACCAATTCAATAGATGCGGTAAAAAGACTCTTACAATTGCAATATGCGGATGCAAAAGCACATCATCCTGATAAAATTGGAAAGAGATTAAATGTTTTAGGAGAAATAAAAAGAAGATTAGAAGCTAAAATAGAAGAGCAAGCCTGTGAACGATAAGTATTTTTAAAATAAAATCAAATGACAATACATGAAATAAAAACAGCAGCCCCTTCCAAATTCATTGGAAAGGGGCTGCCGTTTTGCTACAAATACTGCTGTTTGGTAGGCGCCAGTGATGGATTCTTAGAAATCGGTGCCGGTGAGGACCTTATAGGCCTGCAGGTATTTCTCGGAAGTTTTCTGGATGATGTCTTCCGGAATCTGCGGAGGCGCGGATTCCTTGTCCCAGCCACTGCTGATGAGCCAGTTGCGCAGGAACTGCTTGTCGTAGCTCTCCTGAGAACGGCCGACCTCATACTTGTCAGCGGGCCAGAAACGACTGCTGTCCGGCGTGAGCACCTCATCTGCCAGGGTAAGCGTGCCGTTCTCGTCAACGCCGAACTCGAACTTGGTATCGGCGATGATGATGCCTTTTGTCAGGGCATAGTCGGCGCACTCGGTGTAGAGCTGGAGACTTGTCACCATGAGCTGTGTTGCCAGGGGTTCTCCCAGCATTTTGACGGTTTCATCAAAGTTGATGTGCTCGTCATGTCCCTCAGTTGCTTTGGTCGTGGGGGTGTAGATGGGCGAAGGGAGTTTTTCAGATTCCCTGAGCCCGCTGGGCAGACGGATACCGCAGACAGAACCATCCTTCTGATAGCTCGACCAGCCAGAGCCAGTGATATAGCCACGAACGATGCACTCGATGGGGAGCATCTTGAGCTTTTTCACCAGCATACAACGGTCGGTGTACTCATCGGCATGGAACATGTCGGGCATTTTCTCGTTCTGGATGGTGATCATGTGATTGGGAATGATCTTCTCGGTTGCACCGAACCAGAACGTAGAGAGTCGGTTGAGAACAGCTCCTTTGTAGGGAACAGCGGTGGGCATGACACGGTCGAACGCGGAAATCCGGTCCGTCGTGACAAGCACCAGGTTGTCACCTACATCGTAGATGTCCCGAACCTTGCCTTGGGCGATTTGCTTCATAGGACGTACCACCTTTTCTTAGTATTTGTCTTATACTCGTTAGCTTTGAGTATGCCATGCTATAAGCATAAAACAATAACATTATACCATAATTTACATAAAATGTAAAATTATATTATTTGTAAAAAATATAATGATTTTTTATAAAATGTGATAGCCTGCTAAAATAATGACTATAATATAAAAAATGACAAATATATTGCTTGACATATTGCCACTTAATAAATATAATATAAGAATAACAATGACACAAAGGAGAAAAAAATGTATTGGAATGATACTCATGTTTTAATCTATTTTGCTGTAGTAATAATAGGAGGAGTAATAGGACAAATAGTAGATTATCTTAACAAAACATTTGTAATAGAACAAAAGATTTTGGCAAAAAACAGTTTTAGAAAATACAAATTGATAGCAAGACCAAATTATTTATTAATTGTACTTAATGCGATATTATATGTTGCACTATTATATAAATATAAAGTAAGCTTGGAATTCTTTAAATTTGCACCATTGGTATCAATGTTAATCAGCGTATTCGTAGTAGATTTTCAAGCACAAATAATACCAAATAGACTTAATCTAACAATATTTGAGTTAGGGTTACTTTTTGCATTTTCACTAGGAAGCTCTAATTTAAATATAGCTACAGACGCCATACTAGGAATGTTAATTGGCGGAGGAATATTTTTAACAATAGCAATAATTGGAGGAATTATTGCAGGAAAAGATGCAATGGGATTAGGTGATGTAAAACTAATGGGAGCAATAGGACTATACTTTGGAAAAGCAAATATAATAAAAATATCAATACTAGCTTTTTTAGTTGGAGCAATAATAAGTATAATTCTATTAATAACAAAGAAGAATCGTAAAGACGGATATGTTCCATTTGGACCATTTATAGTAACAGCCGCAATAATTATTTTATTTACACCCGCTTCAATATTAGATGTAGCTTTATTAAAAATATTTTCATTGGGATTGGCTTAAAATATAAGCATATTGTTTAAGACTATTCGGAAAAGCTTGAGATAGCTTTAGATGGAGGTTTTTTATGAATGAAAAAATAAGAATTTTGCGTGAGAGACTAAGAAGCTTAAAATTAGAAGGCATGGTAATTAGCAACCCAATAAATATAAAATATTTAACAAACATAGACTGTGAAGGAACATTACTAATTACAAGAAAAGAAAATATATTTTTAACATATACAATGTATTTAGAAAATGTTAGAAGCACATTAACAATTACAGATGAAATTGTTGTTATGGATTTTCGTGATGTAGGAAAAGATGAATGTGAGAATTTCTTTTTATTTTGCGAAAATGTTGGATTTGAAGAAAGCTACGTAACATATAAACAATATCAAATATTGAAACAAAAATACAGAATAAATAATTTAGTTGAAACAGAGAACTTAGTTGAAAAACTAAGAGAAGTTAAAGATGATTATGAGATAGAATGTATAAAAAAAGCATGTGAAATTACAGATGAATGTTTTTCACATTTATTAACATTTATAGAAGAAGGAATATCAGAAAAAGAAATTGCAAACGAAGTTGAACGATTTTTCAAAGAAAATGGAGCAGATGGATTGGCATTTGATACTGTTGTTGCTGTTGGAGAAAACAGTTCACAACCACATTGGAAACCGTCTGATAGAAGAGTAAAAATTGCAGATCCAATACTAATAGATATGGGGTGCAAATATAAAGGATATTCTTCTGATATGACTAGAACAATTTTCATGGGATGTATTTTAGAAGAGATAAAACCAGTTTATGATCTAGTTTTAAAAAATTTACAAAATACAGAGGATAATATTAGAGAATATGCAAATATTAAAACTATATCACAAATGGTAGAAAGTGATTTTAAACTATATAAATTTGATTTAATTCATGCACTTGGTCATGGAGTAGGAATGGAAACACACGAAATGCCATATATTACTTCACGAAATGATACTTATTTAAAAAAGAATATGGTTATTGCAGATGAACCAGGAATCTATATACCAGGTAAGTATGGAATAAGAATAGAAGATACCATATTGGTTGAACCAAATGGAAAAACGATACTAACAAAATCACCAAAACAATATACAGTAATATAGAGTACAAAAGTAAATTTATTGAAAATACTTGAAAACAAAGGAAAAATATAGTAAAATAAATAGGTGAATATAAAAAAAGAAAGAGGTAGAAATTATGGCAGAAGTATATATGGCAGGAGATGTAAGAAATGGAACAACTTTTGAAATGGACGGATCAGTATATAAAGTTGTAGAATTTCAACATGTTAAACCAGGTAAAGGAGCAGCATTTGTTAGAACAAAATTAAAGAATGTAATAACTGGTGCAGTTTTAGAAAAAACATTTAATCCATCAGAAAAATTACAAGGAGCAGAAATAGAAAAAAGAGAAATGCAATATTTATATGCAGATGGAGATTTATATTATTTCATGGATAATGAAACATATGACCAAATTCCATTAAATAAAGCAGATTTAGGAGATATGCTTAAATTTTTAAAAGAGAATATGATGGTTAAAACATTAGCTTTTAAAGGAAAAATATTTGCTATTGAACCACCAATGTTTGTAGAATTAGAAGTAACATATACAGAACCAGGATTTAGTGGAAATACAGCAGGCGCAGGAGCAACAAAACCAGCTGAATTAGAAACAGGAGCTACAATAAATGTACCACTATTTGTAAATACTGGTGATAAAATTAGAATAGACACTAGAACTGGTGAATATATGGAAAGAGTTTAGTGTTTAACCATTGGAAAAGGAGAATAGAATGTCTGATATAAATTTGACTATGAAAAAGATAATGAAGAGTTTAGAAGAGAAGATAACAGACAAAGATACTCTAGAAATAGCAAAAACAGAAATCTTCAATTTATATAACTCATTCATTGAAGAAATAACAGACTTAAACGAATTGGCAAATGGAAGAATGGCAGAATTAGCACAAACACAAAAAGAGACAAACGAAAAAATTGAAAATATCGAAAAAAGTTTAAAGAAAATAGAAAATGATATATATTTAGATGATGACGATGAAGATGGCGAGTATACAATGGGAATTGTTTGTCCATATTGTAATAAAGAATTTACAGTTGAAATAGATGAAGTTGCAGATAAAGATGAGATTAAATGTCCTGAATGCAAAAATACAATAGAATTAGATTGGGGACATGATGATTGTGACTGCGATCATTGCTCAGGTGAATGTGAAGATGATGACTGTGATTGTTGTCATGGAGATTGCAACAAAGATGAGGATGATGATTTATAAAATAACTACTATTAATCTCAGATAAAACAAGTATTTTATCTGAGATTTTTTAAATAATAAAAAGGATTGATTCAATGAATAAACAAAAAATTACAATGGAATCGGTTAGATTGTTTTGGGTTTTTATAATAGGCAGTGTGGCTGGATATGTATATGAAACAGTACTAGTTATATTACAAACAGGTCAATTTGCTATACGACAAGGACTGCTGTTTGGACCACTTATTCCAGTATATGGAACAGGTGCAATGATATATTACATTACATTTAAACGTATAAAAACTAGAGATAAAGTAAAAGTGTTTTTAATAACTTTAGTATTAGGTGGTGCAACAGAATATATTTTTTCATGGCTACAAGAAGTCATATTTGGCTCAGTTTCATGGGATTATTCACATTTACCATTTAACTTAAATGGTAGAACCAGTTTACTACACTGTACTTATTGGGGAATAGCAGGATTATTGTACATGAGCATAGTTGAACCACTTCTGGGTTCTTTAGATAATGTAACTAAAGAAACTAGTTTAAATCAGCTTACATTAATACTAGCAGTTATTATTGTGGTAGATATTGCAATATCATGGATGGCAGTAGCAAGACAAAAGAACAGATTACTAGGACAGGAGCCTAGAAATTCAATAGAAATATTTTTGGATAAAAATTTTCCAGATGAATTCATAGACAGGATTTTATCAAATAAAAGAAATAGACTCGATATAGAGGAAGAATAAAAAAGCCAGGTGTTAGAAAAATCTAATACTTGGCTTTAATTTGTGGATTTTTGGACGCATATGTGATATACTTATAGATAATTTTATTTTAGAGGTAATGTAATGATAATTGATAAGATAATAGAACAAATAACACCAGAAATAAAGGTATATGCTTTTGTGGGGCCATCTGGAACAGGTAAAAGTTATAGGGCACAAATGGTAGCTAGTGAGAGAAATATAAAATACATTATAGATGATGGCTTATTAATTAAGGAAAATGAAGTAATAGCAGGTGAGTCAGCAAAGAAAGCACCTACTAAGATTGAAACTGTAAGGGAAGCTTTATTTACAAATCCAGAAAGAGCAGAAGAAATAAAAAAAGCATTTAGAAGATATAGACCAGAAAGCTTACTAATCCTTGGCACATCAGATAACATGATAAAAAAAATTATAGAAAATTTAGAATTGCCAGAATTAACAGATACTATATATATAACTGATGTGGCTACAGAACAGGAGATGGAAGATGCAAAAAGAATGAGAGTAACAGAAGGAAAACATGTAATTCCAGTTCCAACATTCGAAATAAAAAAGGACTTTTCAGGATATATATTAGATCCACTTCAAATTTTTAAATCTAAAGGTAAAGATAGTAAACCATATATATCAGAGAAATCAATGATTAGACCAACATTCAGTTATTTAGGAAATTATACAATATCAGATTCTGTACTAAGAGATATAATCACACATATATCAAAAAAATTTGAGGCAATATATAAAATTACAAGAGTAAGAATTGAGAACCATGAAGAAGGTGCTTTAATATATGTTGAGATAATAATAAAATATGGTTACAATATAATAAATCATTTGCAAAGTTTTAAAAAACAATCAATAAGAGAAATAGAGAACATTACGGCAATGAATGTAGAAAAATTTCAAGTACTTGCCAAAGGAATATTTAAAGAGGATAAGAAAACAAACTAATAGTAGGATAAATGGGGAGGAATCTATTAATGGGATTCGTAGTAGGAATTGATGGACCAGCTGGAAGCGGGAAAGGAACAATAACAAAGAAAATAGCAAATTTGACAGGACTAATAAACATAGATACAGGAATAACATATAGATGTGTTGCTTTAAAGGCACTAGAAACAGGAGCTATAAAAGAAGGAATAATCGATGAAGAAAAAACAATAGCTATTTCAAAAGAAATAAACATAGAAATTAAGAATACACCAAATGGAGATGTAGTTTATCTTGATGGAAAGGAGGTTACTAAGAAAATAAGAGAAAAAGCTGTTACAGAAGTTGTATCACCAGTTTCAGTAATTAAAGAAATTAGATATGCAATGGTTGAATTACAAAGAAATCTAGCAGAAGGAAAAGATATAATTATGGAAGGAAGAGATATTTGTACTTATGTTTTTCCAAATGCAGATGTGAAGATATATTTAGATGCAAGTGAAGAAGAAAGAGCAAAAAGAAGATATAAAGAAATTCAAGAAAAAAATATAGATATGACATATGAAGAAGTGCTTGAGAACATAAAGAAAAGAGACTATACAGATATGCATAAAGAAGTTGGAGCATTAAAATTAGCACCAGATAGCATAATAGTAGATACAACAAACTATACTATAGATGAAGTAGTAGAAAAAGTTATTGAAATAATTAATTCAAAAAGATAGAGGAAATAATATGAGAGCAATTTTAAAGTTTATATTTAAGTTTATAACCATTCTTATATACAGACCCAAGGTAGTTGGCGCAGAAAACATTCCTAAAGAAGGACAGGGAGCGATAGTATGCTCAAACCATGTGCACTTTTGGGACAGTGTTACATTAATTGTAATGTTTAAGAGAAAACTTAATGCATTAGCAAAAGAAGAATTATTTAATAATCCAATAAATAGATGGGTTGCAAAAACAGCAGGAATTTATCCCGTAAATAGAAGCAAGGCGGATTTAGGAGCAATAAAAACATCTTTAAGACTTATGAAAAATAATGAATTATTACTGATTTTTCCAGAAGGAACTAGAAATGGATTAGCAAAAGGAAAAAAAGTAAAAAAAGGTGCGGTAATGATTGCTGCAACAGCAGGAGTGCCAATGATACCAGTAGGTGTACAGGGATCATTTAAACCATTTAGAAAAGTCACTATAAACATAGGAAAACCAATAGATTACTCACAGTATAAAGATGAAACTACGGATAAAGAAAAAATGCAAAGACTTGCAGATGAATTTATGGAAGAAGTTGTAAGATTAAGAGACGAAAAAGTATAGGAGGCAGAGTTCAAGTGAATGACAATATAGTAATAAAAGGTGCCAAAGAGAATAATTTAAAAAATGTAAAACTAACAATACCAAGAGATAAATTAGTTGTTATTACTGGACTTTCAGGTTCAGGAAAATCATCTTTAGCATTTGATACATTATATGCTGAGGGACAAAGAAGATATGTTGAAAGTCTATCTTCATATGCAAGACAATTTTTAGGAATAATGAAAAAGCCTGATGTAGAATCAATAGAAGGATTATCTCCAGCAATATCAATAGATCAAAAGACAACATCAAAAAACCCACGTTCAACAGTGGGAACAGTTACAGAAATATATGATTATATACGTTTACTATATGCAAGAATAGGTGTACCACACTGTCCAAATTGTGGAAAAAAAATTGAAAGACAAACCCTAGATCAAATTGTAGATGCAGTGATGAACTTAGAAGAAGGAACTAAAATACAAGTCCTTGCACCAATCGTAAGAGGTAAAAAAGGAGAATATGCAAAGCTATTAGAAGACTTTTCAAAAGAAGGTTTTGTAAGAGTTAGAATTGATGGAAACCTTTACGAATTAACAGATGATATAGAACTAGATAGAAAGAAAAAGCATAATATAGAATTAATAGTTGATAGACTAGTAGTTAAAGAAGGAATAAGAAGTAGGGCAGCAGAATCTATAGAAATAGCATTAAAACATGCTAACAATTTAGTAATAATTGCTACGCAAAAAGAAGAGATGCTTTTTAGCCAGAATTATGCTTGCTCAGATTGTAATATAAGTTTAGAAGAACTCTCACCAAGAATGTTTTCATTTAATAACCCATTTGGAGCTTGCCCAGAATGTACAGGAATTGGATACTTAATGAGAATGGACGAAGATTTAATTATCCCAGATAAAAATAAAACTTTGTATGACGGAATAAAGGCTTTCGGTGCAAGTACTATGAAACGCGGAGATACTATGGCTAAAATGTACTTTGAAAGTATAGCAAGACATTATGGCGTAGACATTAAAGTACCTATAAAGAAATTACCACGTGACTTCTTAGAAAAAATATTATATGGAACAGGAAAAGAAGAAATAGATTTTAAGTATGAAACTGTTGCAGGTGTTAGAACATTTACATCTCCATTTGAAGGTGTAATTCCAACATTAAATAGAAGATATAGAGATACAAAATCACAAGGAATGAGAGATTTTTACGAACTATACATGAGCGAAAGCCCTTGCGAAGCATGCCATGGAGCAAGACTGAAAAAAGAATCATTAGCAGTAACTGTTAATGATAAGAATATTAAAGAATTAACGGATATGCCAATAACAAGAATAAAAGAATTCTTAAATAATCTTACATTAAATAAAACAGAAGCAATGATAGCAAATCAAATATTAAAAGAATTAAATCAAAGATTACAATTCTTAATAGATGTAGGGCTAGACTATTTAACACTATCAAGACCAGCTGGAACATTATCTGGAGGAGAAGCTCAAAGAATACGTTTAGCAACACAAATTGGTTCAGGGCTAACAGGAGTATTATACATTTTAGATGAACCAAGTATTGGATTACACCAAAGAGATAATGAGAAACTTATTGAGACATTGAAAAAATTAAGAGATTTAGGTAATTCTCTTCTAGTTGTAGAACATGATGAAGATACAATGTATGCAGCAGATTATATTGTTGATATAGGACCAGGTGCAGGTGTACATGGAGGTAATGTTGTTGCAACAGGAACGGCAGAAGAAATAAAACAAAATACAAACTCTATAACAGGGGATTATTTAAGTGGAAGAAAGCAAATCAAAGTTCCTACAAAGAGAAGGAAATCAAATGGTAGATCAATAGAAATAAAAGGTGCAGCTGAAAATAATTTAAAGAATATTGATGTAAAAATACCATTAGGAGTATTTACATGTGTTACAGGAGTTTCAGGTTCTGGGAAAAGTACACTTGTAAACGAAATATTATACAAAAGCTTGTCAAAATCATTATATAAATCAATGGAAAAACCAGGAAAGCATAAGGAAATTTTGGGAATACAAAATATAGACAAAGTTATAAATATAGACCAATCTCCGATAGGTAGAACTCCTCGATCAAACCCAGCAACATATACAGGTGTATTTGATTTAATAAGAGATATTTTTGCAGAAACAAATGAAGCGAAACTACGTGGATATGAGAAAGGAAGATTTAGTTTTAATGTATCAGGTGGACGATGTGAGACATGCCAAGGAGATGGAATGCTAAAAATAGAAATGCACTTTTTACCAGATATATATGTACCTTGCGAAGTATGTAAAGGAAAAAGATATAATAGA
>CAYMDN010000032.1:0-13910 GCA_964389545.1 uncultured Clostridium sp. | reverse complement strand
ATTGCTCCAACTTTTTCTATAGCCTTTTCAAAATTCTTTTTTATATCAAATCCATTTATTTCTACCTTTCCACTGTTGATATTTTGAAGTCCTAATATTAATTTAATAGTAGTTGTTTTCCCTGCACCATTTGGACCTATGAAACCTAATATATCCCCTTCATATATATCTAGAGAAACATTGTCTAATATCTGTTTTTTACCAAATGATTTACATAGGTTTTCACATTTTAAAATCAAATCACTCATATTATGATTTCTCCTTCCTGATTCTATATTATACAAATATTGTAATTTTTCAAAATGATTATAGCATAAAGGCCGATAATTAACAAGTAATTATCAGCCATAGAATTACATTAATCTTTACTTCTATTCATTTTCATCGCCGTACATCTTTCCTTTTGAATCTAGTTGTATTTCATATCCGTATTCAAAAATATAAGCTATTCCATATAAGAAGAATATTTGTATTATATCAAGTAATTCAAATCCAACATCCAAATCTGTTTTTAATATTTTTTCAAATATTATTCCTCCACAAGTAGGTAATGCAAGAGTAACAATCATAAGTTTTGCTATCGCTTTTATATACTTAACATTTTCTAATGTAAATGGTGTATCTCCTTCATGTATATTTATAAATAATTTTTCTAATCTGCTTAATGTCATTCTATATAATACTAAGCAGATTATTAAGCATAAATATCCTAATTCCAGATATGCTATAGTATATCCCATAGAATTATTTTCTAATATTTTTTTCATTTGCAAAATAGTCGCTTGATCACTCTCATTAGCAACTAGAGTATCATTTACTTTTACATTTATAGTACTTGCATCTTGTACTTTTTCTGCTGTTATTATTATTTTTTCATTAATTTTACTTCCTTTAAATATAATCGTATCATCTTTAAGTTCTATATTACTTATAAATATAGGGGTAACAATAACTAGAAAAATTATAATTGGGATTGCTATTGTAACTATTATTTTTCCAATCCTACTAAGTATATAAATTGCTTTGCTTATTCCTTTAATTTTTCTTTGTTTTTCTTCTTTAAACTTAACTACATTCATTTTTATATCTTCATCTAATGAATCTATATCTACCATGTTTTCGTGTACCAAATCATTTATTTTACAGTGAAATATATTACACAATTTCATTATTTTTTCCATTTCTGGATAGCTTTCTCCATTTTCCCATTTTGATACACTTTGCCTTGTTACTTCCATTTTTTCTGCTAATTTTTCTTGGCTCATTTTAGCTGTTTTTCGTAAATTATATAAATTTTCTCCAAATTTCATTAGACTACTCCTCCTTCATTCTTCATTTTAGTGTAGTTTTATTTAAAATTCTATCAACTTCCAGTTGCACTTTTAAAAAAAATGCAAAATGCAACTCAAGCTTTACATTTTGCATTAAGAATAATTATTTATATATTTTTTCTATTTTGCTTCTAAATATTGTTTTATTGCCATACTTGTGTATGTATTAGCATCAATAATATTATTTAAGTATCCTTCGTAGACTATTTGTCCACCATTTTTTCCTGCATCTGGTCCCATATCAATAATATAGTCTGCATCTATTATGAAGTCTAAGTTATGTTCAATAACTATAATTGTGTTTCCATTATTTATCATTTTCTTCATTATATTTTTTAGCACTTCTATGTCTCTTAAATGTAATCCTTGAGTTGGCTCATCAAAAATATAAATATTTCCTTTCTTAATTAAGTATTTTGACATATTTACTCTTTGTACTTCTCCACCTGATAATGTGTCTAATGTTTGTCCCAATTTTAAGTACTCTAGTCCTACATTTTTTAGTATTTCTAATCTATCTTTAATCTCTTTATTATCAAAAAACTCTAACGCTTCCTGTATGGTCATTTCTAAAACATCATTTATATTTTTGCCTTTATACAAATAGTTTAAGACTTCTTTTTTATATCTTTTTCCATGGCAAATTTCGCATACCTGTTTAACATCACCTAAAAAGTGCATATCCATTTTTATTATTCCTGATCCACCACAGTGTTCGCATGCTCCTGTTGAGTTAAAACTAAATTCACTTGCAGGAACATTATTTTCTTTTGAAAATATATCTCTAATAATATCAAAAGTTTTAGTATATGTTGCTACATTGCTTCTACTATTTAAACCAATATTCTCTTTTCCAACTTTTATAAGTTTATCGTCATGGCTTACTAAATATCTAATTAAAGAAGACTTGCCACTTCCCGATACTCCAGTTATACAGGTTAATACTCCAAGTGGAATTTTTATATCTAAGTTCTTTATATTATTTATAGTAATATCTTTTATCTCATAGAAATCATTGATAGGTTTATTTTCTCTATCAATTTGTTTTTTAACTTTTAAATATTTTCCTGTAGTTGAATTAGGATTTTCTAATATTCCATTAAGTTGTCCATTATAAACTACTGTTCCTCCCTTTGTTCCAGACTCTGGTCCTATATCGATAATATTATCTGCACTATTTATTACTTCTCTATTATGCTCAACTACAATCGCTGTGTTATTACTTTCCACAATATTTTTAATTGCTTTAATTATTTTATTAACGTCTCTGCTATGGAATCCTAAACTTGGCTCATCCATTATATAAATAAGTTCATTTAAAGTATTATTCATGCTCTTTGCTAATTTGATTTTTTGCGCTTCTCCATTTGATAAAGTGCCAATTCCTCTATTTAAGTTTAGGTAACCAATTCCTAAATCGATTAAACTTTTTAAATCTTTTTTCATTTTGGAAACTATTTCTATAGCCTGTACTTCATCAATTGTTGAGACAAATTCATATAAATCAATTATTTCTAAATTTAATAAATCCTTTAGACTTTTATTATGAACTTTTACTGCTAGTGCTTCTTCATTTAGTCTTGAACCTCCACACATAGAACATTCCGCTTCTTTAAAAAATTCTCTATCATAATCATTGATTTGTAATCCTCTAGAATCTGCTTGCCTTTTAATTAATCTACTTACTATTCCCTCATAAGACCAGTTTTGAACAAAACCTTCATTTTGGTTCATAAAAGTAGTTTGCTCTTTATAAAGAAGTAAATCCAATTCTTCTTTAGAATAATCTTTTATCTTTTTATCCATGTCAAAATAACCCGTTGATTTTTGGATATTAAAATAACGAGAGTCTACTTTCCATGTTCTATGTCTTATAGCTCCTTCATTTAAAGATAAATTAAAGTCGATTAGTTTTGATAAGTCAACTATTAATTCAACACCTAATCCTCCACATTTTTTGCATGCACCTTTAGACGTATTAAAAGAAAAATAGTTACTGTCATAAATAGGAAATCCAACTCTTGAGAATAGTAATCGTAAATATGTATAAATTTCTGTATAAGTTCCCACTGTACTTCTAGGATTTGTTCCAAGTTTTTTCTGTTCTACTAAAACACAAGGAGATAAGTTACTAATCTTATCGACATTTGGTTTATTTATTTTAGGAAGATTTTTTACAACATATGTTGATAGTGTATCATAAAAAGATGTCTGTGCCATTGCATAAATACAGTCAAAAACTAACGATGACTTTCCACTACCTGACACTCCAGTAACAACATTAAATTTATGCTTATCTATTTCAAGTGATACATTTTTTAGGTTATTTTCTTTTGCACCTATAATTTGAATTTTGTTAAAATTATTACTTTCTTTTATTAACTCATTATCACTCATTTTTTTACCACCATTTTATCATATTTTTTAGAATTTATTCTTTTATATCATAAAAACAGATAGTCTTCAATAGACTATCTGTTCCTTCTATGATTTTTAAATTTATTTTCAAATTTTTCTATTATTTTGCTTTTATTATTTTTTTGTTTTTATAATTTCATTTACGATATTTTCAATTGACATTCCATTTTGGGCTAATAACTCTTCAGGTTCAAAATCTGTATGGAACTTTTTAGATATTCCATAGTTCTTTACGAGCATATCACTTGCTCCATAAAATGATGCTATGTTTTGACCATATCCCCCCATTAGTTCTCCGTCTTCCATTGTAATAACTAATTTGTGATTTTCTTTTAATTTTTCTAGCAATTCTTCATCTAGTCCTGTTAAAAATCTAGGATTTATTACTGTTATATCTAAATTTATTTTTTCTTTTATTTTTTTAGCAATTTCTTTTGCCATAGGAAGCATTGGTCCTACTGCAAAAATTGCGACTGTATTACCTTTTAATTCTACTTTGTTCTTATTGTATATTGAGTAATCTGTTTTATCTTCTATTCCAGTAGAAATAAATTCTGCAGGTACTCTTATTCCAACTGGATGTTCTTTTTGAGTTGTTGCGAACTTGAACATCTGAATATATTCTTCTTTGCTTGTTGGTGCTAAATAAATAAAATTTGGGATATGTGCAAACATTTGAATATCACACAATGCAATATGAGTATTTGAGTTCATTCCATATACTCCTGGAGTTAATACCAACATTGTTGCTGGATTATCGTTTAGGCACAAATCATGTGACATTTGATCATAAGTTCTCTGGAAGAATGGTGCAAATGTTCCAAATACTGCAGTTCCTCCATTTTTAGCAATTCCACTTGCCATTGCAACTGCATTTTCTTCTGCAATTCCTACATCTACAAATTGTCCTCTATCTGCATATTTTTCACGAACCCCTTTTACAAAACCTAATCCCATTGGTGTTCCTGCATTTAATACAACTGCTTTTTCATTTGTATCTAATAAATTTTTTAGATTATCAAAAACTGTTGTATCTTCTTCCATATTAGAGTTTCTGCTTCCATCTTCTATGTTGAATGGTCCTCCTGCATGCCATGCCTCTCTATTTTCTTCTGCATATTTTAATCCTTTTCCTTTTATAGTATGAATGTGAAGAACAATTGGATGTTCTATATTTTTAACACTTTCAAATATATTTACCAATGCTTGTATATCATGCCCATCATCTAAATATTTGTAATCTAATCCAAACGCTTTAAACATATTATTTAAAGACATACCATTGGTTTCTCTTAGTTCCTTTAAATTTTTATAGATTCCACCATGATTTTCAGCAATACTTTGATCGTTATCATTTATTATAATTATTAAATTATGATTGTATTCTCCTGCATAGTCTAGTCCTTCTAATGCTTCTCCTCCTGAAAGTGATCCGTCTCCAATCACTGCTATGATATTTTCATTTTCTTTATTTACATCTCTTCCTTTTGCTAATCCTAAAGCCAATGATATTGAAGTTGATGTATGTCCTACTGTAAATAAATCGTGCTTACTTTCATTTGGATTTGTGTATCCTGTAACATCTCCAAAATGTCTTGCATCCATATATGCTTCTTTTCTTCCTGTTAATATCTTATGAGGATAACATTGATGTGATACGTCATATACAATTTTATCTTTTGGTGAATTAAATACATAGTGCATTGCAACAGTCATTTCTACCATTCCTAAATTGGGTCCATTATGCCCACCTACATTACTTATTTTATTTAATAATGCTTTTCTTGTTTCATCAGCTAAAGTTTGTAATTCCTCTACTTTTAATTTTTTTATGTCCTCTGGACCATTTATTTTTTCTAAATACATTAAATAATTCCTCCTTTATATTGTTTCTGTAAAGTCTTTTCTTTTACCTGCAATAATTTCATCATATAATTCTAACTTGTAGTCAAGTCTTTCAATTGTAGCATTTATATTTTTTTGTTTTTCTATTAGTTTTTCTCTCTGTCCTTTTAATAATTCTTTTCTTGCTTTTACTGTTGATTTTCCTTGTTTAAAAAGGTCAACATATTCTAGTAGAATTTCAATTTCCATTCCTGCATTTCTCATACATTTTATAAATTCTATCCATTTACATGATTCTTCATCAAAATTTCTTATTCCATTTTGTGTTCTAGGTATTGTTGGAATCAAGCCTATTTTTTCATAATATCTTATTGTATCTTGAGTCAAATCATATTTTTTACTAACTTCTGCTATTGTCATTTTTTTATCACCTTCTATTACTTTCTCTTACAAATTCTATTCTCTAATCCAATTTTAAATATCCTCTTTGAATCGACCTCTCTTATAATACTACCTATATTTATTCATTATAAACTTGCTTTGCAGTTTAATTTTATTTCACATTATATATATCACTTAGAGTTAACTCAAAGTCAAGAGTTTTTATAAAATTTTTTTAAAAAATAAGAGCAGTATCTTAACCGCTCCTGTAATGCTATTTATAAAATTCACATTCTAATTCGTGATCATTTATTATTCCAATAGCTTGTAGATACGAATATATTATAGTTGAACCTACAAATTTCATTCCTCTTTTTTTTAAATCTTTTGAGATTCTATCTGATAATTCAGAGGTAGTTTTAAAATTATTATCTTCATTTTTTATGATTGTATTGTTTGTAAATGCCCAAATATAATTTGAAAAACTTCCGAATTCTTTTTGTATTTCAATAAATATTATTGCGTTGTTTATCGTTGCTTTTATTTTTAGTTTGTTTTTTATAATACCATTATTGTTACAAAGTTCTTCTATTTTCTTTTCATTATACTTACTTATTTTGTTATAATCAAAATTATCAAAGGCCTGTTTAAATGCTTTTCTTTTATTTAAAATACATTCCCAAGATAAGCCTGCTTGGAAAGATTCTAGCACTAAAAATTCAAACATATAACTATCATCGTGATGTGGAATTCCCCACTCATTATCGTGATAATCAATATATAGTGGATTTTTTAGGTTTACCCATTTGCATCTTCTTTTTTCATTTTCCATTATATAGTTGTTCCTTCCCTTTGTATAAATAAATCGCTTAAACTATACCATAAAAGGAAGCATTTTTCAAATTGCTTCCTTCAATAAGTTTCTTCAAGTGTTAACTTCTCTTAAATATTTTTAAAATCTTTGCAAATATTTTTTGATACCATTTTTGCTTTTTGTATTCAATAATTTCATTTTTTTCTTCTACATTTTTTGTTTTCTTAAATATTTCATTTGGATTATATTTTTCTCGTTTTTGTTCTTCTAATCTATTATTGTAATTTGTTTTAAATACTTTAATTTTTGCTTGTTGCGTATCTGTTGCACCAAATTTTTCGAATAATCCAAATAGTATAAGTTTTGTTTCTTCTAGCAATTCTTGTTCTTTAAATGATTTTGAAGCATTATATTCAAAGTCATAATCATTATTGCAATTATTCTCTAAAAATTCTATATACTCTTTTGGAATTTTTTCGTAATCATCTTTGGTCAAATTTTTTATTACTGTTAATACCTCTTTATATGCTTTTGCATAAATAGTATTTACCATCTTATCCTTCTTTCTTAAGTTTTTCCTTCTCTTTCTACCTCTTGTGCTCTTACTCCTTGTTCTAATGTTTCCATTGCTTCCATTGCCTTTTCTGGGTTCTGCATAAAACTGCGCATTGTTCCTTTTCCTATTTGTTGTAAAGTAATTTCTTGATCTGTCAGTGCTTTATCTATTTCTATAGAGATTTCTCTTTGTCTATATCCAAAAACTTTTTGAAATGCTTCACGCCATATAGTGTATTCTTTATATCCTTCGGCAGAGGATTGTCCATGCCAATTTGTTATATAATTTTTGGCTACTGATCTCAAATTTTCGTCCATAAATATACTTAAATATTTCTGATAATCTTCTTTCTCTTCTTGTGATAATTCCTGTGATTTTGCATCTTCAGAAAATTCAAGTTGACACCTCTTTTTACCTACTGTCATTGTTCCATCATATAATTCAATTTCAACTTGTTGTTCGTCTAAAACTTCACTTTCAAATGATGTATATGGAGCAACTAACAGCTCGTTTTCATTTGCCATAGTATAATCTCCTTGCAATACATCAGCAACATTAATACAGTCTACATTACCTTTAATATCAGCTTCTAATATACTTGTATTTTCTTTTGCAAAATCTTTTAAAGCATCTTCTCCTATTGTCATTGAAAAGAATGATCTAGTTTTTCCTGCTTTTAGCAAGTCATCTACTGCTTGTTCTGCCCTTACAGCGTGTATTGGCTCTTTAATTGTTTTTCCATATTTATGCATTGCAGAATATAAATTTTCACATATTTTTAAGAATTCTTGCGGATTATCTATAGCACTGCATAAAACTTCTCTTTGATTAGGTGGTCCTATTTCTGAGAAAACATTTCCAGGTTTCATTAATCCATTTATTACAGTATATGCCTTATCATCACCTGTATAGAATTTTGAATCAACAGCTTCTCCAACATAAAGTCGTATAGCCTCCAACTCTTTTTCTGTATACTGTATGGTTCCACTTTCTTGTATAGTTCCATCTTCTGCTCTACTATATGCAGTTCTTGTTAAAAATCTTTCTTTTACAGTCATTAATTTTTTTCGCATTTCATCATTTTGTACTAAATTTGAATTTTCTAAACATTTATCTACAAATTCAATGCTATGTGTTGATTGTATTAATTCTGTAATTTCATCTGGCTCTATGTTAAATTCTTCTTTATGTTCTAAAATAGCATGCACTAAATATTTGTTTCCCTTCATATTCTTTATGATAGAAAAATCTTTTTTATCTATTCTTGATGCTAATTCTTCAAATATTCTATATTTTATCTGTGTCTCATTTTCGGTTTCATCCATACTTTCAATAATCGAATTTAGATTTGGAATATAATTCATTAATCCAGAAGTTAAATAAGAATCATTATTACAAATATCCTGCAAAAGCTGATAATCATCTTTAGTAAGTTTGGGAGGTTCTTCATCTAAGCTATTGTTTAATTCTGTTGAAAGTCCAACTACTCTTGCTTTTCTTGCGAGTATATCTGCTGTAAGTTTTGATCTATCTCCATCAAAGGCATTTATATACTCTTGAAATATTGCTATGTATTCTTCATCTGGAATATCATTAATACATTTAGCATATTGCTCTATAATTGCTAAATTTTCTTTAGGAATTTCTCCATTTCTCATTCTTTCGAATATTAATGAATATATTGAACCTTGTTCTCCATATCTAGCATTATAGTTAGTTGTAAACAATGGAGAACTAGCATTTTCTTCTTCAAAAAATCTATATCCTTGCTCTTTATCAATTCCTCTCACTCTACCTTCATTATCAACAATAAAGTTTCTTTCGTGAGTATCGTAATTGCATATTAAATAATCTGTTATATATTCTCTTAGTATATCTTGGATTTGGCTTTGCTCTAATCCTTCTCCACTTATAACATTCTCTCTAAATGTATTTGTGGCCTTTTTATCAACTTCTACAAATTCTTGAACTGTTCCAAACATTCCATCTATTGTGGCAACTTCGCATGGAACTGCTGTTGTTGGATCAATCATCTTTTGTATTCTATAAGCAACCTCTTGTATATATGCTTTTGTATCTATTCTTTGTTGATTTTCTCGATCTTCTGATGGTTTAAAAATGTATTTTCCTTGTTCATTTGTGCATAAAAACATTCTTCCAGTTCCACCTAATTTTATTAATTCACCTTTAATTAGGGTTTGTATATTTATATCACTCATAAAATTATTATTTCCTCGTTTCAATATAACTATTTTTATTGCTACCATATTTATATCAAATATTGTAAAATTTAACAATATAGCACACTCATTTTTATTAATATTTTACTATAAGAAAAACGGGGCATGAAATTTCATGCCCCGTCACAATAATGTTGCTTGTCTTTTTCGTCGTTAACGGACGAATCTTCCGTACTTCCTGCTTGTTGAAAATCAGTTGCCTGTGGTATTCTTGCTACCTCAGTGGTCTTCGGTAAAGGTCACACCAGGAGCCACATACTGCTCGTCCAGAGCGATCTCTAACTGGTTATCGCATTTCGCCGTCGTGTGGTCTTCCTCAGTGCAAAAGCACTTGTACAAGAAGATGCTCAGCAGAATAGCTGCTAATATAATAGCATCCCTTACCAACATAATGACAGTATTCTGGTTCTTTTTGCTAGTGGTGTTCATATTGCACCTTTCCTTTCTATTATCCGCAAAATTTTATTTATGGATTACTTACTTCGTTTTACGAACTGTTGATTCCATCTGGAACTTTGCTTAGGAATTTGGTCCAATTTTCCATACCTTTCCCTCCTGAAAAATTTTCAATGTGCACGGTTTTTTCTATTCGGAAAATTTCTTTAGCCAAAACTTTTATTATTGTCAAAAAGCTTGAACGCCTTTATTTTAGCATATTTATTTGATTTCGTCTAGTAAAATTTGTCGAATTTATAATTTAACTAAAAAAGACAGATATTTAACTATCTATCTTTTATGAAATAATTAATTTATTATTTAAGTTCTAACCCATCTTTAAATGCTTCTCCAACTCTTTCTGCTACTTTATAATATCCATGTGTATATGGATCAAATGCTATTGCTGATACTTTTTCTATATCTACCTTATCTCCGCTCATTGCATTTTCATCTACTGATGTGTTTATAACTTTTCCAATTACTCCACAGTCTCCATATTCTATAAATTCACATTCCATACAAATTGGAAATTCATTTATAATTGGTGCATCTACTTTCTCTGATTTTGTTGCTGTTAATTTACTGTTTTCAAATTTTTTTGGTGTATTATTACCTGATACTACTCCAAAATAGTCTGCTTCTGCAACATGTTTACTATCTGCTATTGATACTGTAAATGCTTTTCTTTCTTTTATATTTTTTACTGTTTTGTGTGTTTCTGTTAAGTTTAATACTACTTGATCTCTTTCGAACATTGTTCCCCAGGCTGCATTCATTACATCAACGCTACCATCTTCATTGTATGTTGCAATCATAAGTACAGGCATTGGAAATATGCCTTCTGTTGTTTTTATATCTTTTCTCATTTTCAATCATTCCTTTCAAAATATTTATTTTGAGATATTTTTTATCTCCCTTCTAGGTATTATTCTCACTTTAATTTCTTTATAACCAAGAATTTTATATTTAGCAAGTCTATGCAAACCATCTAATATTACATATTTTCCTTTATTTTCCATTATATCTATTGGATACTCTATATTAGAATTCATTATTCTATCGTACTGTTCTTTGTATTGATCTTTATCTTCTATAACTTGCCTTGGTGTTAGATTATAGCATTCATTATTCCAATCCCAGAATGGAACTTCAAAATGCCACTCTAATGTTTCAATATCCATTTGCTCTACAGGATAATCTAATTCCCATACATCCTTTTCGTCCCAATCAAAATCAAATCCATATTCTAATACGCTTTGTGGAACATTATTATCTTCCAAATTAATCACCTAGCCTATCATATTCTTCATCTTTTACTGATTCGCACCATTCATTTGAAGCATTTTCTCCTGGTATTTCAACTGCAATATGACTAAACCAAGATCCTTTTTTAGCTCCATGCCAATGTTTTACATTAGCAGGTATTACAACTATATCTCCTACTTTTAGACTTTGTGCTGTTTTGCCTTCTTCCTGATACCATCCTTCTCCTTCAACACAGATTAAAACTTGACCTCCTCCAGATGTTGCATGATGAATATGCCAATTGTTTCTGCATTCTGGTTCAAATGTAACATTTGCAAATGCAACTCCTGATTCTGTTTTTGCAATTGGTTTTAAATATGAGTTTCCAATAAAATATTGAGCATAATTTACATTTGGCTCTCCCATTCCAAATGCTCCACCATGTGATTCTTTTATTTTTTCATCTGAATAAATTTCATTTATAATTGGGAAAGTGCTCCATGCTTTAGGCCACCCTGTATAGAATGCAAGCTGTGTAACAACTTCAACAATTTCTTCTTTTGTTATTCCATGTTCTTTTCCTAATGTAATATGTGATTTTAATTGAGGATATAACCCTTGTGCCATTAAAGCAGATATTGTAATCATGCTTCTATCTCTTAATGATAATTTGTCTTCTCTTGACCATACTTCTCCAAATAGTACATCATCATTTAATTCTGCAAATTTAGGTGCTAGCTCCCCTAAATTTTCTCTGCCAGCTGTTTGTTTTTTCATTCTCAAATCCCTCCTCTTATTATATATTTTCAGAACACATGCTATCATAAAAGCTGATTATTTTCAATAAGCTCCCTTTGCTTAATTACAATTATAAATTTATTGTCTCTATCCAATCTGTTACTTCTTTTTCACTTGCACTTGATGAAAATCTTTTTCCTTGTATCCAATTTATATCTTTATTATATGATTCTAATGTACTTTGACTTTGAGATATTCCTGTACTCCCTGATGTACAAAATGTAATAACTGTTTTTCCATTTAAATTATTGTTGTCTAAAAATGTTAAGATTATTTTTGGAATGTCTCCCCACCAAATCGGATATCCAAGGTAAATAACATCATATTTATCAGTATCAATATTATTTGCTACTTCTGGTCTTGCAGTGCTATCATTTTGTTCTCTATTAGCTCTACAATCAGAATTATAGTTTAAATCCTCTGATGTGTATTGTTCTTTTGGTTCGATTTCTATTAAATCTGCATCTGTTTCATTGCTTATATAATTTGCTATTTTTTCAGTGGTTCCTGTTGCTGAAAAGTATATAACTGCTGTTTTTTTATTATTTGTACTATTATTATTTTCAGTTTCATTTTTATTTATTTTATTCTCATTTTGTTGTTCATTAGGATTTTGCTCATTTGTTGAATGTTTTTCATTTGGCTCCTCGTTATTTTCTGTTCCATTATTTTTTACTATTATATATCCTACAATTGCTACAATTATAGCTAAAATTACAACTGAAATTATTATTTTTTTATTCATAATATCTCCAACCTTTCTTGAATTAACTTTAAATTTTCCTTTCGTCACATATTATATAAGTTAAAGTTAACTCCAAGTCAATACTTTTTTTAAATTTTTCTATTTATTTGTCTGCATAAAAACAGAAGAATACTTTTCAAGTATTCTTCTTTCTTTTTATTTTATACTTATTACTTCCTTAAAATCTTGATTTTTCATAGTTATATGGAATACTTGTGATTTATTTATCTTTAGATAATGCAATTCCAATCAATTCTAATAAAATTGATATACCAATTAAAGTAATATAAATTGCACTATTTAATTCTACGGTTACTTGAAGTATGCAAGTAAGAAACAATAAAACATTTCCAATAACTATTAACAATTTTTCTTTTTTCAATTTAAGTACCTCCTCAACAAATTATTATTTGAATTACTTTTCCAATATTTTTTTTACCTTATTTGTATCTTCGATATAAGTTTCCACATATCCACATTCTGGACATATCGCACATTGTACTTTTCCTAAATTATCTTTAAATAAACCTTGTTGAGTTATTTTAATTCCATAACCTGCACCTTCCACTTTAATATCAAAATTTTCTATCATTTCAATATTGCATCTTAGACATCTTCGTTTCATAGGATACTCCAATTTCTTACTATCATCTAATAAATAATCAATAGAAATACCCATCAGTTTTGATATAGATTTAAGATTTCCTATCTCTGGTAATCCTTCGCCACTCTCCCATTTTGTTATTACTTGTCTTGACACATTAAGTTTTTCTGCTAACTGTTCTTGCGTTAGATTGAATATACTTCTATATTCTTTTAACTTTTCGTTTAATTTCATAATTTTACCTCCTAACACTTGAAAATATACTAAAGAAAGTAAGTATTTTAAAGCAATATTGTTTTACATTAATGCTACTTATCGTGTCATAGCCAAATTATAATTGTATTAAACTATTTTCAAAATCCTTAACATAGTATTTTATATTCTTTGTACCTTTTGTAATTATTGTATGTCCTTCTTCTTCAAGTAATCTCTTTTGTAATTCTATTGCTTCTGGATATTTAACATTTAATTCTCCATCTGATTTTAAAGTTCTCC
>CAYMDN010000031.1:0-14830 GCA_964389545.1 uncultured Clostridium sp. | reverse complement strand
TATTGGCAATGTATTTGTTATTGTATTATCTATATCAATTCCTATTCTCATATATGTCCTCCATTTATTAATATTATAAATACTATCATAAAATATAATTTGTTTCAATAATAGGTAAATATTGATTTATTTTATTACTAAGTGGTCTTGTTTACAGCTTACAATTACATTTTGCTTTGGCAATATTGTTTGCTCAATTATTTTACGTGCTATCAATGTTTCTAATTGTTTTTGAACAAAACGTTTTAAAGGTCTTGCTCCATATATTGGATCATATCCATTTTCTATTAAATATTCTTTTGCTTCGTTGGTTAAACTTATTACTATTTCTTGATTTTCTAATCTTTTATTTAAATCTATGACTAATAAATCTAATATTTTAGCAATTTCATTTTTAACAAGAGGTTTGTAGAATACAATTTCATCCAACCTATTTAAAAATTCAGGTCTAAAACTTTGCTTTAATAAAGTATTTACATTTTCTTTTGCTTCATCTGTTAATTCACCATTTTTAATACCTTCTAAGATGTATTCAGAACCCAAGTTTGATGTTAAGATAATAATTGTATTTTTAAAATCAACCGTTCTACCTTGTGAATCTGTAATTCTGCCATCATCTAATACTTGAAGTAAAATGTTAAATACATCAGGATGAGCCTTTTCTATCTCATCAAATAATATTACGGAATATGGTTTTCTTCTAACAGCTTCTGTTAATTGTCCTCCCTCTTCATATCCCACATATCCTGGAGGAGCTCCTATTAATCTAGATACTGAGAATTTTTCCATATATTCAGACATATCAATTCTAATAATATTATGCTCATCATCAAATAAATTCTCTGCAAGAGCTTTAGCAAGTTCTGTTTTACCAACACCAGTTGGACCTAAAAACATAAATGATCCAATAGGTCTGCTACTATCTTGTATTCCTGCTCGTGATCGTATAATTGCATCAGTAACTTTTTCGACTGCTTCGTTTTGACCAATAACTCTTTTGTGCAGTACATCACCTAAATTTAGTATCTTTTCCCTTTCACTTTCCATTAATTTAGTTACAGGTATTCCTGTCCATTTTGCTATAATTTTTGTTATTTCTTCATCTGTAACTCTTGTTCTTAACAATGTAGATTCTTTAGATTTTTGTGCTATCTCCTCTTCTACTTTTAACTCTTTTTGTAAATCCGGTAATTTTCCATATTTTAATTCTGCTGCTTTATCAAGTTCATAATTTCTCTCTGCTCTCTCAATATCAGCATTTACTTTCTCTATATCTTCACGTAGCTTTTGAACCTTAGAAATTGCATCCTTTTCATTATCCCATTTAGCCTTCATCTCATTAAAAGAAGTTTGCATTTCGGCAATTTCTTTCTGAATTTCTTCAAGTCTTTTTTTAGATTGTTCATCTTTTTCTTTCTTTAATGCTGCTTCTTCTATTTGAAGTTGCATTATTTTGTGTGATATATCATCTAACTCTATTGGCATAGATTCCATCTCTGTTTTAATCATACTACATGCTTCATCTATTAGGTCTATCGCTTTATCTGGTAAAAATCTATCACTAATATATCTATGTGATAATGTTGCTGCAGAAATAATTGCATTATCACTTATTTCAACACCATGATAAACTTCATATCTTTCTTTTAAACCTCTTAAAATTGATATAGTATCTTCTACTGTAGGTTCATCAACTAGTACATGTTGGAAACGTCTTTCTAATGCAGAATCCTTTTCAATATATTGTCTATATTCGTTAAGAGTAGTTGCACCTATACAATGTAATTCTCCTCTTGCAAGCATAGGTTTTAATAAGTTTCCAGCATCCATGGCCCCCTCAGTTTTACCAGCTCCAACAATAGTATGAAGTTCGTCAATAAATAGAATAATTTTTCCGTTACTCTTTTTAACTTCTTGAAGAACAGCTTTTAATCTTTCTTCAAATTCACCTCTATATTTAGCTCCAGCAACTAATGCTCCCATATCTAAAGAAAATATTGTACAATCTTTTAATCCATCTGGAACATCACCTCGTACAATTCTAAGTGCTAATCCTTCTGCAATTGCTGTTTTACCAACACCAGGTTCACCTATTAAACATGGATTATTCTTAGTTTTTCTTGATAATATTCTTATAACATTTCTAATTTCATTATCTCTTCCTATAACTGGATCTAATTTTTGATTTTTAGCCATTTCTACTAAATCTGTACCATATTTTTTTAATACATCATAAGTATCTTCTGGATTATCAGTAGTCACTTTTACATTCCCCCTTACATCAGCCAAAACTTTCAAGAATTCATTTTTAGTAATTTTAAATGATTTAAACAAATCTTTTAAATGAGAATTTGCTTTCTCCAACAAACCTATAAATAAATGCTCAACAGAGATGTACTCATCTTTCATAGAGTCAGCAGTTTTCTCAGCTACATTTAATGCTTCATCAACATCTCTAGAAATGTAAACTTGATCAGCTGGTCTACCATTTGTATGCATTTTAGGTTTATTGTCTATATTTCTTTTAAGTTCATCTTCAAAGGATTCATCTACATTCATCTTCTTTAATAATTGCCTTATTAAACTATTGTCTTGAGTTAATAAAGCATACAATAAATGTTCTTGTTCTATTTGACTATTTTCATTTTCAATAGCAATATTTTGAGCCTTTTGTATGGCTTCTATAGATTTTTGTGTTAATTTTTGACTATTCATACAAACTCCTCCTTAAATAATCTAAAGATAAAAATGAACTTGCATTTTTAGGTACAAATTCATTTTATACATTCTCTTTCATTTTATCTGATACTTTGTTTTTTAGTTGTTGCACTTGTTCTTTCTTGTTTAATTCTTGATTTGGATATATTGGTTCTAGTATCTTTAGTGTTATAAATGGTTTCTTCTTTATATATTTTCTAAAATCTGTTACTGGTCTATATGTAAATACCATTGGTATTACAGGAACATTGTTTCTTACAGCAATTTCAAATGCTCCATTTTTAAATCTTCTTATTTTATCATGATATGGCCATAATGATGCTTCTGGATATACCTGAACTTTGTTTCCTTCTTTTAATAAATTATCTATTGCATTTAATAATTTCTTTTTACTTTGTATACTTTTTTGAAGCGGTAAAGTATTTAATAATCTTACTAAATGTCGTACCACTGGCATTTTAAAAGATTCATCAGAAGCGGTATAATAAAGTCTATCTGGTAAATGAGCTAGTCCAATCATAGCACAATCTATAATATTAATATGATTTGAAACAGTTATTGCTCCTCCTTGTACCTTTTTTATATTTTCCCTTCCTTCTATTTTTAAACCTAACATTATTTTTGATATTAGAAAAATAACTGGTACTGCTATAAAATAAAATATAAAATCTGATATTAAAATATATAAACCATTATCGCTAACATATTGATAATCTCCAGACGCATCAAAATCAAGAGGAGTCCACATATCGATTACATCCTCATTTTCATCTATATCATAAATATCATCTGATTTAACTATTTTAAACACCTCTATTCTTTATCTCAGTAATAATTAAGTTACATATTTTAGAACATGTCTTTTTATCTATATATTTCTTTTGATTTTCTATCATTTGATTTTGCAGATTGGTATCGTTTAGTAATTTTGCTGTTTCATTACATACTTCCTCTACTGTTGAACATTTTTTTGACATACCTCTTGAATCAAAGAAATTAGCATTATAATTTTCACAACCTGGTATAGGCATTGTATGTATGATTGGAATATTAATAGTGCCAGCTTCTGTTGTGGTTAATCCACCTGGTTTTGTAAGTAATACATCACTAATCTTCATGTATTTACTAATTTTATCTGTAAACCCAACAGGAATTACTTTATTTGAATCATATCTTAAATTGATTTCTTCCTTCATTTTATTATTATTACCACAAATAACAATATTAGTATTAGTAGTTTGTTTAGTTAATCCATCTAGAATATCATAAATATTCCCAAATCCCATACTTCCTGTCATAATAAGCGTATATTTCTTATTTCTATCTAATGCTAATTCATCATAGCATATATCTTTATCTATATTTGATGAAAACTCTTTAGGAACAGGAATTCCAATAGGAACAACCCTATCTTTATGCATTCCTTTTTTTACGAATTCATGTTTTAGGTCTTTACTAGGTATAACAATGTAATCTGGATCTGTTTCTTTCCAAAATGGTATATAAACATAGTCAGTGCATATTTCTATAAAGTGTATTTCATTATGTATCTTTTTAATTGCAGTTAGTGCCTCACCTGCAAATAGATGTGTTGTTACAACATAATCATAATTATTATCTTTAATATAATTATATAATTTTTTCTTTGATAAGCTATTTGCAACATATACTGGTGATTTAAATTTTACCTTATCTACTAAAGAACCAAGTTTATATACATTTTTAAAAATCTTACCTTTGCCTACTGTACTTTTTATATATAAATTATTTACTGCTCTTCCAACACGTGGGTTTATAATATCCAAGTATTCTATAAAATCTGCATCTACATTATTATCTTTTAGTCCTTCTACAACTGCCTTAGCAGCGGTATTGTGTCCTCCACCTGTCCCACATGATAATACTAATACTTTCATAATTACTCCATATTTAATAATAAACTTCTACCAAATATAATCCTTGAGCAGGTAGTGTTTTACCTGCAAGTTTTCTATCTTTTGCATCAATAATATTTGTAATTTCTTCAGGTGCAATTTTTTCAAGTCCAACATCAACGATTGTTCCTGAGATGATTCTAACCATATTATACATAAATCCATTTCCAGTTAATTCTATTATAATTCTGTCTCCATCACTAATTACATCTGCTTTATATATTTCGCGTACAGAATCCTTACTGCTTGTTCCACTAGCCCTAAAACCTTTAAAATCATGTTTACCTTCAAAAAATTTAATAGCTTGTTGCATTTTAGCTACATTTAATTTTTGAGGAACATGATATTCTAAAGCTCTGTATATTGCAGAACCTTGTAATGAATTATTAATAATATATCTGTATTTTTTTCCTTTACATTTATATCTTGCATGGAAATCTTCATCTACTTCTTCTGCTTTTTTTATTACTATACTTTTTTTCAATTTAGAATTGATGGCTATTGCTATCTTTTCTATTTCAATTGCTGTATTTGTTTTAAAATTAGCAACTTGTCCTAAAGCATGAACTCCAGCATCCGTTCTACCAGATGCTGTTAACTCAACTTCTTCTCCAGTAATTCCTTTTATTGCCTGTTCTATTTCACCTTGAATGTTTAGAGTGTCTGGTTGTTTTTGCCAACCACCAAATTTTTTGCCATCGTACTCTATTGTAAGCTTTATATTTCTCATTTTTGTCCTCTTATATTTTTTATCTTTATTTTCTTTTTGGTTGTATCTTCTATCTTTGGAATTAAATTTTTTATTAAGATTTGTTTTAATGAGTCTTCATTAACATCTGCTATTAGAGTACCATTTTTGGCAACAGAAATTTTTCCTGTTTCCTCCGATACAACAATAACAATAGCATCTGTTTCTTTAGAAATTCCTATTGCTGATCTATGACGTGTTCCTAAACGTTTTGATATATTTTTATCATTTGATAAAGGTAACATGCATGCTGCTGCCATAATTTTGCTTTCACTTATTATAACAGCACCATCATGCAATGGTGTTTTGGGTTCAAATATATTTACTAACAATTGTGGTGAGATTTCAGAATTTATAATAATTCCAGAGTCCATTATATCTTTTAGTTTGATATCTCTTTCTATAACTATTAATGCTCCTGTTTTAGCAACTGATAATTCAGAAACTGCAACTGATAATCTAAAGATATTTTCTCTTTTTTTATTAGCTATTTCTTCTGCAATTCCAAAAAATTTATTTACTTTATTAGAGCCTAGTTGCTCAAAACCTCTTCTTAATTCAGGCTGAAACAATACAATTAAAAGTATTACCCCATAAGTCATAAATGTTGTTAGTATTAAATTTAAAATTCTTAAGTTAAATAAAGAGCTCAATATTGTTGCAGCGATTAAAAGCAAAATTCCCTTAAATAATTGTAAAGCTCTTGTTCCTTTTATAATTTTAAACAGTTGTATAGCTAAAAATACAACTATTGCTATATCAATCAATGTAGTAAATAAATCAATAGGTGTATTTATTAAATGATTGATATAGTCTATTAGATTAAATTCAGTTATTGAAGATACTTCAACATTAGTTTGAAACATATCTACAAATTCCTCCTATTAGTGTTGTATTAACATATAGATTAATGAAATGGCAACACTTAATACCATTAATATTGCTAAAATTAAAGCGAAAATTCTTACAAATAATTTCTTTTTCTTATTCATCTTTTTCCCTCTTTTCTACTCTTAGTTTATATTCATTTTTTATTATAGTCATTATAATCTGTACTGTTTTTTCTAAATCATCATTTTTTAAAACATAATCATATATGCCTATTTTTGATTCTTCATAATCAAATCTATTTAATCTTAATTCTATTTCTTTGATACTAGCCTTTTCAACTCTGTGCTCAAGTCTTCTTCTTAATTCTTCTTTAGGAACTCTTAAGAAAATAGTTACAATATCAAGTTTCTTTCCTAATCGTTTTAATAAATTTTCTGTACCATTAACTTCTATATCTTTAACTATAACTTTCCCTGAATTAATTGAATCATTTAATATTTTTTTTGATGTTCCATAGTAATGTTCATGATGAACAGAATATTCATAAAATTCATCATTTTTTATCTTTTCTTCAAATTCTTCAGTTGTTATAAAATGATAAATTTTTCCGTTTTCTTCGCCTTCTCTTGGGCTTCTATCTGTATATGAAGGCATAGAAGTAACATTATCCATTCTCTTTATTAATTCTTTTTTTATTGTGTCTTTACCAGCTCCTGAAACACCAGATAATAAAACTAACATTCTTTTACCTTGCCTTCTGCAATTTCATTTGCTGCTATTGTTACTACTGATTTTTCTTTGCATTTTGTAAGTGGTAATTGCCCTTCTGAAATTTGTCTTGCACGTTTTGAAACAAGTATAACTAGTTCAAATCTGCTTTCTACTCTGTCTAATAATTCTGTAACTGTTGGTTTAATAATCATTTTATATTCCTCCTAAACATTATAAATCTATTTTATCATCTTTAGTAATATCCTTATTCTACATTTTGAATTTGTTCTCTTATGTTCTCTAATTCTGTTTTTATTTCTATAACATAATTTGTTATTTCTAAATTATTTGCTTTTGATCCTATTGTATTTGTTTCTCTATTCATTTCTTGTATTAAGAAATCAATTTTTTTACCATTAGCACTGTCTTTATTAAGTAAATCTCTAAACTGTATTATATGGCTTTTTAATCTTGTTAATTCTTCCTCTATAGAACATTTATCTGAGAATATAACAACTTCTTGTGCTAACCTAGATTCGTCTACAACATTATTTTTTAGTATTTCATTAATTCTCTTTTCTAATCTTGCAATATACTCTGGTACTATATTTTTAGAAATTTTTTCAATACTTTTAGCATTTGCTTCAACTAAAGAAATGCGTTTTTCTAAATCTTCTTGAATTTTTTTACCTTCTTTTTCACGCATATTAATGAAATTATCTACTGCATTGGTTAATGCAATTTCTAATTCACTCCATATTAATTCTTCTGCATCATCTTCTATTTGAATATTTAATATATCTGGAAGCTTTAAAACTTCTTGAATATTTATTATTTGATTAGTATTTGTGTCTTCCGCAAGTTTTTGAATTTCTTCTATATATCTTTTTGCAAGTTCTGAATTGATTTTAATGTTTTTACCTTTTTCACTATAATTATTAAATGTTATAAATACTTCTACTTTTCCTCTTGTTATTACATTTATTATGTTTTTCTTAACTTTTTCTTCTAAAAAGATAATACTTCTAGGCATTTTTATAGATACATCATTATATCTATTATTTACAGATTTGATATCAACTATATATTCTCTGGAGTCTGATTCGTATTTTCCTCTACCAAATCCGGTCATACTTTTTAACATTTATATTCTCCTTTATTATTTACTCTAATTATTTATCAGCTTTAGACTTTGATGTACGTGTTTTTCTTGTTGTAGTTCCTTTCTTTGCAGTTGTTGTTTTCGTTGTAGTTGATTTTTTTGTTGTAGTCTTCTTTGTTGTTGAAGTAGTAGTTTTCTTAACATGTGTTTGTTGTGCTCTTGTTGGTTTTGACTTTGTTGTTACAATAATAATTTCTGGTTTACTTGATGGTTTTACTTCAACATTATTTTCAGACTCAAATTTAGGTGAATCTTCAACAAGTGGATTTTCAACATTTGATGTTCCCACAAATTCTTTTGGTATTATTGTACTTCCAGAAGTTTTTTTCTTTCTTGGTGTTTTTGATTTTGCTGGAGTTTTTTCTTTCTTTTCTCTTACTTTTTCTTTAGGTTGTTCTTCTACCAATTTTATAATTTCTTCTGGTTCTTCTTCTATTGGTTTTATATCTACTATTTCTTCATCAACAACATCATCTGAGTCTATTTCATTGATTTCATTATACACTTCTTCTTCGTTTTCTTCTTCATCTTCAAGAAGTTCATCATAATCGTCTTCATCTTCATCTATTTCTTCTTGTTTTTTTGGTTCTTCTTTTATTGATTCTTTCTTCTCTTTATATTCTTTAACTAATTCGTCTTGACTTTCCTTTTTAATTATTGTACCTATATCATCATGTTCTCTTTCAATTTTTGCTTTTTCTTTATTATATATAGCTATAGATTTTATAGAATAATATAATGCAACTATACCTGTAAAAGCCATGGCAATTTTATTATATTTATAATACACATATGGTGCAAATAATGCATAAATTGAAATAAATAATAATTCAACACCATTTAATCCTAATTCGCCTTTTTTCTTCTTATATGCTATCTCAAATGTAACAATAGTTACAATAATGAATGCCATTGATGATATATGGTAAATCATTTCGGCAGTTGTTTTATCTACAAAAGATTTTACAACATAAAATATTAGTACTAAAACAATAAATGAAATACCTATAACAAAATTAGATATCAATTTATTTGATATCATTTTTTTCTTTTCATCTGAAATTGTTCTCTTTTCTTTTATTGTATCCAAATTTTTCATTACATTTTTCTTCACTAGTTCATCCCCCAATATTACTATATTCATATGTGATTATACTGCTTAAAAAGATTGCAACTGTTTCTGTTCTTAGAATTCTATTACCTAAGGTAACAACTTTAGCACCAGCATTTTTAAGTTCATTAATCTCGTTTTCTTCTATACCACCTTCTGGTCCAATAACAATTCCAATATTTAAATTATCTTTTTTAAGCTTCTTTAGTTCGTGCTTTAACGTATTATTTCGTTCATTTTCGTAAGCCACTATTACTATATCATATTTTGAGATTAAATTACATAGTTTTTTTAAATTTATTACATTTTTTACTTCTGGAATTATATCTCTACCACTTTGTTTTGCAGCAACTTCCGCTATTTTACTCCATCTCTCAATTTTTTTTGCTTCACTTTTACTATCTAATTTAACAATACATCTTTCCATTGAAATAGGAACAAATTCCTTTGCTCCTATTTCAGTACATTTTTGTATAATTAATTCCATTTTTTCTGACTTAGGCAATGCTTGAAATATTGTTATATTCGTATTTAGCTCTGAATTTGATTCAACACTTCTTAATATCTCACATTCTATTGTTTCAGCATTTATTTTTAATATTTTACAAAGATAATTATTCTGTGTTAATGTATTACATATAGTTATTTCATTGTTTTCTTTCATACGTAATACATTTTTTATATGATTAAAATCATTTCCAGTTATAGTAATATATCTATCTTTATAAACATTGTCAGTAAAAAATTTTGGCATAAATTATTTTCTCCTTTATTTAAAAGTAAAGGCAGAAATTATCTGCCTTCAGAACCATCTTTTCTATTATTTTGTCCTTCTGTTGATTCCGCTCTAGAATCACCGTCACCATTAATTAACATATTTTGTATCAAGTTATTAACAACTCTATTTTGTTGAGCTTCTTCTGGAGGAATTCTCACGGCATCAGTTAATGTACTTCTATCCATAAGTCCAGTTTGAATAGCTAATTCATTGAATGCATCATCAGACATTCCACTTATGTAATCAACTGCATATTGAACAGCCATTTTCTCTTCCATTCTTTCTCTTTCTCTTGCGATAAGTGCTTGTGTAAATGCTTCTCTATCTTCTGGGGAAATATCTAAAGTACCATATTTATATTTAATAACTCTTCTTATCTTTTCAATATCTTTATGCATTTCGTTAGCATATAAACTAGTTTCTTCTGTCTTAGCTGGATAATCAGAATCCATTGCTTTTTTTATTTTGTCTCGTATTTGTGTTTCTATTGCTATATACGTCGTCATATATTTTCTTGCAAAACTTTCTCCTGCGTTTTGTAAATGATCGTATGCGTGATTAAATAGTAAGAATCTATTTTGAGTTTCACTTGCATTTGGACCTGTTGTATATCTAGGCACTGTTCTAAAATTTCTAATTCCATATTTCATTCTTGTTTGTAAATATCTTTCTTGTGCTTGTGCAACCGTTTCCCCAATTTTTGGTCTTATTTTCATTTGTTTTAAAGCTTCTGGATCAGTAACAAATCTTCTTACACTTGGATCAAAGAATTTATTTCTTATTCCACCTGTTTGTGCTAAACTTTTTGCTGTCATTCTAACAAGTGCAAGGGCAGCAAGAGGTTGATCTTTCTTTTGATGTTCCCATTTAACATATGGTGTATATGTTTTATAATTAATATGTTTTGCTTTGAAGAATAACCTTTCTCCTGATCTAGAAAAATGAAGTTTTCCTAAGTTTGAAGATTCTCTTAATAAATCATTTATAAAATATTCTTGCATTTTTGATGTAACTTCTGCAACAACACCTGAACGCAATGTTAATTTTTTACCAGTAAATTCTCTTATCTTTTCCATTTCAGAATACATGAATTGTTCATCTGTACTATCTTTAATAGTTGTATTTCTTCTAAATTCATCTAAATATTTTTGAACAACCTCATTTGATTCTTCTTCATTAGTTTCAAAATCTAGATTTTTTCTTGTAAGTTCTGCTATAATTTGATTTGCAATTTTTAATGCTCTTTGATTTTCTGGTAGTTTTGCATCATCAAATAATTCTCTTACTCTTCTTTCCTTTATTTGTTCTATTAATGTTCTTGCATGAGCAATCTTTTCTTCTCTTGTTCTCAAATATCCTGTTGCATACATTTCTCCAAAAATTTCTAAATGCTCCTCTGGAAAATCCTTATATACCCCTAATCTAAATCCGTCTTGCATATCTGTTGCAAGGTAAGCAATAACATCAGCATATTTTGCAAGTCTTCCTTCTGGTGTTTGAGCAACAAACTTATACTTGTTAGTTGCATTTGCAGATAATGCTTTTGCTTCTACTGCAGATCTAATATCTGGATATTCATCTGGGTCTCTATACATTTCAGTTGGAGATGCTTCTCCATCATGGGATATAATGATATCTAAGAAATAATAAAATTCTTCACGTAATTTTTTTCTGAGTTCTGGTTGAGTTTCAATATTTGGAATTTTAGAAATTGCCTTTTCACAGATGTCTTCGCTTATAATAACGTCAACACCTTTGGCATTATGATGAAAAAATTGAGTATTAAATAACTTACCTATATCTGTAAAGGTAACTTCTCCTTCGTGAGCACTAAACGGATGACCTGCATCATGCATAAGCATTCCAGCATATGCGAAATCAGCATTTAATCCTAATCCATCAGCTAATCTTCTAATTATATTAGCTGCGTTTCTTACGTGTGTAGCTCTGGATGTAATATGACTTTCAAGTGATGCTTTTGGCGTAGCCATCGGTTTAATTTCTGAACGTTTCATAAATTTACTTTCATCTATTGCCTCTATTAAATATTGCATGTAATTGTTCCATTCAAGTACCGTTGGGGTAAAGCTCTTTTTTTCTTCTTGGTATTCAACTTTATCAACTTCCATAAAAAGACTCCTCTCAATATTACACAAAATATATGTATATTATATCACAAATGCTCAAAATATGCAAAAAAAGCATATGTTTTCGACTAAAAATTCCAATTTGGCACATATTGCTCCTCATCTTCTTCAGAATAGTCTTGCATATATCCATTTGGTATTCCTATTTTTTCAATATAATTTTCTACTTCATCATATTCTGCTTTTGTAAGTTTTCTGTCAATTTCTGGATAATTTGATGCTTTATATGTAGGAAAATATTGCGTCATTATGCTTATATACACTTCTTCATTTATGTTATTCTTTATCCATTCTAAAATTTTTTTTGAATTTTCTATATTATTAGGTAACACTAAGTGTCTAATAATAAGTCCTTTTTTTATCATTCCATTATTATCAAATTTAGGAGCTCCGACCTGATTATACATTTCTATTATTGCTTGAGTTGCAATATCAAAATAATTATTTACTTTTGAATATTTAGAAGCAATATCATCATAATAATACTTTAAATCAGGCAAATATACATCTATTAATCCATTAAATTTTTTTAATGTATCTATATTTTCATATCCATTACTATTGTAAATTATTGGAATATTTAATCCTTTTTTCCTTGCAATTTTTATTGCTTCTATAATTTGTTCTGAATATATTGTAGGACTAACTAAGTTAATATTCTCTGCCTTTCTTGACTGCTGTTCTATAAAAATATCTGCAAGTTTATCAACGGAAATGGCTTTTCCATTGCCTAAATTACTTATCTCATAATTTTGGCAAAAAACACAGTTTAGATTACATTTTGAGAAAAATACTGTACCAGAACCATGTTCTCCGCTTATACAAGGTTCTTCAAACATATGTAAACTTACTCCACCAATTTCTGGTAAAACTCCTGCAGTACATCTGCCTTTATTCTTCTCTCTATCTATATTACATTTGTGAGGACACATATTGCATATTATATTCATAATAATTCTCCCTTTATTTTACTTTGTATGTGAAAGTATATTTTAATTCCCAATCATATGGCATTAAATTCCCACTATTTTCTAATAAGTATCCCATGTTGTTTAATATACTTCCTATAGAATCGTCATTTCTAATCTCATCAAAATTATATACATCATTTATTTTTACATCTATTTTCCAAAGATTATTTTTTAATTTAGTTCCTGATAATATAAGTGTTGCTTTTCCAACTGATAACCCTAAATCTCCTGTTTTATAGCTTAAATATGATTTATAATCAATAAATTGCATATAGTTATTTACTTTTATAGCTTTATCTATTTCATTTTTCAATTCTTCAGATCTTTGTGTTTTTATTTCTAATATTTTCTTTGTTTTTTCTGATATTCCCTTACCATTTAAAGCACCTGTTAGCATATCTGTTGAAATATTTAATGCATTAGGCTTAACGTATGATTCTAATAATTCAGTTAAATGTACTATAAATCCTCGTGTCGTTTTAGTAGCATTGTTTTGAATTTCAGCAGAATATGAAACAGTGGTTATATTAAAAGCAAATATAATAACTAATATCGAAATAATTAATTTTATATTTTTTCGCATTCTTTTTTATCACCTCAAACATTATACATTTTAAGTATATATATGTCAAAAGGAGACTACATTTGTCTCCTTCTAATTTATCCAAATATTCCTTTTTTCTTTAACGGTGGTTGTTCATTCATTGTAACAGCTAATTTTGTTAATAAGTCTCTTTGCTCAGATGTTAGTTTTTTTGGTATATCAACTGATACAGTAAAAATAAAGTCACCTTTCCAAGTATTATTTATAGCTTTAAATCCTTTTGATTTTATAACAAATTTCGTTCCAGGTTGGGTTCCCTCTGGTATTTTATAGGATTCTTTTGCTCCATCTACCATAGGAATATTTATATTTGCGCCCAAAGTTGCTTGTGTAAATGATATTGGAATATTACATACAACATTGTCTCCTTCTCTTTTAAATATTTTATGATTTCTAACAGAAACAACTATATATAAATCGCCTTTAGGTCCACCTTTTGAACCGTCTTCTCCCTCACCTTTTAAAACCACTGTTTGACCATGTGCAATACCAGCAGGGATATTTACTTCAATTTTCTTAACTTTATTTACTTTTCCTTTGCCTTTACAATCTGGACATTTTTCTGAAACAATAGTTCCTTCACCATGACATATTGAACATGTTTTTGTAGTTTGCATTTGTCCTAATATTGTACTTACTGTTTGCGTTACACTTCCTTTTCCGCCACAAGCCTTACATGTTACTGGATTAGTTCCAGGCTTTGCTTTTGTTCCATGGCAAGTCTTACATTCTTCACTTCTATTAATTGTAATTTCCTTTTTTACACCTAAAAAGGAATCTTCAAAAGAAATATCAAGGTTATATTGTAAGTCTCTACCTTTTCTAGGACCATTTGCTTTGCGTCTGCTAGTAGATCTACTACCAAAGCCACCAACTCCGCCTCCAAAAATACTAGAAAAGATATCTCCTAAATCTCCAAAGTCGTCAAAACCTGAAGAATATGAATAATATCCACCACCTGGTCCGCCAGTAGCTTGAGGTCCATCATGCCCAAATTGATCATACATTCTTCTTTTTTGAGAATCTGATAATACTTCATATGCTTCAGAAACTTCTTTAAATTTTTCTTCTGCTTCTTCTCTGTTATCTGGATTTGCATCAGGATGATATTTTTT
>CAYMDN010000030.1:0-15006 GCA_964389545.1 uncultured Clostridium sp. | reverse complement strand
TGAATGTACAGATAATTTTTATCCAGCATTAGATGAATTAATGGATTATGTACAAAATCCATATTTTACAGATCAAAATGTTGAAAAAGAAAAAGGAATAATCAGTCAAGAAATAAAAATGTATGATGATTATCCTCAATGGCAAGTATATATGAATGCTGTAAAAAATATGTATAAAAATAATCCTATCAATATTGATATAGCAGGAACTGTAGAATCTATAAGCAAAATAGATAAAGATGTTTTATATAAATGCTATAACACATTTTATCATCCTTCAAATATGATTATGTGTTTTGCTGGTAATTTTGATCCAGAAGAAATTATTGGAGAAGTCAAAAAAAGATTAAAAAATGTTGAACCACATGGCGAAATAAAGAGAATTTTCCCAGAAGAACCAAAGGAGATTGTAGCTAAGGAAGCGGTTCAAAATATGGAAGTAAGTATGCCAATCTTTGTTATAGCAATAAAAGATAATGAAAATGTACAGGAACTAGTTGAAAAGGAAGCTATTGTAAAAAAGCATATTGCAATTGATATTCTTTTAAATATGATAATAGGAAAAAGTTCTAAACTATATAAAGAATTGTACGAAACAGGTTTGTTAACAGGAGAACCAGGTTTAGAATATGAATTTTCAACACAATATGCGCATGTAATGATTAGTGGTCAAAGCTCAAAACCAAAGGATGTTATGGAAAAAGTTAAAGAGGAAATTCAAAATCTAAAAGATAAAGAATTAGATGTAACTCATTTTTCAAGGATAAAAAACATGATATATGGTAATCATGTTCGCGAATATGATGATGTTGGAGAGATAACAAGAATGTTTATAGCAGACTATGTAAGAGGTATAAATAGCTTTGACTATGTAGAATTGTATGATCAGGTAACACCAGCATATGCACAAAAAGTTTTAAAAGATATTTTCAAAGAAGAAAATATGGTTATTTCTATTATTGAAAAATAAGAAAATAAAGGGAGTTAAGTAGTTGAACACAATAGAATTTCCATTAATAAACCTTAAATTATCAATATCAGATATTGCTTTTACAATATTTGATATTGATATATATTGGTATGCAATAATAATTGTTATAGGAATCACAGTAGCACTGATTATTGCAAAATTTAGGGAAAAACAATTTGATATAAAGAATGATGATGTAATGGATTTATGCTTATTTTTAATACCAATTTCAATTATTTCAGCAAGAATATATTATGTATTATTTAAGCTGGAAGATTATGTGTCTCAGCCATTAGAAATATTTAATTTTAGAAATGGTGGACTTGCAATATATGGAGGAATAATAGGAGGAATTCTTACATGTCTGATATTTTGTAAAAAGAAAAAGATAAATTTTATAGATTTACTAGATTATGCAGCACCATGTTTAGCAATACGGACAAGCAATAGGGAGATGGGGAAACTTTTTTAATGTAGAAGCATATGGAACCCAAACTTCATTACCATGGAGAATGGGAATATATGAACTAGGTGGATACGTAGAAGTTCATCCAACTTTTTTATATGAATCTATAGGAACGTTAATTTTATTTGTGATTCTTATAAACATAAAAAATAGAAAGTTTTCAGGACAAGTTACATGTACATACTTAATTGGATATGGACTGATAAGAATGTTAATAGAAGGATTAAGAACAGATAGTCTTATGATAGGAAATATAAGAATTTCACAAGCTTTGTCATTAGTAATACTAATTTTTGGAATTACAATGTATTTTACCAAAATTCAGCAGAAAAAAATGTCAGAAAACGAAATAAATTGCCATAAAGAAAAAAATAAATAAATAAAACAGAGAAAATCATTAAAATATAAGGAAAAATCACGCACGAAAATCGGCTTAATAGTTACTTTTTTGTTGTTTTTATATTGACGTTACTGTAAAAATATGGTATTTTATTAATAACAAGTGAAGAAAATGGTAAAAAGGAGAGTGCATAAATATGCTAAATGATAAAATCCTTAAACTAAGAGAAAAATTAAATGATAGTATTACAAACGGGGAAAATTATGAAGAAATATATAAAATCAGTACAGAATTAGACGAACTAATAACGGAATATTATAGGGAAAAGTAGAAAAATAGAAGAAAACAGAACCTAAAGATGTAGGGTTCTGTTTTTTTTAGAATCTAAATGGGAATTAAACTAGATAAAGAATGAAAGAAAAACAATAGAATAAAGAGTGTTGCTTGAAAAAAATACTAAAAATTGGTATAATACCTAAGTTACACTATAGCATGTCTGATATTAGAATAATTTCTATACAGAAAGGATGATGTGATAATTAAATAATCTAATAAATTTCTATAAGGGGGTTATAGTAGAGTCAAATTTAGTAAAAGCTAAAATCGATATTACACAACCATAAGGAGACTAAAAATGGAAAGAGTAAAAAAACGGACCAAAGAACTGGGCGCTATATTCCTGATAATCTTTGCAATTTGCATTGCTGTAAAGGTTGTCAACCTTCCTGTATTCCATGTGGAAGATGATACAATTAAGAGAAATCTTGAGTGGTTGATCCTTCCAATGGATGGAGAACCTGTAGGAAGAAGCGTGGCATGGGATTCAGAATTGCCTGGATTTGTTCAGCAAGACATTGAATATGCTGAAAAACATGGCTATGAAATTGAATATGAGTTTAAAGGCAATGTTATATATATCGAAAAACGAGAAGATGAGTGGAATTTAAGCCTGAAGACACGTATGGATATAGGTTCCACTTGGGATGCACTTACAAACTTTTCAATCTATCAGACTCAGGACCACAAAATTGTTATATATGGATATACCTTTAGGGGTGACTGGTTTCAGAAAATCACTCTGAGAAAAAATGAGAGTAGAATCGATACCATAACCTATAACGCAGACCTACCATTAGAAAAATTCCCTGGTGGAGAAAGCATTGGCGCCATGAAGGTTGCTGGATATTCGTTGATGCAAGAAAAAGAAACCTTTACTTTTTATAATAACGGCTATAAGGTTTCTTCCCAAGAATTTCCGCATGGAACAATTATGGACACAAGTATCTATCGCGGACTTATCCTTACAGAGGGAAAAAAGTTATACCTAATGTATGTGGAGCTTGTTGAAAATATACCAACGATTAGATTCACATATGTAGGTATGGCTGATAGTATTGTAAGCTCAATAAGATACAGCGAAGAACTTTACGAAGTTGAAAATGACAAAACTTATTTAAGCATGGTAATGAAAGATGAGAAATACTATGCTCTTGTTCCAAGAGATTGGGAAACTTTCGATAAGTTTTCTTTGACCAAAGGTAACAAGGAAATACATGAGCCAACAGCTCCATTTGATTTTTCACTTGACCTTATAGAACTTGAAACAAGTTTTAAAGAGGCTTACTTTCATTACTCACCAAATCAGTGGCATGTAAATATTATATTTAACTTCAACGGGAGAGAGTTCTATATAAACTACTTTTTTGGAGGCTATGACGATTCGATTAGATTACCTGAAGAAGTAGTAGATTCTTTTGATGAAAAAAGTGTAAAATCTTTTGAGAAAATGTGGGAAACCATATACGCAATTAGAACCGCATATTTTGATCATTACGAGAATCGTTGGGACTTTGCTGGACAGAAGGAATAACAGTTATTTAGGAAAAAGCATGATCTACATTGAAGAAATACATAGAAAGTATTAGAACCGTATATTTTGATTATTACAAGCACCGTAGGGACTTTGTCCCTACGGTGCCACTTTTTTGTAAAAATTAGTAGAGTTTGTTATATTTAGAAAAAAAGCAATATATATTTTAATATGATAAATATATTATACTAAGTAGTTCCGCATGAAGGCTAGCTTTAAAAAAAATGACTAAAAAGAAGATTTTTATATGGATAAAAAAAGTATATTTTTTCTAAAAGAACTATACAAAAAAAGAAAAAAATATTATAATATACTATTATAAAATATAGTATATTATGATATTTTAGGAATTTTATGTAAATTTGTGGAAGGATGAGGGTTGAAAAATGGAGTTAAAGTCTATTATTGCAGGTATTGAAGGCTTAAAAGCTAAAGGAAATCTAGAATTAGATATAAATTCGGTAGAATGTGATTCTAGGAAAGTAAAAGAAAATGGAATGTTTATAGCAATAAGAGGGTTTCTAGTAGATGGACATCAGTATATAAAACAAGCAATAGCAAATGGTGCAAAAGTTGTAATGGTGCAAGAAGATGCAAAATTAAACAAAAGTGATTTTAACGATAATATAACAATATTAGTAGCCCGTGATACAAGGGTAGCACTTGCGAAAATAGCATGTAATTTCTATAAAAATCCTTCAAAAAAATTAAAACTTATAGGTGTTACAGGAACAAAAGGTAAAACAACAACAACATTTATGATAAAATCAATACTAGAAAAACACGGACAAAAAGTAGGACTAATTGGAACAGTAGAGAACTATATTGGAGGCGTAAGTTTAGGAGAAAGTGCTAGAACTACTCCTGAGAGTATAGAACTTCAAAAATTATTTAACCAGATGGTAGAAGAAAAAGTTGAAACAGTTGTTATGGAAGTTTCTTCTCAAGCATTAAAACTACATAGAGTAGATGGATGCGATTTTGATCTAGCGATATTTACGAATTTTTCTGAAGATCATATAAGTGCAAATGAACATCCTGATATGGAAGATTATTATAATTCTAAGCTAAAACTTATAGAAATGAGTAAAAAAAGTTTTATAAATACTGATGATTTTTATGTTCGAAAGATACTTAAAAGATTACCAGATAAGGATATAAAATCTTATGGAATAGATAATGAGGCAGACCTTATTGCAAAAGATATAACAATAACAAATTCAAGTGTAGACTTTAAAGTAAAAATGAACGGAAAGAATGAGAGAATAAAAACAGGAATACCTGGAAGATTTAGTGTATATAATTCATTGGCAGCAATTTATATTGCAGAAGAAATTGGAGTTACAACAGAGGAAGTAAAGGAAGCATTATTGAATGTAAGAGTTCCAGGGAGAAGCGAATTAGTTCCTAATAAAAAAGATTTAGTAATAATGATAGATTATGCGCATTCACCAGAGAGTTTACAAAGTATATTAAGTGCAGTAAAAAGTTATACAAGAGGAAGAGTAATTTCTGTATTTGGATGTGGAGGAGATAGAGATAAAACTAAAAGACCTATAATGGGGCAAATATCAGCAAGCATAGCTGATTTTACAATAATTACTTCAGATAATCCAAGAACAGAAAATCCTGAAACTATAGTCAAAGAAATAGAAGAAGGAGCAGTAAAATCAAAAGGAAAATATGTAACAATAGTTGATAGAACAGAAGCTATAAAATATGCAGTAGATATGGCAAATAAAAGCGATATAATTGTTCTTGCAGGAAAAGGACATGAAACATATCAAGAAATAAATGGGGAAAGAAGACATTACGATGAGAGGGAGATCATAAAGGAGGTAATATAATTGTATTTTCAAACAAGAATATTGTTTGTTTCCTTTGTAGCAACAGTACTATTATCAATAATTATAATACCTCTACTACGTAAGTTGAAAGTTGGACAGATGGAGAGAGAAGATGGACCTCAATCGCACTTAGATAAAAGAGGTACTCCAACAATGGGAGGCATAATAATAGCAATGGGAATAATAATAGGAACTATTGGAGGATATATTTACTACTTAAATAGAGAACCAATAGTTGGAAGAAGACTATTTCCGTTGTTACTAATTTCAATAGGATTTGGGCTAATAGGATTTATAGATGATTATAAAAAATTAGTATTAAAAAATACCAAAGGTTTAAAACCATCTAGCAAGATGTTTGGACTTCTTATAATTTCAGTTTTATATGTATTATATTTGTTAAGAGTAGTAAAATTAGGTACTATAACAATAATACCATTCATAAAATATGAATTAGCATTACCAGCATTATTTTATATTCCATTTGCAATTTTTGTAATGCTAGCAACAACTAATGCAGTAAATTTAACAGATGGTATAGATGGGTTAAGCACAAGTGTATCAGCGATTATAACAACTTGCTTAACTGTAATTGCAATTATTTTAGATATAAAAGAAATAGTTGTATTTGGAAGCATAATTATTGGAGCATGTTTAGGATTTTTAATATTTAATTTAAATACTGCTAAGGTATTTATGGGTGATACAGGTTCACTGTTACTAGGAGGAGTAATATCAGCAATGGCACTATATATGAAGATGCCACTAATATTGCTGATTATTGCACTAATACCAGTAATAGAGACTTTATCAGTTGTTTTACAGGTAGTATATTTCAAAAAAACAGGTGGAAAAAGATTATTTAAAATGGCGCCTATACATCACCATTTTGAACTATCAGGATGGAAAGAAAACAAAGTTGTATCAGTATTCTGTATTATAACATTAATGTTGTGTATTATAGGACTTTGTGCAGTTTAGATTATACGAAAGAATTAAAAAGATAACAGTAAGAAAAAGAGAGAGGAGAACTATGGGAAAGCAAACAAAGAAAACTAAAAAAGGTAAAACTAAATCAGTTAGACCAGCCGATTTTGGACTATTTGTAATAGTGTTATTATTGCTAGGAATGGGAATAATAATGGTGCTTTCAGCTAGTTCACCATTAGCATTGTGGCAAAATATTAGTAGTTATTCATATGCGTATAAACAAATGTTTGCAGCGGTTTTAGGATTGATAGGAATGTGGTTTTTATCAAAATTTGATTATCACAATTATGCAAAATTCTATATATGGGCATATATTATTTCGATTATTTTACTTTTGTCTGTAATAATACCAGGTGTAGGATTTGCTGTAAATGGTGCAAGAAGATGGATTGCTGTGCCAGGATTTAGTAGTGTGCAACCATCAGAAATTGCAAAACTTGGATTAATTATATTCTTTGCAGCATATTTAACAAAAAATAAAGATGATATGAAAGACTTAGGAAAAGGATTCTTTAGACCAATATTATTTCTATTGATACCAATAGGAGTATTAGTGCTTATTCAATCACACCTTAGTGCATCACTTATAATTATTATTGCTATTGCAGTAATGATGCTAATGGCAGGATGCAAGTTTTCTCATTTTGTAGGATGCGGAGGAATATTAGCTGTAGTAGGAGGAGCTGCATTATACATAACTGCTACTAAATTTGGATGGGGAGCATATAGATTAACAAGAGTAATGGCCTTTATGGATCCTTGGGCTGACCCAACAGATACTGGATGGCAGATTATACAAGGGTTATATGCTATAGGATCAGGAGGATTATTTGGTGTAGGACTTGGAAATAGCAATCAAAAATTCCAATACATATCTATGCCTCATAATGATTATATATTTGCAGTTCTCGCTGAAGAATTAGGATTTTTAGGATGTACATTTGTAATATTACTATTTGGAGCATTTATATGGAGAGGAATAGTAATTGCGATGAAGGCTCCAGATATGTTTGGAAGTTTAATTGCAATAGGTATAACAACATTAATAGGAGCTCAAGCAATAATGAATATTGCAGTTGTAACGTCTTCAATACCAGTAACAGGTGTATCTTTACCATTCTTTAGCTATGGAGGTTCATCACTATTAATACTTCTATGCTCAGTAGGTATACTATTAAATATTTCGAGACAAACGACAAAAATATAATTTAAAGTAAAATAGGTGAAAAAATGAAGAAATTGCTGATAACAGAGAAACCATCTGTAGCAATGGAATTTGCGAAGGTTCTAAAGGTTGGAACAAATAGAAAAAATGGATATATAGAAAATGAAGAATGGGTTATAACATGGTGTGTAGGGCATTTAGTTACAATGTCATATCCGGAAAAGTATGATGAGAATCTAAAATTCTGGAGGTTAGATACACTGCCATTTATACCAGATGAATTTAAGTATGAAGTAATACCTAATGTTCAAAAACAATTCGACATTATAAAGGGATTACTGATTAGAGAAGACATAGACACAATATATGTAAGTACTGACTCTGGGAGAGAGGGAGAATACATATACAGATTAGTTGATCAAATGATAGGAGTACAAGGGAAGAAAAAGAAAAGGGTATGGATAGATTCTCAAACAGAAGAAGAGATACTACGTGGCATTAAAGAAGCAAAGGATTTATCAGAATATGATAGCTTATCAGATTCTGCATATTTGAGAGCCAAAGAGGACTACTTAATAGGTATTAATTTTTCTAGGCTTTTAACAATAATTTATGGAAAAAAATTAGCAGAAAAAATCAAAGAAGATAAGACTTCAATATCAATTGGTAGAGTAATGACATGTGTACTTGGAATGATTGTATCGAGAGAGAGAGAAATACGAAATTTTGTTAAAACAAAGTATTATAAAGTAAATGTAACTTTTGGTGGAGAAAGCAATTTTATGGGAGAATGGAAAGTAAATGAGAAATCTGTGCTTTTTGAATCTCCTAAACTATACAATGAAACAGGACTAAAAAAAGAAGAGGAAGCAAAAGAATTTATTGAAGGCTTAAAAGGTAAAACGGCAGTAATAACAGAAGTAAAAAAAGCAAAACAAAAAGAAAATGCACCATTACTTTTCAATCTTGCAGAAATTCAAAATGAATGTACTAAAAGATTTAAAATAAAGCCGAGTGAGACTTTAGAGATAATACAAAGTTTGTATGAAAAAAAACTTGTTACATATCCTAGAACTGATGCGAGAGTATTATCAACAGCTGTTGCAAAAGAGATATCAAAGAACTTAAATGGACTAGCTAAAAATATGAAGGCGGATGATGAAATAAATGGATATATAACAAAAATGGCTAGTGAAAAATATCCGACTAATGGACTTGCTAAAACAAAGTATGTAAATGATAGTAAAATAACAGACCACTATGCAATAATTCCTACAGGACAAGGATTTGAAAATTATACTAAATTACCAGATTTACATAGAGAAGTATATAGAGTCATAGTAAAAAGATTTTTAGCGATTTTTTATCCACCAGCTGAGTTTAACAAAGTAAATGTTACAGTTAACATAGAAAACGAAACTTTTTATGCAAATGAAAAAATATGTACTAAAGTAGGATATTTAGAAGTATTAAAAGCAAAAGAAGAAAGTAATGAAAATGAGACACTCAAAAATCTAAAAAAAGGACAAGAAATAGAAGTTCAAGATATAGGAATAAAAGAGGCAGAAACAACACCACCAACCAGATATAACTCAGGTTCAATTATTCTTGCAATGGAAAATGCAGGTAAACTTATAGAGGAAGAGGAACTTCGAGAACAAATAAAAGGTGCGGGAATTGGAACTAGTGCAACAAGAGCAGAGATTATAAAAAAATTAGAAAAAATAAAACATATAGAAATTAATTCGAAAACGCAGATTATTACTCCAACAGAAAAAGGAGAATCAATATATGATGTTGTTAATAAATCTATGCCAGACATGCTAAACCCAAAACTAACGGCCAGTTGGGAAAAAGGATTAGATATGGTTGCAAAACAAGAAATTCCTCCAACTGAGTTTATGAACAAGTTAGAGGGATACATACAAAGTAAATTTAAAAGAGTAAGAAGATATTAAACAGGATTAACGTGAATGATTGCATCAGAAACTTTTTCCAAATGTTTGATGTCTTCTTCTAATTTATCTGCCAATGCGTGACTTTTAAATGTCGTCATATTACCATCAAGAGAAATAGTTAAAATAACAATATAATTGTATCCAGATGGAGTAGAATAAATGTTATCAACTTTTTTAATTTCCTTATATTTTTTTGTTAATTCTAATATAACTTCTCTAGTTTCAGAATCTATAGAAATATCCATTAAAACATTATAACTTTCAGTAAAAATTTCAACACCTGTAAAGAATATATAAAATGAAATTATTATTCCAACAACCCCATCAACCCAATATATGTTTAAGAATGCAAATAAAATTGAAATTAAAGTACAAGTTGTTATAATACAGTCATTAAAGTGATCCTTGCTATTAGCTTCTACCAATATGTTTGGAGATTTTTTCAAAACTGATTTTGTATATATAAACAAAAATAATTTTACAACAATAGTTATTAAACAAACGATAACCAAAAGGATAGAAAATGTAAGTTCGTTATGGAATAGTAAAGATTTTATCGAATCAATAAATAGCTTTACTGCAACAACCATCATAGATATACTAATTAAAAATGAGAATATGTATTCAGATTTTCCATGACCAAAATTATGATCACTATCTCCAGGCTTACTAGAAATTTTATTTCCAATGAAGGTAAAAAGAGAACTTAATATATCTCCAGCACTATTAAATGAATCTGCAATCATCGCTTGACTATTAAATGCAAACCCAGCAATTCCTTTGATTATTAGCAAAAAAATGTTGCCAAGAATTCCAAAAATACCAGCCTTTTCAGCACTATTATATCTATCGCCCATGTTACCTCCTAAAAATAAGTTTGAAACATCATTATAACATATTATAATTGCTTGTCAATATTTCCATAAAACACATAAATAATACAAGATTTGAATATACTAGTAGCATATTTAGGAGGTTTTTATGTTTTATGTAATTAATAAAGACAGGATAATATCTGTGGTTATTGCCATAGGAACGGTATTTACACTGTTTCTGATGACAACCTTATTTGGAAAAATACCTGAAAAAGTATTAGAAAATGCAAATATACAGCAAGAAGTTCCAGTATACAGTGATGATGTAGAAATTAATAATATAACGAATCAAGAATAAATAAAGAAATTTAATATAATAATATACATATGGAATTTGATAAGAATATATTGAAGGGTGTGGTAACTGGCATCTTTGCAGGCACTATAAGTGGATTGTTTGCAGCTGGAGGAGGAATGATAGTTGTTCCTGCACTCATACACATATTTAAAATAGAAGATGCAAAAGCAAGAGCAACATCAGTTTTTGCTATATTACCAATGGTTATAACAAGTGGAATTTTTTACTATAAAAATAATTACATTAATTGGAAAATAGGAATTCTGTGCGCAATAGGTGGAACTATAGGCGGATTTATTGGAGCTAAATTATTAAAAATTTTATCAATTAAAACTTTGAGAATTTTATTTATAACTTTTTTAGTATATACGTCAGTGAGACTATTTATACAGTAGTTAGGGGATTTTATGGTAGAAGTGTTAACAGGGTTGATTTCTGGAATTGTAAGTGGAACAGGAATGGGTGGAGGAACAGTTTTAATATTAGTATTATCTGTTTTTCTTGGAGTAGAACAACATACAGCTCAAGCAACTAACTTAGTATTTTTTATTCCAACATCATTATCTGCAATTTGTGTTGCAATTAAAGAAAAACTTATAGAATGGAAAATTGGTATAATTATAGCTACTACAGGCGTTATAGGGGCTGTAATTGGAAGTATAATTTCAATAAATATGGAAGTAAATATACTTCGAAAATGCTTTGGAGCTTTTTTAGGTGTAATTGCTTTATATGAAATATATTCTTTAATAAAACAGTATAAATTTTTACAAAACAAGAAATAATAAAATAAAAAAGGAAGGGTGACGTTAAATGAAATTTGTAAAAGGTGTTATGTTAGGAACTGCAATGACTGCAACTGCATGGATGTTATGCTCTGAAGGAATGGTAAATGGAAAGAAAATAATGAAAAAATGTAAAAAATTATCAAGACAAATGTGGGGATAAAATAAAAAAGTTTGATTTTCTACGAATCAAACTTTTTTAAAATTTCACAAATTTATATATTGCTTCTGCGAAAGCACCTTGATCAACAGGCTTACTTGTTGTATACTTGGCAACTTGTTTTAATTCATCATAGGCATTTGCAACAGCAACTCCAATTCCTGCTTTTTGAACCATGTCTAAATCATTAACATTATCTCCAATGGTAAGCATTTCGTCAGATCTTATATTTAAATAATTCCCTAAAAATTCAAGGGCAACTTGTTTATTAACATTATTAGAGGTTATATCTAAATATTCATATTCTTTATTTAATATACAATCTTTATATTTACCTTTTTTATTAATTACTGAAATTGTAAGGTTTGAAAGTTCTTCAATATCTTTTTTTGCAGATGCTGTTGAAGATGCATCAGATATGACTAATTTAAATACTTCAAGATTATGAGTTAAAACATAATTTCTTATATCAGTAACAACCCTAAAAACTAAAGTAGATTCAGGATTATCTTTTTGTAATTGATAATTTCTTAAATCAAGATATTCCAACTTTTCAGTAATGACATCTGTATTAGTATAGATATGAACATGCATATGATGTTTTTTAGCAATATCAATGCATGAAAGAACTTCAGCTGTATTCAATAATTTTTTATACAAAACTTCTTCGGTTTTTAAATCTACAATAAGGTTACCATTACCAAATATACCAAAACGTGCATTCATTTGAGAACACACATGCTTTGTAATTGGGTAAGTTTTACCTGTACAAACAACAAAGTTCATATTGTGTTTGCTTAAGTCTTCAAAAGCTTGAAAGTTATAAGCATATATAGAATTATTATTATCAACTATAGTACCATCTATATCACTTGCTACTAACTTAATCATTTTTATAATCCTCCATCTCTAATTATAGCATAAATAGGGGCAAAAGTAAAATTTACAAGGAATCTGAAAGAAAAGTATTGAATGAAAAAATGTTATGTGATAGTATTGTAATGGTAAAATTTATAAATAAGGAGATGTTTTATGAAAAAATTAAGAGAAGAAAAAGGTATGATGGAAATAGGAGCAATTTTAGTACTTGTATTAATTATGAGCGTGGGGATTTCGGTGTATAATACAGCATATGTAAAAACAACCAATATAGGATCATCAGCTATAGCAATAGAGATGCAAACATTTAATTCTCAATTTACACCATATTCTGGAACAGGATTAACAGGAACTCAAATAAGAAGTTTAATGGCAGCAATAATATCAAGTAATGCAACAAATGATAAACATCAAATATCAGTAGTAACATCAACATCAACAGGATTATCAGCAAATGCTTTATTTACAAATGGAACATCAGAATCAAGTGATTTATCTAAAATCAGCCAAGGATTAAGCGCAGGAAGAAAATATACAGTAGAATTAAATTATGATATGGATGGATTTATAGAAAAAATAGAAATAAAATAATTGAAAATACATAATTAAAATTAAGACAATAGTAGTGAATTATTCTAAGGAGGAAATATTATGGAGAATGACGTAGGACAAATGATTAATGAATTAGTAGAAAGGGCGGATAAGGCCTTATACGAATACATGAAGCTTAACCAAGAAGATATAGACAGAATAGTTAAAGCAATGTCTGTTGCAGGATTGGAACACCACAGAGAACTTGCAAAACAAGCAATAGAAGAAACAGGCAGAGGTGTTTACGAGGATAAAATTATAAAGAATATGTTCGCAACAGAGTATATATGGCATTCTATTGAAACAGAAAAAACAGTTGGAGTTATAGAAGAAAACGAATTAGAGGGTTATGTTGAAATTGCAGAGCCAGTTGGAATCGTAGCAGGAGTTACGCCAGTTACAAATCCAACTTCTACAACAATGTTTAAATCACTAATTTGTGCTAAAACAAGAAATCCAATTATATTTGGATTCCATCCATCAGCACAAAATTGTTCAAAGAGAACAGCAGAGATTTTAAAAGAGGCAGCTGTTAAGGCAGGTGCTCCAGAAGATTGTATACAATGGGTAGAATATCCATCGATTGAAGCAACAACAGCTTTAATGAACCATCCAAAGGTGGCATTGATATTAGCAACTGGCGGAGCAGGAATGGTTAAATCCGCATATAGTTGTGGAAAACCAGCACTTGGCGTTGGACCTGGAAATGCACCATGCTATATAGAAAAAACAGCAAATTTAGAAAGAGCATGTACAGATTTAATGTTATCAAAAACATTTGATAATGGAATGATTTGTGCATCAGAACAAGCTGTTATAGTAGATACAGAAATATCAAATCAATTTGAAGAATATATGAGAAAGAATAATTGCTACTTTTTAAATGAAGAAGAAACTTGGAAAGTTAGTGATTATGTTATAAATAAAGAAAAGGGCTCTGTAAACAGTGAAGTAGTTGGAAAACCAGCTACATGGATTGCACATAATGCTGGAATACAAGTACCGGAAGGAACTAAAATATTAATTGCAAGATTACCAGATGTAGGAGCAGATTACCCACTATCAAAAGAAAAATTATCACCAGTCCTTGCATACTATGTAGTAAATAGTACCGAAGAGGGATTCGAAAAGTGTAGAAAAATGCTAGAATTAGGTGGATTAGGACATTCAGCGATAATACACAGCCAGAACAATGAAATAATCGAAAGATTTGGATCGGAAATGAAAGTTGGTAGAATCATTGTAAATTCACCATCATCTCAAGGAGCAATAGGAGATATTTATAATACAAATACTCCATCTTTAACATTAGGATGTGGTTCATATGGAAAAAATAGTACAACATCAAATGTATCAACAGTTAATCTAATAAATAAGAAAAAAATTGCGAAAAGGAGAGTCAATATGCAATGGTTTAAGATTCCACCTAAAATTTATTTCGAAAAAAATTCAGTACAATATTTAGAAAACATGGGAGATATAACAAGAGCATTTATAGTAACTGATGAAACCATGGTTAAATTGGGATATGTTGATAAAGTGCTATATTATTTAAGAAAAAGAGAACAATATTGCCATTCAAAAATATATTCAGACATAGAACCAGATCCAGATGTAGAGACAATCGAAAGAGGCGTTGAGGAGATGAGAGAATTCAAGCCTGATGTAATAATAGCAATTGGTGGTGGATCTGCAATTGATGCAGCAAAAGGAATGTGGCTATTTTATGAACATCCAGAAAGCAGTTTTGATGGATTAAAACAAAAATTCATGGATATAAGAAAAAGAGTTGTAAAATTCCCTAACTTAGGA
>CAYMDN010000029.1:7377-15131 GCA_964389545.1 uncultured Clostridium sp. | reverse complement strand
GTAAGATGGAAATCTTTACACTATTGGATACATTAGAAGATATATTAGATAGAAGTAAACACTTACCTTTTACAGAAAAAGTTGTCGTAGATAAAGAAGAAATATTAGAAATCATACAAGAAATCAGATTAAAACTTCCAGACGAATTAAAACAAGCAAAATGGGTAAAAGAAGAAAGAGGAAGAATTTTACAAGAAGCCGAAAAAGAAGCAGACGATATTGTAAGAGAAGCTGAAAATAGAATAATAGCAATGATAGATGAACATGAAATTACAAGAAAAGCATATGATCAAAAAGCAGAAATTATAGAAACAGCTAACGAAATGTCAAGAGAAATAACAAAAGGAACAAAGGACTATGCAGATGGAATTCTAGCAAATTTAGAGGTTGCTATAAATGATATAAATGCATCAATAGCAGACGCACTAAAAACTATTGAACAAAACAGAGATGAACTAAAATAGAATATCTGGAAGTCAGAAGAGTTGTTGTATACTATTCTGACTTCTTTTAGGTAAGAACAGGAAGGAATAAGATATGGGAAAAAAGAAGACACCTACAAAGAAAAAAGGTACAACAAAAAAACGTAAATCAAACTTAGATATAGAAGTAGCAGTATTATTTGTTCTAAGTATTGTATTAATGATATTAATATATGGAAAACCTGGATATGTTGGACAAAACATAATACCAAAACTAACAGAAGCAATAGGAATAATTCAATACATAATTCCAATTGCAGTCTTTGTTTCGTCTGTTCACTTAGCATGCGAAGATAATAAGAGAGTACTAAGTATAAAAATAGCACAATATACAGCACTAACACTAGCAATAACAGTAATAATCACAATATTTGGATTTGATACAGGAAGTATGGGACACTCATTTACATATATATTTGTCGACATGGTAGGAAAAATCGCATCAGTAATTTTAGCATTAGGAACAATAGTAATTCTTTCAATTTTTATGTATGGAATAAGACCAGCAGACATAGTAAGAGACATAGTTGAAAGAAACAGAGAATATAGAGAAGAATATGAAGAAGAGGAAGAGATAGTAGAAGAAAGAAGACCACCTCGTAGAAGAAGAGCATCAATAGATATCGACATAGGAGAAGATGAGGAGGACGATAGAGAAAAAGAAGATTCAAAAATATTAGGTTTTAAAGAAAGATTCAAAGAGAAGCAATTAACAAAAAAACAATTAAAAGAGATGGAAAGAGCAGAGGCAGCAGAACTAAATGACGACATAGAGATAAAAATGCCAGAAGAAAAAAATACAGAAGAGAACGGATTATTCAAACAAGCAGAACAAGAAAAAGAAGACAAAACAAAACAAGTTCTAACACTAGAACACACACTAACAGTAGAAGATCAAAACTACGAATTTCCTCCAATTGAATACTTAAATGAATGCAAAGCAACGGCAAAGAATAGTAAAAAATCAATTGCAGATACAGCGAGCCAATTACAAAGAACATTACATAGCTTTGGAGTTGCTGCAAAAGTAGAAAATGTATCAGTTGGACCAACAATAACACGTTATGAATTAAAACCAGCAGAAGGAGTTAGGGTAAGTAAAATAGCAAACTTATCAGATGATATAGCATTAAACCTAGCAGCAGAATCAATAAGAATAGAAGCACCAATACCAGGAAAACAAGCAGTAGGAATTGAAATTCCAAACAAAGAGAAAAATATGGTATCACTACGTGAAATCATAGAAGACGAGAAATTCCAAACAGCAAAATCAAAACTATCATTTGCAGTAGGAAGAGATGCTGCAGGAGAAACAATAGTAACAGATATTGCAAAAATGCCACACGTATTAATAGCAGGAAGTACAGGTTCAGGAAAGAGTGTATGTATTAACACATTGATAACAAGTATTATATATAAAGCAAAACCAAGTGAAGTAAAACTAGTAATGGTTGACCCAAAAGTTGTTGAATTATCAGTATATAACGGAATACCACACTTATTAATACCAGTCGTAACAGATCCGAGAAAAGCAGCAGGAGCTCTTGCTTGGGCGGTACAAGAAATGGTAAACAGATATCACCTATTTGCAGAAAAAAACGTAAGAGATATATCAGGATATAACGAAGCACTAGAAAAAGAAGGAGTAGAAGAAAAACTACCACAAATAGTAATTATAATAGACGAGCTTGCAGATTTAATGATGGTAGCAGCAAAAGATGTTGAAGACGCAATATGCAGATTAGCACAAATGGCTAGAGCTGCAGGAATGCACTTAGTAATAGCAACACAAAGACCATCAGTAGACGTCATCACAGGTGTTATCAAAGCAAACATAGCAAGTAGAATTGCATTTGCTGTTACATCAGGTGTAGACTCAAGAACTATTATAGACTCAATAGGAGCAGAAAAATTACTGGGAAAAGGAGATATGTTATTCTATCCATCTGGTGCAATGAAACCACAAAGAGTTCAAGGTGCATTCGTATCTGATGGTGAAGTCGAAAAAATAGTAACATTCCTAAAAAATAATGGCGGACCAACATACAGTGAAGACGTATTAGAAAAAATAGAAAAATCAAATTCAACAGATATGGAACTAGATCAAGATGCAGATGATGATACGGACCCATTACTAATGGACGCAATAGAAATGTGTATAGATAATGGACAAGCATCAGCTTCATCTCTACAAAGAAGATTTAAAATTGGTTACACACGTGCAGGACGTCTAATAGACCAAATGGAAGAAAGAGGAATTATCTCAGGATATGAGGGAAGTAAACCACGCAAAGTACTAATGAGCAGAGAAAGATGGGAAGAGCTAAAAATGGCAAAACCACCTCAAGAAGAGAACACAACAGAATCGTAATTATAATATAGGGTCGCAATTTTAGCGACCCTAAAAAAAGGAGTAAAAAATGCAAAAAAAGGTATCATTTGTTACACTTGGGTGTAAAGTAAATCAATACGAAACAAATGCAATGACACAAAAATTTGTAGAAAAAGGATATGAGATAGTAAAGCCAGAAGAAAAAAGCGATATATGCGTAATAAATACATGCACAGTAACAAACATAGCAGATAAAAAATCACGCCAAATAATAAGACATGTAAAGCAATTAAACAAAGATGCTCTAATCGTAGTTACAGGTTGTTACGCAGAAGTAAACAGAAAAGAATTAGAAAAAGTAGAAGAAATAGATATAATCATAGGCAATGCAGAAAAAAACAATATTGTATCAATAGTAGAAAACAAATTTCCTAATAATAACGAAAAACAAATAGGAGAAGAAAAAGAATTTTCAGAATATGGAACAGTTACATACACAGAAAAAACAAGAGCAGTTATAAAAGTACAAGATGGTTGCAACAATTTTTGTTCATATTGTATAATTCCATATGCCAAAGGAAGAGTAAGAAGCAGAAAAATTGCAAATGTCATTGAAGAAATAAAAGAAATAGTAAAAATGGGAATAAAGGAAGTTGTAATAACAGGAATTCATGTAGCCTCATATGGAAAAGACTTTGAAGACGGAATACGACTAATAGATCTATTAGAAGAAATAAATAAAATACAAGGATTAGAAAGAATACGACTAGGATCACTAGAACCAAATCTTATAACAAAAGAATTTGTAAAAAGACTAGTAAAGTTAGAAAAAATATGTAATCACTTTCATCTTTCTTTACAAAGTGGATGTGATGAAACACTAAAAAGAATGAACAGAAAATATACTACAAGTGAGTTTAAAGAAGGAGTACAACTACTAAGAGAAAACTTTAAAGATGTAGCATTAACTACAGATATAATAGTAGGATTTGCAGGAGAAACAGATGAAGAATTTGAAACAACATATAAATTTTTAGAAGAAATAAAATTTATGAAAATGCACGTTTTCAAATATTCAATAAGAGAGGGAACAGCCGCAGCAAAAATGCCAAACCAAATAGATGGCAATATAAAGGAAGAAAGAAGCAAAAGACTAATAGAACTTTCCAACAAAAATGAAAGAGAATTTTTAGAGAATAATATAGGAAGAGAATTAGAAGTTTTATTTGAAACCAAAAAAGACAATGAATACACAGAAGGACACACTAAAAATTATATAAGTGTTGAAGCAAAAGGAGACAAGTTAGAAAACACAATACAAAAGGTTAAAATAGAAGAAATCAAAAACAATATATTAATTGGAAAAAATGTGTAACAATATTGTAATAAAATGGTAACTAAAAAGTAATACAAATAAACTCGAAACCCCTTGAATATCAATAGATTATATGATATAAAAACTATAAATAGAGTAAAATATCAACAAATGACGGAGACAGGATACTAAGGGGGAAAAATGATGGATAAAATATCAAAGTTTATTCCAATAAACGGAACAGGAGAAGATATAGGTAGCAGTATAGATGGAGGATATACAGGAGGATATAACGCAGGAACAATAGGTGGTGTAGGAACAGGTAGTACAACTGGTGGAGAATACACTGGTATAGATGATAAATGGAATAACGGTGGAGAAGATAATTGGAACGGAAATACAACAGAAGATAATACTTGGGGAAATGGAACGACAGCAAAAGCAGGAACAATAGGAGGATTTATAGATATAGATGCAGCTACAGGCGGATATGTAAACGCAGGCTCAGTAACAACAGGCGGAGAAGGTAAATGGAATAACGGCGGATATACAGGAGATGAAAAAAACTGGGAAAAAAATTGGAATGAAAATACAACAGAAGGAAATAACTGGAAAAACAATGCAACTACTGGAAAAGGTACATGGGATAATAATACTACAGGTGGTACAACAGCAAAAGCAGGAACAATAGGAGGATTTGTTGGTACAGATGGAACATATACAGGAACAACAGGAAAGATAGGAGCAACAGGTGGATTTATAGGTAATGATGGAAATGTTACACCAGTAGGCGGTGGACTTGTTGAAATGCCAGGAACTGGAGATATTACAGAAAATGCAGGAGGAGTTGGAACTATTGGTGGAACAACAGGGTATACTGGGACAGGAGATACAACAGGTGAAGGTACAGGGACAGTAAATGATGGATTTACATTCAAAGTATGTACAGGAGGAAGTTCACCAAATCTACCAGCAAAACAAGGAGGATTCTTCTCAAAACTAAAATCAATACTATTCTATGAAATAAAAGTTGAATTAACACCACATCAAAAAAAGGTAGAAACAGAAGTAAACGATTTCTTAAATCAAGAAGTAACATGGAAAGGATTCAAAAACTTCTTATTTGGCGATGTATTCGGAACAAAAAAGAAAAAAGGTAATGGTGGAAACAAAAATACATAATAAATAATAAGAAAGCACGATAGAAATCGTGCTTTTTGTTATATTCTATAAAATATGGTATAATTAATATGTAAACAAAACGAAGAAGGTGATACAATGAACTCAATAGATAAATATGTAGAAGAAGTGAAGAAAAAAACAGAAGGGTATACAGAAGATGAAATAGTAAGATATGTATATATGGACTTAGGAAAAAGATTATCATTCAATTTAAAATTTGCATTTGGAAATTCTAGAACAAAAAGAGAAATATATTCAGACAGTGGAAGAATGGCGGCAATAGAAGAAGGGTTAGACACTGATATTATAATATGTAGAAACTCTTCTTATTTATTAGAAGAAATATTAAAAAGGTTCGGTGTGAATATAGTTACATACAGAAATCCAGATGATCATAGAAAATGTGCACATGTATATAATTTAATAAGACCAGCAGATGGAAGACCAATATATAAAATAGATTTACAAATGGATTTAGAAAATATACAATCACACATGAGAACAAAAGAATTTGGAACAGCATTCCTAGAAGAAACACCAGATGTAATTAGTAGAGACGAATTAGAACGAATAGATAAAAAGATAGGATATATTCAAAAAGATTATTACTATGCAGACGAATATATAGATTTACTAAGACTGGATTCAGATTATATAGAAGACTTAGGAGAAAAGTTGAAATTTATATTAGAGAATATAGATATATATCATAATAAAGAAATGAAATATGCAGAAAGAAAATGGCACCACGAAACAATGCTATATGAATTATTTACTCCATCAGAATTAAAAAGAATCAGACAAATAGATTGTTATACACAAGACGAAGAAGGAAAACACTATCAACATTGTATAGTAGCAGAAATACCAAAAAACAGAACAGATGTATATTTATTTTCAGTAGAAGATAATCACTATTATCAAGTATCAATAGAAGAATTAGCACAAATGGTAGATGAAGGATTAGTAATATTAGAAACAATAAACGCATTAAAACAATATATGAAGCACCACAATGATGATCCAGAAGGAAGATAAAAATAAAAAAAGAAACGTTATAAAAAATAACGTTCTTTTTTTATTCCTATTATTCAGCATCTGAATTATTATCTTCTGGGGTATTGTCCTCAGGAGTATTTTCTTCTGCAGAATTATCATCATCAGATGTAGTATTAAGTGTATAGGTACCATTTGTATCATATACGTCAGGGTTTATAGCATCAGGATTAACATATAGCTCTTCAGGTTCAAAATTAGTACCAGAAGGATATTGAATCTCTTCAACTGGTTCTGTAGATGGAGCAGTATTTCTAGCTTCATCTAATTTTTTCTCATAAGAAACTGCCATCAAAGCCATAGCTGTTACAAAAATGATAATAACAAGAACTATAATAATTATAAATAAAGGTATAGAAATAGTAATAGCCTTTTTACTAGACTGTCTACGATCTTCTGCGCCTAAACGTCTATCTTCTTCAGACATTCAAATCATCTCCTTTGTTAATTTTTACTCACAAATAATATCATTGAAAAAAATAAATGTCAATATTAATTTGTAAAATTTGACAAGTGAGGGTATGGGTGATATAATAAAATTAGGTAATTATTTCTTATTACACAGATGAAGCAAAAAAGTCAATACATTATATAGTAAAATTTAATTTAATTTTATAAAAGTAGGTGATTTTTATGATGAAAGGTAAAACAAATTATTTAAAGGTTATATTATTAGTTATTATAGTGGTAATAGCAATGGCAGGAACAAAAACATATGCAGCAACAGTACCAAATGTAACTAATATAAGTGTATCAAATATTCAAACAACTTCAGCGAAAGTAAGTTGGAGTGCAGTATCAGGAGCAACAAAATATCAAATAGTATTAGGAATGAATGGAATAGGAATTAAAGACTTTACAACAACTAGTACATCGTATACAATACCAAACTTAACAGCAGGAACGAATTACTCAGTAGGAGTAAGAGCATATAAAAATGGAACATATGGTGTATATAATCAATACAAATATTTCACAACAGCAAAAGCAGCAACAGTACCAAACGTAACAAATATAAATGTAACAAATATAACAGAAACATCAGCAAAAGCAACATGGAGTGCAGTATCAGGAGCAACAAAATATGAAGTAGTATTAGGATTAAATGGGGTAATAATTAAAGACTTTACAACAACTAGTACATCATATACAATACCAAATTTAACAGCAGGAACAAATTACTCAGTAGGAGTAAGAGCATATAAAAATGGAAAATATGGAATATTTGCACAATATAAATATTTCACAACAGCAAAAGCAGCAACAGTACCAAACGTAACAAATATAAATGTAACAAATATAACAGAAACATCAGCAAAAGCAACATGGAGCGCAGTATCAGGAGCAACAAAATATGAAGTAGTATTAGGATTAAATGGGGTAATAA
>CAYMDN010000029.1:0-7277 GCA_964389545.1 uncultured Clostridium sp. | reverse complement strand
AAAAGCAACATGGAGCGCAGTATCAGGAGCAACAAAATATGAAGTAGTATTAGGAATGAATGGGGTAATAATTAAATCATTTGAAACAACTAGTACATCATATACAATACCAAGCTTAACAGCAGGAACAAATTACTCAGTAGGAGTAAGAGCATATAAAAATGGAAAATATGGAATATTTGCACAATACAAATATTTCACAACACCAGCAAAGCAAGATGTAGCACCAGCACAAATTAAAAATTTAAAAGCAACACAAATAGCTGAAAATTCTATAACAGTTATATTTGATAAAGATATGAATGCAACAAAATATGAAATCTACTATGGAACAACAATATCAAATATGAAAACAGCAGGAACAACATCAGTAAATAATGTAACAATAAAAAATTTGGCAGCAGGAACAAAATACTATATTAAAGTAAGAGGAATTTCAGCAGGAGGAAAAGAAGGAACATTCTCAAGCAGTATAACAGCAACAACATCAAAAGCAGCAGTAACAGTACCAAATGTAACAAATATAAATGTAACAAATATAACAGCAACATCAGCAAAAGCAACATGGAGTGCAGTATCAGGAGCAACAAAATATGAAGTAGTATTAGGAATGAATGGGGTAATAATTAAATCATTTGAAACATCTAGTACATCATATACAATACCAAACTTAACAGCAGGAACAAATTATTCAGTAGGAGTAAGAGCATATAAAAATGGAACATATGGAATATTTGCACAATATAAGTACTTTACAACATCATCAGCTACTGTAGCTACTAAACCAGGAAATGTTACAAACTTAAAATTCGCAGGACTTGATGGAACAACAGGAAAATTCACATATAATTCAGCAAGTAATGCAGATGGATATGATATTTACCTATCAACAAATAATGGAGCATTCCAAAACATTGGAGCAATATCATCAAATAGACTAAGCATAAGAAATTTAAAAGCAGGAACATCATATCAAGTAAAAATATTAGCATATAGAATGGTAAATGGACAAAAAATAGTTGCAGCAAGTTACTCAAATACAGTATCATTTAATGTACCAGCTCAAGGAAACAATAATGGAACAATAGGACTAGTATCAAATATTAAAGTAACAAACATAAAAGAAACATCAGCGATAGTAAGCTGGAGTCCAGTATCAGGAGCAACACAATATCAAGTATATTATAGATTAGAAAATCAAACTCTAGGACTTTCAAGAACAGTAATAGGAACAAGTATACAATTAACAGGATTAGGATCAGGAACAGCATATTGTGTAAATGTTAAAGCTATTAAAGGAAATGTTGGAGGAAACTACAATGCAAATCCAGTAAAATTCACAACATTAAATAAAGCAGTACAAACACCAACAAAACCAGCATTAGTATCAAACATTAAAGTATCAAACATTACAGATTCAACAGCAACAGTAACATGGAATGCAGTATCAGGAGCAACAAAATACTATGTATACTATAGATTATCAAACAGTAATCAAGGATATGCAATAGCAACAACGCAAACATCAGCAAGACTATCAGGATTAGCATCAGGAACAGCATATTGTGTAAATGTTAAAGCAATGAATGGAAATATATCAGGAGATTATAATGCAAATCCAACAACTTTCACAACAATACCAAAAGCAGCACCACAAGCAGATTTCTACTATGGAACTTATGAATTACCAATACAAGGAGCAACAGGATGGGCATCAATAACATTAAATATTCGTGAAAAAGCGACATCAAACAGTACAAAACTTGGAACAGTACCAGCAGGAAATAGTTTCACAATATTATCACAAGAAGGTGATTGGTTAAAAGTAAGATTCCAAAACCAAAGCACAGGATATGTATACGCACCATATGTATTATTAAACTTACCAGACGTAATTCCAAGTATAGTTTACTATGATAGCAACAGTGCATCAAGCTTATTCAAATCATCAGGAGTATCTATAGATAACATTACAGGAAATAGATTATACAATGTATATAACAACAATACAAGACTTGGTGAATACCAATACGATATGCCAGTATTATATGGAATGGCAGCTAAAATAGCACAAGCACAAAAAGCAGCGTTAGCTGAAGGATATTCTCTAAAAATCTACGAATCATTCAGACCATATGATACACAAACATCAATAGCCAACGCAGTAAAAAACTTAATAAACAGCAACCAAACAGTAGCTAATGGAATTAAAGTAGATGGATGGTCAATCGGATGGTTTATATCTACAGGAACATCAAATCATCAACAAGGTATAGCAATAGATGTTTCACTAGTAAAAGTTAATAGCATGCAAACAAAAACAGCAGGAAATTATAAATACAACGTAGTTGCAAGTTGCACAGAATTACAAATGCCAACAGCAATGCATGAGTTAAGTGTAGCAGCAGCAAGATATACAACAGCAAACTCAGGAAAATATGCAAAAACAATGAATGACAATGCATTAAGACTAGAAAGATATTGTAAAAATGCCGGATTAACAGGATTAGCATCAGAATGGTGGCACTTCAATGACAATGGAACATTAAATAGCATTGGACAATCATATCGTAGCAACGGAAACTACAGATTACAACCAAACTTAAGTATACAACCTTAATTATAAATCACCATATTAAACAAAAAAGGATATTCGAAAGAATATCCTTTTTTTCGTGCAAAAAAATAAATAAAAAACATCAGGAAAAAATTGACAGTAGACATAAAACGTGATACAATAGAGAAGGCGAGCGTAAAAGAGATACTGAACGCAAATGAAAATGATAAAAAAATTAATAATAAAAAAGTATAAAAAAAGGGGTGATCACATGATAAATAATAAAAAAACTTATTCAAGGTTTTTATTATTAATCATAGTATTGGTAGTACTTACAAGTACTCAATCATTTGCAGCAACAGTTGCAAAAGTAACAGGCTTAAAATCAGAAGCCGTATCAACAACACAAGCAGGACTTACATGGACAAAAGTATCAAATGCAACAGGATACGAAGTGTACATAAAAGAAGATGGAAAAGTATATTCTTCAATAGGAAAAGTCAGCACACCTAATGTTTTAGTAAGTGGATTAGTAGAAGGAAGAACATACTATGCAAAAGTAAGAGCATATGTTACTACAAATGGATCAACTTCATATGGACAATTCTCAAGTGAAGTTAAAGTTACAGCAAAATCATCAGGAACAAACAATGGTACATTAAGCAAAGTAACAAACCTAAAAGTGACAGCAACAACAACTACAACAGCAACATTATCATGGTCAAATGTAGCAAATTCAACAGGATATGAAGTATACATGAAAGAAGGAAATTCTGCATATGAAAAATTAGGTAATGTATCAAATGCAGGAGTAACAATAAATGGATTAACATCAAATACAACAGTTTATGTAAAAGTAAGAGCATATAGAACAGTAAATGGATCAACAACATATGGAGCATACTCAGACGAAGTAAAAGTTACAACACAGGCACCAAATACAAACACACCAATTGGAGCAATAACAAACTTAAAAGTAGCAGGAACAACAAATACATCAGCAAACTTAACATGGACAGCATTAACAAATATAACAGGATATCAAGTATATCTAAAAATAGGTAATGGTTCTTATAATCATATAGGAAATTCAAACTCAAACAATGTAACAATTAATGGATTAACAGCAGGAACAACATACACAGTAAAAATAAGAGCATATAGAACAGTAAATGGATCAACAACATACGGTAATTACTCAAGTGAAGTTAAATTTACAACAACAGGAACAAATCAAGATAACACAGCCGTTGGAACAGTAACAAACTTAAAAGTAACAGGAACAACAAATACAACAGCAAGCACAACATGGACAGCAGTATCAAATGTAACAGGATACCAGGTATACTTAAAAGAAGGAAACAACGCATATAGCAACATTGGGAACACAACAAACGCAAATGCAAACATCAACGGACTAAAAGCAGGAACAACATATACAGTAAAAGTAAGAGCATATAGAACAACAAACGGAACAACAAAATATGGTAACTACTCAAGTGAAGTAACATTCACAACAACAGGAACTAACCAAGACAATACAAAATTAGGAACAGTAACAAACTTAAAAGTAACAGGAACAACAAATACAACAGCATCATTAACATGGACAGCGGTTTCAAATGCCTCAGGATATCAAGTTTACATCAAAGAAGGAAATAACGCATATCAATATATAGGAAATACATCAAATTCAAAAGTAACAGTAAATTCATTAACAGCAGGAACATCATATACAATAAAAGTAAGAGCATATAGAACAGTAAATGGATCAACAACATATGGTGATTACTCAAGTGAAGTAACATTTAAAACAACAGGAACAAACCCAGATAACACACAATTAGCACAAGTTAAAAATGTAGCATTAGCAAGTATTACAAATACATCAGCTAATATTACATGGGGAAGTGTTGCAAATGCAACAGCATATGATATTAATGTAAGAAAAACAGATGGAACATATACAAACGCTGGAACAACAACAGCAACAAACACAACAATAAATGGATTAACAGCAGGATCAACATACTATGTAAAAGTAAGAGCTGTAAGAACAGCAAATGGAAAAACAACATATGGACCATACTCAGCAGATTTAACAATAAAAACAACAGGAACAAATCCAGATGATTTAGTAGTAGATACAGTAACAAACTTAACAGTAAGTTTAAATGGAACAACAGCAACATTTAACTGGAATGGTGTTTCAAATGTTGTAGGATATGAAGTATATTTAAACATTCCAGGAAGCGGATATGTATCATTAGGAACAACATACAAAACAACAACTACTATAAACACATTAAGATCAGGAACACAATATACAGCAAAAGTAAGAGCGTATAGACAAGTAAATGGACAAATGGTATATGGAAATTTCTCAAATGAAGTTACATTTACAACACCAAATACACAAAATCCAAATCCTAATCCAAACCCACAACCAAATCCACAACCAGTAAATCTAGGAAAAGTATTAAATGTAAATGCAAATGTTGGAGCAACAATGGCAACATTTAATTGGGATAAAGTTGCATATGCAGAAGGATATGAAATACAAATAAGCATAGCAGGAAACACATATCTATCATTAGGAAATACAAGTAAAGATAATGTTAGAATATTAGGATTAACAGCAGGAACACAATATGGGGTAAAAGTAAGAGCGTATAAAATGGAAAACGGACAAAAAGTATACGGAGAATTCTCAGACGAATATAAATTTATAACAGCTCAAAATGATGTAGTAGGAACAGTAGCAAACCTAAAAGTAAATCCACTATCTAATTCAGCAAAACTAACATGGGATGTAGTAGATGGTGCACAAGGATATGAAATATCAATCAAAAAAGATAATGGAGAATATCAAGTATTAGGAAAAATAACAAACAAAAATGCAGTAAGAATAGTAAACTTAGCAAAAGGATCAACATTCGCAGTAAAAATAAGAGCATATAGTGAATTTGATGGAAAACTAGTATATGGAGACTATTCAAACGAAGTAACATTCAAAGGAATGTAAGTAAAACAAAGCGGTACTTAAAGGTACCGCTCTTATTTTTATGTGAAGTGTTAGCCTTGACAAACATTACATAGTAGTGTATAATGTTAACCGTGATTAACATTAAGGAGGATGAATATGATATCCAAATCTTTGGAAGAATATTTAAAGACAATATATGTAATAAAAAAACAAGAAGGAAATGTTAGAGTTACAGATATTGCAAATAAAATGAATTGTAGTAAGCCAAGTGTAAACAAAGCAATCAATAATCTTAAAAGTAATGGATTACTAAACTACGAAACATATGGAACTATTGAATTGACGAAAGAAGGAGAAAATTTAGCGAAAAAGATAATAGAAACATATGATATAGTATATCTATTTTTAAAAGATGTTTTAGACATGAGCGAAGTGGAAGCTGAAGAAGAAGCGGAAAAATTAAAAACAGTAATGACAGATAAAACAGCAAACAAACTGGCAAAATACGTTCATAAAGAATTAGAATTAAATACATTAGAATGTGACTATGATGTTAATAAAGAAAGATGCAGACAATGTAAAAGAATAACATTAAGAAAAAACGGAAATGTTAACAATTAGAAAGGGATTTATTATGGGTAGCAAATTATTAGAAATTAAAGATTTATATGTAAGCAAAGAAAAAGAAATTTTAAAAGGAATAAATTTATCTATAAATAAAGGAGAAATACATGTTATCATGGGACCAAACGGTTCTGGTAAAACAACAACAGCCAATGCAATACTAAACAATCCAGGTTATATAAAAGAAAAAGGAACAATCACATTTGAAGGCGAAGATATAACCAATTTAAAAACAGACGAAATCGCTAGAAAAGGTGTATTCATGTCATTCCAATTACCAGAAGAAATACCAGGAATAACAGTATCAAACTTTTTAAGATATGCAAAAAATAAAGTAACAGGAAAGCCAGTTAAGATATTTGAATTTAAAGACGAATTAAAAAAATACATGGAAGAACTAAACATGAATCCTAAAAACATGGAAAGAAGTTTAAATGTCGGATTTTCAGGCGGAGAAAAAAAGAAGAATGAAATATTGCAACTATTAGTTTTAAATCCCAAATTAGCCATTCTTGATGAAACAGACTCAGGGTTAGATGTAGACGCTATAAGAACAGTATCAAAAGGAATAGACATGTTTAACACGCCAGAAAATGCAATACTTATAATTACACACAATACAAAAATATTAAATAGCCTAAAGGTAGACTACGTTCATATACTAGTTGATGGAAAAATAGTAAAAACAGGTTCCCAAGAACTAGCAAAAGAAATAGAAGAAAATGGATACTCAAAATATATGGATAAATAAGGAAGGAATTACAATGAGTAAATCTAAAATTGACGAAATAAATAGAAATATTTATGACATAAAAAACAAAGATGAATATGATTATAAAATAAAAAAAGGTCTAACATCAGAAATTATTTCAGAAATATCCAAACAAAAAAATGACCCAGACTGGATGAGAGAATTCAGACTAAAAGCACTAGAAGTATACAACAATTTGAATCTTCCAACGTGGGGACCAGACATATCAGAGCTTAATATGGATGAAATAGCAACATATGTAAGACCTAAAACAAAACTTAGTAATTCATGGGAAGATGTCCCACGTTTTATTCTGTTTTCCTCCGAATTTTTGTTTGCAGCGATGGATCGCGCTGAAC
>CAYMDN010000028.1:0-17208 GCA_964389545.1 uncultured Clostridium sp. | reverse complement strand
GTATTCCTTGAGATCACAGGCAAAGAATTAAGAGACTAGGAGGCCGCTATGTTTACTAAATCTTTATATCTTTCATCTTCTGGATGTACTGCAACTGCTGTATCTCCAAGCATTGTTTCAGGTCTTGTTGTTGCAACTGTTAAGTATGTATTTTCTGTTCCTGTAACTTTATATCTAATATGCCATAAGTGTGTTGGTTCTTCTTCGTAAACTGCTTCTGCATCAGATATTGATGTATTACAGCAAGGACACCAGTTTATCATTCTTTTTCCTTTATAAATTAGCCCTTTATCATATAGCTTTTTAAATACTGTTAAAACTGCTTTTGATAATCCTTCATCCATTGTAAATCTTGAACGTGACCAATCTGCTGAACAACCTAATTTTTTCTGTTGTCTAACTATTGTTCCTCCATATAATTTTGTCCATTCCCATGCTTCATCTAGGAATTTTTTTCTTCCCAAATCATGTTTATCAACACCTTCAGATTTAAGCTTTTCAACAATTTTAACTTCTGTTGAAATTGCAGCATGGTCTGTACCAGGAACCCATAAAGTATTATATCCTTGCATTCTTTTATATCTTATTAAAATATCTTGTAATGTTCCATCTAATGCATGCCCCATATGTAGCTTACCTGTAACATTTGGAGGTGGCATCATTATACAATAATTACCTTTTTCTTTATTTCCTGTTGGTTTAAAATATCCTTTTTCTTCCCATTCATTATATAAAGATTCTTCGAATTCATTTGGCTCATATTTTCCCTCTAGATTATGCATTTTATTGTATCTCTCCTCTCTTTTTATCATATATATAAAATCCGCGCCATCTTTCTGGATGTTTAAATTTTTTTCTTTATTACGAAGTAACAAGGTTCTCGGGTACCCACCCACAGGCTTGCCTGTGATGGTGGGTGAGGTTCTTACTAAATCGTAAGAGAAAAAATATTTAAACATCCACGTGGCGCTACTCTACAACATTTAAAATATTAAAATACTAATTTTTCAGCTAATAGTTTTAGTTCATATAATCACGAAGCTTTTTACTTCTACTTGGATGTCTTAATTTTCTTAATGCTTTTGCTTCTATTTGTCTTATTCTCTCTCTTGTAACCATAAATTCTTTACCAACTTCTTCTAGAGTTCTTGCTCTTCCGTCTTCTAGTCCAAATCTTAATTTTAAAACTTTTGCTTCTCTTGGTGTTAATGTGTTCATGACTTCTTCTAGTTGTTCTTTCATTAATGTGAATGATGCTGAGTCTTGTGGAGCTGGACTATCCTCATCTTGTATAAAGTCTCCTAAGTGGCTATCATCTTCTTCACCTATTGGTGTTTCTAGTGATACAGGGTCTTGTGCAATTTTTTGTATTTCCATTACTTTCTCAACTGGTAAATCCATTTCTTCTGCAATTTCCTCTGGAGTAGGTTCTCTACCTAGTCTTTGTAGTAATAGTCTAGATGTTCTTATTAATCTATTAATTGTTTCAACCATGTGAACTGGTATTCTTATTGTTCTAGCTTGATCTGCTATTGCTCTCGTAATAGCTTGTCTTATCCACCATGTTGCATAAGTACTAAATTTATATCCTTTGGTATAATCAAACTTCTCGACGGCTTTGATTAATCCCATGTTTCCTTCTTGAATTAAATCTAAGAATAATAACCCTCTACCAACATATTTTTTAGCAATACTTACAACAAGTCTTAAGTTAGCTTCTGACAATCTTTGTTTTGCTTGTTCATCTCCATCTAGTATTTTTTTTGCTAAATCTAATTCTTCTTCAAAAGATAGTAGTTCAATTTTACCTATTTCTCTTAAATACATTCTAACTGGATCATCTGTATTGACGCCATCAAGTTGTATATTATCCATTTCTTCAAGTTTTATTTCTTCTACTTCTTCTAAATCTTCTATGTCTGGTTCGTCTAGTCCATCTCCATCTTTTAATACGTCAACTCCCATTTCTTCCATAACATCAAAAACTTTATCAATTTGCTCTGGGTTTATTTCACCTAACTGTGTTGCTAGTTCTCCATATGTTATATTGCCCTTCTCTTTGGCTTTTTTTATAATTTCATTGACTTTTTTTGTTGTTTCTTCTTGATTAGGATCTTCTGAGTTTGTATTTGCTTTTTCTACGTTTTTTACGTCTTTTGGTTTCTTTTCTTCTTCCATACCAATTTCCTCCTTTGGGTAATTATCTTATTTTTACTATTTCTAATATCACGTCTTGTAATTCTTTATCTATTGCTTGAACTTGCTCTGGTGTTAAGTTTGATGATTGTTGCATTTCTATAAGTTCTTTTTTCCTTAAATCTAGCTTTTCCTTTTTATATGTTTTTATAATATTATCAATCAATTTTTGGTCATTATTTGTCTGATACTCTTCTGATAGCAATTCTGTTAGTCTGCTTATAACCTCTTCGTCTTCGGCAAAGTAATTCATTAATGAATTGCTAATATTATTACTATTGCCTATTTTTAAGTCTTCATACAATTTTTTCAGTATTTTTTGGTTTATTTCTGATTTTAAATCTTCAACTAGTACTTCATCTTTAATCTGATTATATCCACGTTCGCCTTCGTTTATAAGCATTGCGATAACTGCTTTTTCTCGCTCTATTAGTTTTTTTGAAACCTCTTCTTTTTTTGTTTTTATAATAGGTTGTCTTGATAATATTTTGCTACCTGTTGTTTTTCCAATAGATTTGTTTATTTCTGCATATATAGCTTCTTTTGAAATCTTATACTCCCTAGAAAGTTTTTCTAAGTAAATTTCTTGTTCAATTTTGCTATCTATCGATGTTAAAAGTTTAGCTAATTCTTTTAAAAATTTAATTTTGTCATTTACATTTTCTAAGTCTAAGTCTTTTTTTAATACTTTAGCCTTGAACTCTACCAAGGAAATCGCATTATTTACTAATAACTTGAACCTTCCATTTCCATATTTTATAACATATTCATCTGGATCTTTAGCACCTTCCATTTGAAGGATTCGGACATCACACCCCATATTTGTAAGAATGTCTAAACCTCTTAAAGTTGCTGCTTGTCCTGCTCCATCTGAATCATATGATATGATAATTTTTTCTGAATACTTTCTAAGCAGTCTTCCGTTGCATTTCAGTAAGTGCTGTACCCAAAGATGCCACAACATTAGGAATACCTCTTTGATGTAATGAAACTGCATCCATATATCCTTCAACAATTATCAGATTACTTTCATTTGAATTTTTTGCAACATTTAAAGCATATAAGTTTCTACCTTTGCTGTATACAACTCCTTCTGGTGAATTAATATATTTAGGTAAAGAATCGTCTAAAACTCTTCCACCAAAAGCTATTACTTTATTTCTTACATCTTGTATTGGAAACATCAATCTGTTTCTATATACGTCTGCAAATCCATTGCTGTACTTCTTTACAAGGTTTGATGCTAGTATTTCTTCTTCTGTAAAGCCCTTGGATTTTAGTAGATTGTATACTTCAGTTCCTCCATTAGAGTAACCTATCATAAATTTTTTCAATGTATTGTTATCAAGTTTTCTTTTCTTGACATAGTCTTGTGCTAACTTTGCTTGTGGCTTATATAAATTTTCATGGTATAATTCTGCGACTAATTGGTTAATTTCATGTACCTTTCCTTTTAGTTGCTGCCTTTTATTATCTTGTTCGTTATCTATTGTAGGCAATGCAATTCCTGCTTTTTCTGCAAGTACTTCTATACTTTCTCTGTAATTATAGTTTTCAATTTTATTGATAAATGTAATTACATCTCCACCAACGCCACATCCAAAGCAGTGAAAAATTTGCTTGTCTGGAGAAACAGAAAAAGAGGGTGTCTTTTCTTTGTGGAAAGGACATAGTCCTAAAAAATTTCTACCTCTTCTTTTTAAAACTACATATTGTGATATAATGTCTACTATATCGTTACTATTTTTAATTTCGTCGATTAATTCATCACTATATCGCACCATTTTTAGCACCTTTCTTTATTACATTATAATATTCGACATGTCTTCTTTAAATCCTTCTTTTATTTACATAATTCTTTTCGACATTGAAAAATACCGAACCTACTCGAAGTAAATCCGGTATCCTTCTCTTTATTCATCTAAGCCAAAGCTTACTCCTAACGCATTGTTTATTTGATCCATTATCATGTTATCATTATCTATATGCCCTATTTTTTCTTTTAGTCTGCTTTTATCTATGGTTCTAATTTGTTCTGCTAATATAACTGAATCTGATTTTAAGCCAAATTTTTCTGTATCTAGCTGTATATGTGTTGGTAATTTGTTTTTATTCATTTGTGATGTAATAGCTGATACTATTACGGTTGGACTGTGTTTATTACCAACATTATTTTGGATTACTAATACTGGTCGTACTCCTCCTTGTTCTGAACCTACTACTGGGCTTAAATCTGCATAAAACATATCTCCTCTTTTTATTACCATTTTCTTCACTCCTGCTAATTCATTTATATCTTAAATATAGGTAATAGAGTTTTTTATTCTTTTTATTTTTACATACATGTCATTCTTTTGCTACATTAAGTTCTACCTTATTATATAATATGTAAATTGTCGTTTTTTGTGTTTTATCTTTTATTTCTATTTTGTCTATGCTTCCTGATTTCTTATTAAAATATAATTTTTTATTTCGTATATATATATTATTTTGCTTAACTTCCACTTCCATAATTATTTCTTCATTTTCTTCATAAATTTTTTTATTCTCATTATTTTTATAATCTTCAATAAATTTTGCTAAGCTAAGTTCATTGCTTCCCATATAGGCATATTCATTGTATATTTTTGTTAATGTCATTCTACTGTTTTTTATACTAAGGTTATTACCCTCATAAATAAATTCCATTCCAGAAATATTCTCTGGCTCTAACACCTTTTGTTTGTATAAATTTAGGTTTTTATCATATTCTTGTTCTACTATATAAGTATTTTGATTTTTATTGCTATTTACAATAATATTTGCTTGAGCATTATACTTATCTATATTTAAAATATATTCTTCTAATTCCTCGATCGATTTATTAATTATATTATTTCCATATTTAATTTTTTTATAATTGTTTTTGATTAAAAAAATAATTATTATTAAAATTATAATTGTTGTAGCAATGCCAATTATCTTTTTCATATGCGTCCTCCTATCTTCTCTAATTATATTCTTTTGGCGTATAAAAAAGACTGGTATTAACCAGTCCTATCTTATTTTATCTATATTTTTACGTTAATATTTTTTGCTTCCGCTTCTTCTATTTCAAACAAGTCATACTCTTTAAATCCACATATTCCTGCTATTATGTTTGTTGGAATTACAGATATTTTTGTATTATATCTTGTTACCTCGCCGTTGTATATTCTTCTTGCTGCTTGTAATTGGCTTTCCATTTTTGATAAATTTTTTTGTAAGTTTAAAAATTGTTCACTTGATTTTAATTCTGGGTAATTCTCTGCATAAGCTAATAAGCTGTTGCACGCTGTATTAAGCTCTGCTCCCTCTTTTAAGTCTTTGCTATTCATATATTTTGCTCTCATTTTCGCAATATCTTCAAATATCTTTTCTTCATGCTTTGTATATCCTTTTACACATTCTACTAAATTAGGTATTAAATTAAATCTTTGTGTTAAATATACATCTATTCCTGACTTTGCCTGTTCAACCTTCTTTTTTCTTTTTACTAAACCATTATATTGTGAGAATAAAAAAAGTAATATTCCCGCTAAAATTCCTAAAATAATTGCAATATCCATATCTCAGCATCTCTCCTTTTGCTATATTTCAGTCTCTTCAATTACTTTATTAATTGATGTTGTAACACTAAATATGAATTTTATCATGTCATAATATTTTTTTAAGTTATTATAATCTAATGTTTTTTTAAGTTCGTTTGGTTCAAAAGCATCTCCGACATGAAACCTTATATATATTGCTCCATCCTTGATTGTTAATTCATACGTTGTCTTATTATTTTTCTTAAATTCCACCAGCATTTCCATAATATCCGCTGTAAGAATTTGCATTACTACTATTGGATTAGTACCATATACATCAAAAACTTTTTCAAACTCGCTTGAATCCATTTCTATTTTATTGCCTTGATTAAATAGTATTCCTTGAGCACCTTTATTTGAATGTATTTTTATATACCCTGGAATTTTCTTACTACATGTTATTTCTCCAAATATACCATGGAATATTGTAGATTTACTTGTATGTCCTTCACTATCCGTTTTTACTGATTCTGTTTTTACATTTGCCATAGTTACAGAATACTTACCATCTAGTATCCCTTCTATTAAATCTTCTGCATGATATACATCATATCTTTCAAATTCACCTCGTCTATATGTTGATGAGTCCATTTGTCTCTCGGGATAAAATGATAAATTTCTATCAAATTCTTTAATAAATGGTTCTATTATCTCTTTTTTGAATTTTTTTCGATACTGTTGATTCTTTGAAATTAGAATCACACTAACTGCAACCGCACCAAAGCAAAAAAATATTGCAAAAATATTTTTTCCTGACTTTCCTAAAAATCCTAAGCTTACACCGAATCCTATTACAAACAATACTATTACTTCTATTATAACACATGTCGAAAGTATTGCTTGTCTTTTTCTTAATTTTTCTAACTCTGTTACAGTTTCTGCTTTGTCTGTAGCTAGTTTGTTATATATTTCATCAAAACTTCTCATTTTGTCTCCTATCATCGAAATATTTCTCTATATTTTAATTATATCATTATCATTTTTTATTGTAAATTGTTCTGCACAATACTTATGTATTTTGCCCTTTTGCTATCAATGCCTCTTCTATGCTATTAACTCTCATTATTAATGATAAACATATCTTTGAAAGAATAATTTTTGTGTTTTTTATGTTTAATTTTATTCCTTTTGCTCTGCATGCTTCTTTCATTTCGCCTAAGTCTTTTCTTAATATTGGAATCATCGAAAGTGATATACACACTAGCATTTTTATATCTTCGGGATCAACTTTTATTATTTTTAATGGTGTACACAATACTTTTATAGTTTCTGCAACTCCGCATTATACTTGTTGTGCTTGCATAAACCATAGTCATATTGCATACTATTAACAGTTTTACTCCTATCCATATTGCATTATTAATATCATCTAATAACCAATTAAATAGAAATGTGAGTATAATAAATGGTAAAATTTTTAAAGTATTGCAAATAATATTTCTTATATATGTTCGTGCAACTAGCATTGCGCAAATATTTATTAATGCTAAACTTATGATAATATAATTGTTTGGAAAAAAGAAAACGACTGTGCTGTATGTAATAAACATTAAAAATCTAATTATGTTCTTCATTCTATTTTTCCTTTCAATCTTTTTACAAATTCCTCTATTGAAAATTCTTCGATGTTCAAGTCTATTCCACTTTTTTTTAATTCTGTTAGTATTTTTAAAAGTGTTGGCTGTTTTATTCCGTATTCCTCTAAGATGCTAGATTTTTCTACTAGCTCTTTTTTGTTTATCTCATGAACTATTTGCCCTTCGTTAAGTATTAAAATCCTATCCGCCAATAATACCTCATCTGCTACATTTGTTATGCAAATGATTGTATATCCTTCGTCTTTCAATTTCTTTATTATTTGATATATCTTTTCTTTTCCCTGACTATCAATCATTGTTGTTGGTTCATCTAATATAATATATTTAGAATTTTTGGCAAGTATCTCTGCAATCATTATTCTTTGTTTTTGACCTAGTGATAATAAATACAAGTCTTGTTCTTTTTTATCTAGCATCCCAACTTGTTCTAATGCATGGTCGATTCTTTGTTCTACCTCTTCTTTTTTTAACCCTTTAAGTGCAAAAGATAATTCATCTTTTATATTACTAAATATAATTTGGTTTTCAGGATTTTGAAAAACTATTCCTACTTTATTTTGAAGTTCATTATAATTTTTCTTATCAGATATATCTATATCATCTATACGAATGTTTCCTTGTTGCATCTTTGTAATTCCAGCTACAAGCTTGCCTATTGTTGATTTTCCTGAACCGTTTTTTCCAACAATCGCTATGATTTCTCCATCATTTACTGAAAAGTTCAAGTTCTTTAAAACTTCTATATTATTGTTTTTGTATTTGTATGATACATTTTCTACTTTAATCATTATTGCTCCTTAATGTATGTATAAAATAGTTTTCTAAGTATTTTTTCTATGAATAAGAATACTATAACATGAACTGGAATCATAAATAATTGTTTTGGTAATCTTGTAAAGAATAATGCTTTGAATGCTTTTCCTGCAGTATAGCTTGTCCATATTGTGTTTAATAACATATTTACAATTACTGCTACTAATGTTACTGCTAAAATTGTTTTTACTATAAATTTAATTTGGCTAAATTCTTTATCTTTATTATACAAGAATAATCCATAAATAAGTCCTGCTACAGCTGTACTTATTGTGTATCCCAAAAAATATGGACCAGTTGGGAAAAGCGTTGCACCTATTACGTCTCCTAAAACATTTAATAATACTGTCCATTTAAATCCTAACCATGTTGCACATAGCATTGTTGGAATAAATGCAAAGCTTATTTTGGTTATAGGAGTTTTAATTGATAAAAATCTTGATAATACTATATTTAGTGCTAATAATAATGCTGTTAATATAATTTTTTTTGTTTTGCTCATAAAAAAAGCTCCCTTCTTTTCCGCACCAAAAGAAAGGAGAATATAAATTCCCTTTTATCTTTATTAGCGGAATGCAAAAATAAATAAGCAAGCTTTATGCTTTTGCCTTAGTAGCAACTTCCCGTCTACTAAGTCTTAACTATTTATTTTTTACTCTAATCATCAATTATTTTAACATATATTTTTTTCTTTGTATATGTTTTTTCAAAAAAAGATACGAAATATCGTATCTTTTCTTGTTCTTATTTTACTTCAATTCCACCCCATTCAACAACTGTAAATCCATTTCTTTCAGGTGTTATAAGTTTTTGTTCAGTAACTTTTATTTCTTCATCTAATCCTTTAAATATCATTATCACTCTTATTGTCGTATCTGGTTTTGGTTCAATTTCTAGTGGCATATTTGCATCTATTTCTTCTCTTGTTGCAAATCTTATATAGTTATATTGGTTAGCTTCAAGTACTGGTAACCAATAAATTATGAATTCTTGAGCTTCTCTTTCTGTTAATCCTAATACTTCAAGTTTTTCTTCCATAAATTTGCTAACATCTTCACCTTTTACAACAAATCCGTCTTGTATTTCTGTGTTTATATCATTTTTTGATTCATAATATAGTGAATACATAGTCTTTCCTGATTTTAAATCAGTTAAGTCACCATTTGGTTTTGCTAAAACATTCCATCCTTCTTCGTATTTAGGATATGTAGTTGTTAGTTTCTCACTATTTAACAATTTAACAGAAACCGCTGTTTCTTTTGTTGGATATAAATATATAATTGGTTTTTTTACAGTCATTTCCATTGGATCATAAGGTACTCCATACTCTTTTATTAATTCAAATTCTTCTTGTGAATATACTGTTACAACATTAATATTTTCAACTGTCTTTTCTGTTGGTATTACCATTGCATATGCTGTAATATCTGCTGAAACTCCATCTGCACTGTCCCAAATATATAAATCAATGTCTCCATTTTTATATTCTGCTTTTGCAAGTTTAACATCTAAATTTGGACTACCATAAGCTAAATATGAGTATACAACATAGTCTTTATTTTCATCACTGTATACTTGTTTAAATCCCCATTCATCGCAATATGCTTTATAGTCTTCGTAGCTCATAGATTCTGATCTTGTAAATTTATCTGCTATAGCTTCTTCTGAATAAAAATATTCTGATAAACTTATTATTTGTAAATCATACTCTCCTTCATAGTTACCTTGTAATATATAATAATCTTTTCCTTCATATGCTTCTTTTTTTACTGTATCTTTGTCATTTTCAACAGAGTTATTATTTTGATTTTGCTGTGCTATTTTCGAATCATCTTTTCGCACTATAAAATATATTAATCCTAATATTATAATTGCTATTAAACATATTATAATAATTGCTGTTCCTAAACTTATTTTTATTTCTTTTCTTTCGTTCATCTATCTTCCTCCTTTTATATATTTTCATAATATCACAATAGTTTTTTTTTTACAATATTTTGTTATTTTTTTTCTTTTCTTATTTTTTTGTGTTATAATCATTTTTATCAATTGGGGTGAATCATAAAAAATTTTAATTGGAGGAGATATTAATGAAAGAAACATTAAAAAAATTATTTCTTATATTACTTATGTTAGCAGTTGTTGTTACATTAGCAGGATGTGGAGACAAAGATGAAAAAGACAAGGATGACGATGATGACGATAAAAAAACATCACAAACTGATAAAAAGAAAGATAATGACGATGATGATACACAATCAGCTGTTGAAGACGGTGATAAATCATCAAGCAAATCATCTAATGATAAAGTAACTATCTCAAAAGAAATTGATGGTGCCGAAACAACACTTGAATTCAACTATAAAAATAATAAAATTGATACTGTAAAAATGACTTTAGATGTTGGAGATTCTGAAGAAGCAAACGCAATGCTTGAAATGTTTGAAGGACTTGCTTCTGATCCAGAATTAAAGAAAGAATTTGAATCACAACTTAAAGAACAAGGAATAATAGATTTCTCAACATCAGGTAGTAAATTAGTAATGGAACTAAATTCAAAAGGTCTAGAATCAATGGACGAAGACCTTCTTGGAGATTCATCTATATCTGATATTACATCATTAACACCAGATGAATTAAGAAAAGCCGCAAAAGAAGAAGGCTTCACTGTAGAATAATAGATAATAGCAATTCACACCCAATATTAAATAGCAATAAAATCCTTCAGAAAACTGAAGGATTTTTACTATTAACAACTTTTTGAAAGAAAAGTCTTGACAATTAATAGGTACAAGTAGTATAATCTTAAATGTCGCAAGACAAAGCCAGTTTAAATGCAGATGTGGCGGAACTGGCAGACGCACAGGACTTAAAATCCTGCGGGACTTAACCTCCCGTGCCGGTTCGATTCCGGCCATCTGCACCAAAACCATTGAATTTTAACCAAATTCAGTGGTTTTTATTTTTATTTAAAACTATCTGTAAGTATTGATATTACTGTATTTCCTCACTTTTCGTTATTCAACCTATTTTCAAAATTATTCGTTGTTTTTCCTCTCGTTTACCCTATCTGTACTCACGATTTGTATTCAAAAATAATCTTTAAAACTATATTGAAATATACTATTACAAGTTTTGATAAAAAATCGAATATATGATATTATTTAATTGTTATACAAATAGTAATTTGTCGAGTAGATAGGAGATGTAAAAATGGCAACATCAAAAGATTATAAAGATTTTATATTAGAGCAATTAGATTTATTGGACAATATAAATTGTAGAGCAATGATGGGTGAATATTTATTATATTATAATAATATTCTATTTGGTGGAATATATGATAATAGACTACTTGTGAAGATAGTTAGTAGTAATAAAAAATATGATATGCAAGAACAAATACCTTATGAGAGTGCTAAGCCTATGTATTTAGTTGATGACATAGATAATAAAGAAACATTAAAAGAAATTGTTATTGAAACTTGCAAAGGTTTACAGAGTAAAAAGTAATACAAATTACTATTTATCTAATTAATAGGTCGTTGATATTGCCTAATTTTTAAGATACAGGATATATTTAAATATTTCCTGTATTTTTTATTTTGGGTAAAATGTGCCAATTTCAATTAAAAATTTATCATATAATAAATATTTTTATTGAGTTTCATTAAAAATCTGCACATCTTTTCATAAAAAAAATAAAATGTTTTATAAGTATGTGTAAATTAGGGGGATGCTATGAAACTTGGATTATCACTTGCAGGTGGAGGCGTAAAAGGTGCGGCTCATATAGGAGTGCTAAAGGCTTTTGAGGAGAAAAATATAAAAATTGATTATATATCTGGAACCTCTTCTGGTAGTATAATTAGTACTTTATATGCGGTAGGTTACAAACCAGATGAAATATATCAAATTTTTCAAAAGTACTGTAATCAAATAAATTATATCAGTATTTCGAATATATTAAAACTCATAGTTCGGACTGATTTTTAATCAAAAAATTTTAATACAAGGACTAAATAATGGAAATAAAATAGAAAAACTTATGAGAAAGCTTTGTACTGCCAAAGGAATATACAATATAAAACAAATAAAAATGCCACTTATTATTCCAAGCGTTGACCTACATAATGGCGAGGTATGTATTTTTTCATCAAAGCAAACTAAAAACGGTTATACTGATAATACTAAATATATACATGATATCGATATCGGTACAGCAGTAAGAGCAAGTTGTAGTTATCCAGGTGTGTTTAGCCCTTGCAAATATAAAAATACCGAATTTATAGATGGTGGAATAAGAGAAAATATTCCATGGAAAGAAACAAAAATTATGGGAGCAGATAAAGTAATAAGCGTAGTTTTTGAAGAAAACATTAGACAAGATGATTATATTAATATAATAGAAGTTATAGAAAAATCAATTGGAATGCTCTCTCAAGAATTATCTAATTATGAACTAATAGGAGCAGACAGTCTTATTAAAATAAAAACTAACCATATTTCTCTGTTAGATTCAAGTAAAATTGAATATTTATATAAATTGGGTTATGAGATAACAAACAGAGAGCTAAAACTTTAAATTTTTAAAAAGTAAAGCGGTTTTTATCTACTCTACTTTTTTATAATATAATAAAAATTTACTGGACTTTTCTAAATAATCCAACTATTACAACAAGGAAAAGGCGGAGCTACAGCTCCACCTTTTCCTTTCTTTCAGTTCTAATTGATTGTGATGATTTTGAGGCTAGACGCCTGCAATTCTTCCAGTACTGTACTGGTCTTAGCTCTATCCAGGATTTTAGGCGAATACACTATGATTTGCATTTGCTTTGCCAAATCGGAAAGTACGATTTCGCCGGTATTGTGCTCCAAGTCAGAGCAAATCCACACAGTGGAATATCCTGCTTCTGCCGCCTGGTTCACTGCCATAAACAAGTTTGTGTCTCCCGAAAAGTCAATTTCTTCAATTAACACATCTTCATACACCGCAGTATCGAACGCCCACACATCGTTTTGCTTAAAGAACTCAATGTTGTTTCTGTACAGGTCAGTAATGAATTCCTTCATGGAACCCGACTTATCTACAAGAATGAGCTCTCTTCCACCCTCTTCCCGAGTTATGGGTATGATAGGCGTATCCTGATGATAGATGTTCACCTCAACAACTTCATCTACAACTTTGTAGATAGGATCTTTTTTGATCTCTGTGTACACTGTTTCCACATTGCTCATATTCAAGAGCATAAAGATTGCACCAAACAGCAAGAACATTACCATAAGCACGATTACATTCAGTAATCCATTTGATTTCTTTTCTTCCATAATCCACCTCGTCAGTTCTTCTCAATTGTGATAACTGTCACATTGCCCAGTTCCTTTAATTGGGTTAATTCGCTTTGAGTAATTGTCCTCGGAACATACAACATAACTTTACAATCTGTTGCTTCGAATGTCATATGTTCCAGATCTGTGAACAGCCAAATTGTTTCATATCCGAGCTGATCCAGATTTACGACAGTTGTATCAGTTTCCTCTACATATTGGATTTCTCTTAAGTCTAATCCTGTAAAGTTTTGGAAACCTTCACCATTGCTCAGGAATGTTGCTTTTTGCCTTTGGTTAAAGAACTCGACATTTTCTCCGTAAAAGTCGTCCATAAAGCTTTTTAAGCCCTCCGAAGAAGTGTCGATTACGACTGCTTGTTCCCCCTCAGGTTCGAGAGGTAAAACAATTGATGGGATTTCTATGATGTTTTCGTGCGTGATTTGGTTTACAACCTCAATTTCTTCCGCTGGTATTACGATGGTCTTGTACTCTGTTCTTGTTGGCAAAAATCCGCTAATCGCCGAGTTTGGCAGAAAGAAGATAATCATAAATAAGGCAAACACCAAAAGAGTGTCTATGCCGACGATTGATATCCTCAAATCATACCAGTACCTCTTTAGGCTTTTGTGCATCAAATGGCCAATAAAGCAGAGAATCGCGATTACAGCGTTGATTGCCAACGTTGCAATCAGGCACCGTGGTGCCAGGTACATAAACAGTTGATCCGATGTCATAACTTGCCCTCCAAAATTCTTTTCATTTTTTTGTCACTACAGTTGATGCCAAAAGGACATTTGCTAAAATTTTGCATCTTTTTAATTATATCACGATTTACATAATATTTCAATTATACTATTATTTTCCATTAAAAATATATTTAAATATAACTATTTCACCTTCTTTATATTTAAGAATACACTTCGTATTTCTGTAGTTACTAGAAAAGTTCTATACTCTATTCATCCTCTCTGCCCATTACTCATAGGTTAATTTTTAACAGAAGTTGCAAAATTATGTAAAGTTTGATATAATAAAAAAGACGCATTTTATTATTTTTTTCCTGATGTACATAAAGAGTCTAAACAACGTAGTCAAAATAATTATTTACAGGAGGAATGTGGACATGAAAGAAACCATTAGAAGAGCTGAAAGAGGTGGATTTTACTTTACCGTTATTTCACGGCACGACAGCTTTGATGTAATTATTGATATCCCCTTAGGAACAGTTCTGCTTCGCAGACGGAATAAGAAAAATTTCACTATCAAATTCCGCGATGCAGACGAAGGAAAGTCTACCCCCAGCACCATCCATTATGAACTAAGAAATCAGCCCTACGATCACGAACATCCTTTGCGCAATTTCAAAAAAGATTTCTACCTGCCTGGTGAAATTTGGTGCCGGATATCACTGGCTCCTGAATTTTATCAACCAAAGTCCTTTGTCCGAAAGCATAACAGTACACTAAAAAATGGAAAGGATGATTTTCCTATCACTTCAGGGCATACCAGGTCTCCCACAAGCGGAAGATATGGTGCCGGCGATCCTGTTCCCTATTCGGTTTCGAACATACGATGGCCCTATCAAGGAGGTTCTGTCACTCCCAGATAAACTTAGGCAGACATAAACCGACGATCATCTGAAAGATGTTCGTCGGTTTTGTTTTATATATTTTTTGATTTTATATCTTGTAATTCAAATCTGTATTCTTGTTCTACATTAGGATATTTGACTTTATCTACTTTTGATAAAAACATGTCATATGGTCTTATATATAATTTTCCATCACCATATAATCCTCTATATACTATATATTTTTCTTTTGTTTCACTGTGTATTGCAACATCTTCTACTATGTAGTAATCTCCTTTAAAATGCTTATAAATTCCTTTTATTTTTGCTTCCATATATTATTCTCCCCTTTTTTAATTTTTTCCATTTATTTTAAAGAATTTGAATATTTCAACTATTAATATTGGTGCAAATACTAATACTACTATCTCAAATACATGGTCAATTGGTAATAGTTCTAAGCTGAATATATTTCTAAATGTTGATGTAAATAAAATTACAAACATTAATCCTGCTGATACGATTGTCGCTAAAATTAATTTACTATTGTTAAATATTTTTGTTTTAATTATTGATTTATAGTTATTTCTAACATTAAATACATGTACTAGTTCTGAAAGGGCTAATACATAAAATGCCATTGTTTGCCCTATTCTTACTCTAGTTGCAGGATCATCTACACCTTTGGTTCCTAATCCTATAATAAATGCTACTAATGTTAATAGTCCAATCATTAGTCCTTGATACATTATTCTCCATGTCATTCCCTTTGTGAAAACACCTTTATCATGTTTAACTGGTTTTCTCTTCATTACATCTGGATCTGCTGGATCAACTGCAAGTGCTAAAGCTGGTAATGAGTCTGTCACTAGGTTTACCCATAATAAATGTATTGGTAGTAATACTTCTATTAAATTAATATCAACATTAAACTTAGTTGATAACCAAGGTGTTATTAATATTGCTAAGAATAATGTTATAATTTCTCCAATATTACTTGATAATAAGAATTGTATTGCTTTTAATATGTTATCATATATACGTCTTCCCTCTTCTACTGCTGATACTACTGTTGCAAAGTTATCATCTGTTAAGATTACATCTGCAGCTTCTTTTGCTACATCTGTTCCAACTACGCCCATTGCACAACCAATATCTGCAATTTTTAATGATGGTGCATCATTTACTCCATCTCCAGTCATAGCAACTATTTCTCCATTTGCTTGCCATGCCTTAACAATTCTAACTTTATGTTCTGGTGATACTCTTGCATATACCGCATATTTTCTTATGTTATTTGTTAAATCTTCTTGTGACATTTCTTCAAGTTCTAGCCCTGTGATTGCTTCATCTTCATTTTCTAATATTCCTAAGGATTTTGCAATGGCTACAGCAGTTATCTTGTGGTCTCCTGTAATCATTACTGTTTTTATTCCTGCGGATTTACATTTTTCTATAGCATCTTTTACTTCTAGTCTTGGAGGATCTATCATTCCAACCATTCCTATGTAAATTAAATTAGATTCTATATTTTCCATCTCTTCTTTTGATGGTTTGTGATCTAATTCCTTATACCCCATTGCTAATACTCTTAAAGCTTCAATTGCCATTTCTTCATTATGCTTTCTGATTTCAGGAATAAATTCATTTAGATTATCTTTTATTTCTTTATTCATCAGGTATCTATCACATCTTGAAAGTAATTCGTCAACTCCACCTTTTGTATATACTACATATTTTCCATTTTCTTCATATACTGTTGTCATTAATTTTCTATCTGAATCAAATGGTATCTCATCTACTCTTGGCAAGTGTTTATCAAATAAATCTTTATATCCTAGTTTACATCCTAAATCTATTAAAGCTGTTTCTGTTGGATCTCCGGCTAACTCCCCTGATTCTGTCATTTTTGAATCATTACATAGTATACAGTTATATATTAATTTATTTAGGTCTAAATCAGATTCATCTCTCTTAAAAACTTTTAAATCTATTACATTATTATTATAATAAAGTTTTTCAACTGTCATTTTATTTTGTGTTAATGTCCCTGTTTTATCTGAGCATATAACTGATGCACTTCCTAAAGTTT
>CAYMDN010000027.1:0-18388 GCA_964389545.1 uncultured Clostridium sp. | reverse complement strand
AATATATCCTTGATCTGTATTTGAAGATTTTATTCCTGCTTCATCACCACTAATCATAACAACTGCCCTAATATGATCTGCGATTATCCTCATGCTTCTTGCATTTTCTTCGTTATCGTCATAAGATAGCCCTGAAATTTCTTCAATTTTAGCTATCACATCTTTCCAAATTGATGATTTATAATTGTCTGTATATCCTTCTAGTATAGATGTTACTCTTTCAACTCCAAGTCCTGTATCAACATTTTTATTTTTTAGTGGTTTAAATGTTCCATCTGCTTCATGGTTGTATTGCATAAATACATCGTTCCATATTTCTACCCAGTTTTCGTTTTCTGGATCAAATTTTTCAGGAACTTCTTCTGTGCTTCTCCAATAAAACATTTCTGTATCTGGTCCACATGGTCCTGTTGCTTCCATGTTTGGCCACCAGTTGTTTTCTTCTCCTAAAAATGCGATTCTTTCTTCTTTAATTCCTACACTTTTCCATATTTCTGCTGATTCTGTATCTGCTGGAACCAAATCATTTCCTTTAAATACTGTTACAGCTAGTCTTTCAACTGGAATATTTAGATGTTTAGTTAATAATTCGAAGCTCCATGATATAGCTTCCTTTTTAAAGTAATCTCCTAATGACCAGTTTCCTAACATCTCAAAGAAAGTGTGATGTGTTGTATCACCTATTGAGTCTAAGTCGTTTGTTCTAAAACATTTTTGAACATCTGCTAGACGTTTTCCTTCTGGGTGTGGCTCTCCTTTTAAATATGGTACAAGTGGTTGCATTCCTGCTGTGTTAAATAAGCATGTTGGGTCATTTTCTGGAATTATTGGCGCACTTGGTATTATTTTATGTCCTTTGCTTTCGAAAAAATTTAAAAATTTGTCTTTAATATTCATACTCTCCATTTTACAATCCTCCAAATGTTATATTTAAATACTTTTTAGCTTTTTTATTATACACATTTTTTCTAGTCTTTTCAATATTTTTCAAAAATTTTGTCATAATTATGTATAAAATATCAAACTTTTCAAATACTATTTTTGAATTTAAATTATTAAAGGAGGTAATTTTACTTTGAAAGCAACTGGAGTAGTTAGAAGAATAGATGATCTAGGTAGAATCGTTATTCCTAAGGAAATTAGACGTACACTTCGTATTAAAGAAGGCGATCCTCTAGAAATATTTACAGATAAAGAAGGAGAAGTTATTTTAAAAAAATATTCTCCTATAGGAGAACTATCAGAATTTGCAACTGGTTATGCTGAAACTCTTTCAAAAACAACTGGTCATATTGCTTGCATAACTGATAAGGATTCAGTTATTGCTATTTCTGGTGGGTCTAAAAAAGATTACTTAGAAAAATCACTAAGTAATGAACTTGAAAAGGTCATGGAAAACAAAGAAATATATACAAGTAAAGAAAATAATGAAATTGCTTTACCTATAACTCAAAATGATAATAATGAAAGACGCTTTAATTCGCAAGTCATTTATCCTATTATATCTGATGGAGATGTTATAGGAAGTGTTATACTTCTTTCTAAAGAACAAAATACTAAGATGGGAGAAACTGAGCTCAAAGTAGTTCAATCTGCTGCAGGTTTCTTAAGTAGTCAAATGGAAGTCTAAAACAAAAACCGGAGAAACATTTCTCCGGTTTAATTTTATTATTCTTCTTCAACTAATGCATATGTATTTCCTTTTGCAAATTCAATTGGATTCCATTCTTTAGTTTCATCTGTTAATTCTCCTGTTGTAAAGTCTATTAGATGAGCTGTAAATGGGGCTGTCGTATTAGTTACTTTTAATTCTCCTTCTTTATATGTAAGAGTTATTTCAAGCTCTACTGGATCATCAGCTTCATAGTCTGATGTTTTCATGGACATATCATAGCATTTAACAGTTCCATTTTTATATTCCCACTTTCCATCTAACCAGATTGCATTTCCTATGCTTGCTATCATTTTTCCTTCTGGTTCAAAATAAAATGTACCATCTGACATTCCTTCAAGAATATATTCTTTTTGCTCTTCATCTGGATTGCTCCACTCATATAATCCTAATTTAAATTCTTCTTCTTTTTCCTTCTCTGGCTCAGTATTGTCTGGTTTTTTGTTCTCGCTTTTAGCTGTATCTGTGTTTTCTTCTTTCTTTTCTTCTCCACAACCAGTTAATGTAAATGTCATAATAAGAGCAATTAAAATTATTCCTAATATTCTTGCTAACTTTTTCTTCATTTTATTCCTCCTATAATAGGTCTTTTACTGATTCACTAATGATTTTGTTTATATCAGCTAATACTATATTAAATCTTACTTCAATATCAAAATATTCTTTTATTTTTGCATCTTCATTTAATATTTTGTACATTTCTTGAAGTTTGTTCATTTTTTCTGCATCTTCTTTGCCTTGAAAAGACATTGCTTGAACTTCATATCTTATTTTTTCAAATTCATCAATTTTCTTTTTCATTTCTGCATTTGAACTAACTTCTTCTTTTATCTTTTTGTAATCCTGGTACTCTTTGCTCTCCTGTATTGCTTTTGCTAAGTTATTTGCTTGATCATAAACATACATATTTTTGCCTCCTTAAGCATATGCTTGACGTTTTTTGAATGCTACTAAGTTTGTTATATCTGTTCCTTCTTTTTTCTTTGATTTTTTCATCTTCTCTTGTATTAATTGTTTTGCTTGACGTTCCGCAACAGTTTGACATATTGCTTTTTCGTATGTAAAATATGTATCTTGTGCAATTTTACCCCAATTAAATTGGTCTTTTACTTTTACTTTTGCTTGTCTTGTTATTCTATCACATAACTCTGGGTTTAATAGAAGTTCTGAAATTACATCTGCTAATGAATTTGGATTTCCTGCATAACTCTTCATTCCATCTACTCCATGATCAACTATTTCTGCTAATCCTCCTACATCTGAAACAACAGTTGGAACACCTGCAAGCATTGCTTCTAATGCAACTATTCCAAATGGTTCATAAGTACTTGGAAATACAGAAACGTCCGCACATTTATACATTTTTGATACCTGTTTTGCATTTAAATATCCTGTAAAGTATACTTTGTTTGATAGACCCATCGCGTCTGTTTGACGTCTTAATTCATCCATCATTCCACCTTTACCAGCTATAACTAATTTAGCATCATTATATCTTTCTAATATTTTAGGCATAGCTGAAATTAAGTGTTGAACACCTTTTTCGTATACTAATCTACCCATAAATAATATTATCTTCTCATTATCCGCAGCATATTGTCTTCTAAATTCATAATCTCTAACCATTCCATTATATGAGGTTAAATTAATTCCATTTGGAATAACATTTATTTTTTCGTATGGTAATCCAAATAGTCTTTGTAAATCGTTTTTCATGAATTTACTGTTTACTATTACTTCTGATGATTCATAAGTTAATAACCATTCTGTATCATTTACATATCTTTGGTTTTCATCATGTATTCCACTGTTTCTACCTGCTTCTGTTGCATGTATTGTACTTACTAGCGGTATACCATAAGAATTTTTTATTGTTTTTGCACTCGTTGCAACCAACCAATCATGTGCATGTATAACATCAAATTTGCCATTTTTTTCTATTAATTCATTAACTTTGGCTATCATGTTGAAGTTTAATTGGAATACCCAGTCTATAAAATTGTTTGGATTTATCATAAAGTTATCTACTCTATAAACTTCTACTCCTTTGTCATTCTCATAATATTCTAAATCTGTATCTCTATATGTAACAACTGTAACCTCATGTCCATCCTTAATCAATCGATGTGATAAATCGTGCACAACTCTGGCAATTCCTCCCACTATTCTTGGTGGATATTCCCATGTTAACATTAAAATTTTCATTTAACTAACCCCCATATATTTTTCCTTCGTTTTTTCAATATGCTCACACTATTATAGTATTGTATATTAAAACATTTTAAAAGTAAACATTTTTTTACACATTTCTAAAAAATTTTTAGAATGATTAATAGTGCTACCCCTGGTATCCCAAAAATTCCTACGAAAAGTGATGTATAGACATTTAATCCAATGTGAACGCTTGGCAAAAAAGATGCTTTATTTATTACATAAATAAGCACACCGCCCAAGAATTGAATTTATAACGAGCTTTAGAATTTTATTAAATGGAATTCCTAATACTTTTGTTATTATAATTAATGCTAATATAGATACTCCAATAATCAAAGAATTGTATATGTCCAAAACTTTTCCTCCTCATTTATAACTATGATTTGTTTTGGACAGATATTACTTCTGTAACTATTCTATAACATACTTTTTAAATAAGCAAATTTTTAGACGATTTTCGACCTAAATTTTTCAATATTATTTAAAGAAATTTCCTTGCTCTTTAATTGTTTAATTAAATAGTCTATTTTTGCCTTATCTGCCTTCATTTTATATGCATAATAATCTATTAATTCTCCTGATGCATGTTCAAAATTTTTAACTGCAAGTTCTAGTTCCTTTTTAGTAATTAGAACACATTTTATAAGTTCTATATCATTCTCACTCATATTATCTACCTCTTTTATTACTATTATTTACAAATTTGTTAGTATTATACTTATGCTTTAGATTTTGTATTTTTACTTGATATTTTAATAAATATTGTTTATAATAGTTTACGTTACTGCTGATATAGCTCAGATGGTAGAGCAACTGATTCGTAATCAGTAGGTCGGGAGTTCAATTCTCCCTATCAGCTCCAACTGTTTAAAGTACAGATTCTTTTATCATAATCTGTACTTTTATTTTTTTGTCATGCTAGCTCTTCATTGAAAGTTATGTAAATTCATGGTATAATTTTATTAGTATTTAACTCTTAGTAGAAGTTGAGGCCAGTCAATTTCTAATCTTTGTATTTTGATTGAAAGAAGGAGTGAGTGTACTTGCATTTATGCGCTTCACAGCAATTAGCTAATCAGTACTTTTTTAGTAAAATGCAAAACATTTTTGTTGACCGATATTATGGTCTTGAAACTTTTGAGCAATATTTATCTCATCGTTATAAAACCAACTGCTATTTCTACAGCGCTTACGCCGTTATGGGACTTAAAAGTAACGATCTTATGGTTCGTGGAGATATTCGCTTAGATAACGATTCTTTTTGGGCAGACGGTGGTTATGGCCATGGATGGGTTGAATTTGCCTATGATGGAGAGATTTATGTTTTTGATTCACGTTGTAAGCAAATAATGAAAAAGTGCATCTGGTATCAGCGATTTGAACCGCAAAACATGATAAAGTTTACACAAGAGCAACTTTTGTCTAAACTGCTTACGCCAGAAAAGTCAGCTCGTCTGGGTGATATTTATCAAGTGCATAATTTAACCGATTACCGTGATGTCAACTTTTTGGACCGTCCCTTTCGGAGAGCTATAATATCTGTAACAGCACCTACAATGGCAATTCAAAAATTTATCGGTTTTAGTGAGATTTATATTTGAACTCAAAAAGCAAGTGTCTGGCCGCACTTGCTTTTTTATAATACTTTTAATTTCCCATTACATTTGCCACATCTGTATCTTTTTTCTAAATCTTTTTTCAACCTGCTTCTATATATAATTTGTCCACATTTTTGGCATTGTATTTTATATTTAGGTTCTGGAACTTTTTCTGTATATTCTAAATTACTTTTCTCAAAATCTTCTTTTTTATTCCCAACTCTTGTAACATTATATCCTAATTTTTCATTTATGTTCGAAGCATACATCTTAAATGTTTCTCCGTGATTATTACAATTTGGAAAACAGTGGATAATTTCATGCATAATTGTATTTTTTATAATAGATTCATCTAAATCCATAACCCATTTGCTAACTTCTATATGATGCTTTTTAAATCTCTCATATACTCTTCTTATCGTTCTACCATTCTTTTGAATTTTATAATATTCTTTGACTGGCTCTTCCTGCTTACAACAACCGTATCTCTTAGCATTTCTTTTAGCAAGGCTTATATATATTTCTCCTATTTTTTCTTTATCCATAGCATTGATATTAATTGATTTAAGTTCTTCAATACATTCGTTATATAATCTTTGTAGTTGTTCTTCCATCTATTTTTACTCCGTTTCTATATTTTTAGTAATTAGCATTCTCAATTCTTCTAAATAATTCTTTATTGTTTCATCTGAATATACTGAGTAGTATCTTGTATAGCTTGGATTTCCTGCAGCAAAATTTTCTTTAACTGTTGTCTTTACTTTATAGTAATTCTCTTTGTCTATCCAGAATTCATATTCCTCTCCATATCCTACATCATCAATATTTTTTCTAATATAGTAACATTTTCTTCCATCAATTTTTTCACTTCTAACTTTCCACGTAAATAGCGCTTTAATTTTATCTTTAAGAATCATTTTTTCATACAAATCATAAGTTAATTGATTTTCATGATCTGATACACCTCCTAGTTTTTTTTCATACTTTTTTTCTTGAAGATTATATATATATGACAGATGTTCGTCTTTTATGGAAAAGGCTTCATATCTTGGTTCATTCGTTAGCTTCGAATATACTTGTTGATATTGTTGATTCCCATCTGTTATATATGTATCAATTTCAAAAAAGTTTGAACATCCAACCATATAGCTTGTAACATCTAAGTTTTTTTCGACATTTTTCATAATTTCATTAATCATATACCATTTTGTTGCTAACATAAAAGATATTATAATTATAATTATTGCTAAAATCCACATTCCAGCAATTAAAATTTTGTTTTTCATATGGTTAACTCCTTTTCTTCCATTTCATCATATTTTCTTCAAATATATATGTTATTTTTTCTTGTTCGTATAAGTATGATAGGTATGATTTAATTGTGCTTCCTATTAGTACATATTGGTTTGGATTCATTTGTAGGTTATAATAGTCAAATATGTCTTTTTCTAGTTCTTCAAAGGTTATATCCTTTTCACAATATTCTAATATTTTGTTTGTTATTTCGTTAATCTTGTTTTTATTTATTTCTATTAATGAGTTAATATTTTCTGTTGCTTCACAATGTGATGGTATATATAATTTTCCGTCTAGCGTTTTTAAATCTTCCAATGTTTCCAGGTATCCTTTAACATCATATATGAAAAACAGATGGTATTTAGTGATTGTTTCTTCACTAAAAAGTGAATCTGCCAAGAAATATATGTTATCACTTGTTTTTATTCCTATCATATCAAAGAAGTGACCTTTTAGCGTTATTACTTCTAGTCCTTGTGGTAAATTGTCAGAAATTTCTTTTGTATTTGAAGGTTGCGCACATAGAAATTTATTTCTTAATTCTTTAAATGGATATCCCCCATATAAAAAAGATGGTTCAATTACAGGATATTGTGTAATTCCTCTTTCCGCTTCATGTGCTAATATTTCACATCCTGTTCTATCTTGTATTACTTTATTTCCACCTATATGGTCTGCATTTGAATGTGTTGTTATAATTCCCTTTACATTCCAGCCTTGCTCAGTAATTATTTTTAGTATCTTTTTACCTGCATCTTTATCATTTCCTGTATCTATTAAATATACATTTTCATCATCAACTTTATATATACCAACATTGGTTGGATTTTTTATATAGTATGTTTTTTCTCCTACTTGTATTAGTTCCATTTATTTCCTCCACATTGTAAAAAATCAAGCGAAGTCCTTGTAAACTTCGCTTATATTATTTATTTAAATCTTTTTCCTCTTGAAGGTTTAGATCTTCTCTTTGGCTTATCATCATCGATTTCAGTCATTTCATCTAATTTTGCTCTAAGAATTTTTCTGGCGTCATCTACATCATCATCATCATTTTTTTCTTCTTCAATTTCTTTATCTTGTTCATCATCGTCATCTGTATCTGGATTATTTTCTGGTTCTAAAGCTCTATTTGCCTTTGCTTTTAACTTAGATCTATTAATTCCAGCCAATTCTTCTTGAAGTTCTTCCAGTTCTTCTTGAGTTCTTCTTTGTTGTTTATAGTCATATACAAAGTATATTGTTAATCCAACTTGTGTTACTGTAACTATAACCATTGCAACTGTTACAATGTTATATATGTTTACTCTTAACCATTTTTTTGCATCTTCAATCCAATTTTTATCTTTTGTTGTTGAATTTGCCGCTACTGGTGCAGCATCTTTTGTTACTTTTATTATGTATGTTTTTTGTTCTTCTACTTCTGTTTCTTCATCTTTAACTAAAACAACAATTTTAATTTCATTTGAACCTTCTTTTAGTGCTTCATTTCCTGTAATTGTTACTGTTGTATTTTCTTTTGTTGCAATACCTTCAACAATTAATTTTTCTATATTATATGGTATATTTGTTTTTAATTTATACTCATATATATTAGACATGAATACTGGTTCTAAACTATATTCTTTCCTTGTACCATTTTCTTCGTATGCTATTAATAATGATTGTAATCCTAGTTCTACATCTGCTCTAATTGCTGTAATTTCATATGTTGTTCTTGAGCCATCTTCTGCAGTTACTATAATATTAATTTCATTTTCACCTAATTGTAATTCTTCATTTCCTTCTATTTTTACTGTTGCTTTTGAATGTTCTGGGTTTGCTGTTATTGCAAGTTTTGTTATTTCATTAGGAACATTAATTGTATATTCTTTTGTACCAGCGCTAAATTCTGGTGTTAATACCGATCCTTCTATTGTTAATGCACTTAATCTTGAATTACTTGATTTTGTAGGTGTTGTGGTTGTGTTATTGCTTGGTTTAGTTGTATTTCCACCACTTGGTTGTGTTGGATTTGTTGGTTCTGGTTGTTTTATAGTAATGGTTTTTGATGCACTTTGCATTGTTTCCGTTTCTGGTGGTGTATAATTAGCAACTAGTCCTGAACCACTTATAGTTATTGTACCTGAGCTTCCAGCGGTACAGCTAACTATTACTGTTGATTGTGTCATCAAATCAATAGATGATTGGCTCAATGTTCCACCTGATATTGATAAGTCTATTTTCCCAGCTTCGTCACTTCCAACTGAAACTGTAACATTGAAAGTTTTTCCTGGTTCTACCGTTGATTGTGCTGAAATAGTTAATGCTGCTTCAGAATCTGATGTCAACATTATAAGAAAAATACTACTAATTGCTAACATTATTATGCTTTTTAAAAAAATTTTTTTCATAATTATCTTTTCTCCAGTCTATAAATTAATTTTACTTATATTCATTATATGATTTTTAATTTTAACATAGTCTAATGGTGTTATATCTCCATCTCTTGTTACATCTGATGCTTCTGCATATGCTCCTTGTAATACCGTTACCTTCATTATATGATTTTTAGTTTTTACATAATCCAATGGAGTTATTTCTCCATTACCATCTATGTCTCCAATCATAACCAATGTATAATTTACCCCATCTATTGTTACACTTGCTCCTGTTCCAAATGTTGCTCCATTTAATATTAGTCCTGGTATTTCTGTTGCTGCTACTCCTGGTATTACTTTTACAATTTTTTTCTCAGGTTCAATCTTAAATCTTTGTACTACGCCATCTTTCATGTATGACTTTGATACATATCCTTTTGTTCCATCTGCCAGTTTTACTCTATACCAAGTATGTCCATCTAGCACTGTTGGTGTTGAATTTATTATTGTTAATTGCGTATCTTTAGGTAATACCTTTATAACATCACTATCTGTTGTTCCTGCATAATTTCTTATATTACACATTTCTGTTGTTATCATTGGAGTATTAACATTTTCTGTTTCTTCTGTTGGTGTTAAATATTCTGATGATGCGTAACCTACAAGAATTTTATTTCCATTTATGTAAATTACTTTATCCCAATAGTATCCACCAATATTTGTACTCGCTTTTTCTATTCTTAATGCTGTTGCGTTTTTAGGAATTGTTCCTACTGAGCTTGCTGAAGATTCTGGCGCACTTCTTACCGTTAATGGTGATGACGATGTTGTTATTTTTACATATTCTGAAACTAATGTTGTAGGATTTCCTGGTCGTTGTGCTGCCATTGCAGGCATATTCTCATATACTGGTATTATAAAATTATACTCATTTTCTAATGTTCCATTTGATACATATCCTTTACGAATTGATAATCCTTCTGAAAATGGTGCTGATACATTTTGCATATACTGGTGAGCATACAATTTATCTGAATTTGGGTCTACTGTATATTTTTGCAAATATAATGTATCTTGATAATTTGTTAAGTATCCATTTACTAAAAATTCTGCCCCACCATGGATGGCTAATTCTGGAGTTGTCCATCCTTTAGTTTTTGCATGTTCTAGTCCATTTTTTATAATTGTTGCTGTTCCGTCTCCACTAGCATTTATATTAAAATAATTGTAATAACCTACATATTGTGTTTGTACTCCAGTTGCAGTGTCTGTATACAAATAGGTCCCACTAATTAAGGAGCTTTCACCAGAACCTTGTTCTTGTTTTAATCTACTTGCCAATGCATATGGATTTATTCCATATTTCTGTGCTGCTTCTATAATAATTTGTGAGTATGATTTGTATATAACTTGAGCATTTCCTGCAGTATCTATATATGGTATTTGGCTAACATCCATAAATGTTCCTGCTAAAATTTTTTGTACACCTTGTACAGTTTGAATGTTTGGGTCATATTTATGTGATTCCATGCTGAATATGTAATCTTCATTTAGCCAATTTCTAACATCCATATAATATGAAACTGTTTTTGTTGATGCACAACGCCACGATCCATTATCATAAGGATGATCTCCACATATTGGACATTTCCATTCTGCCTTATTTCCTTTTATTACAGATGTTTGAACTAATGATTTAGAATGCTGTACTGTTGTTTCATTTTCTATTACAGTTTTCCAATCAAGTCCTGTATATAATACTGTAAAATTCCATGTTGGATGTGCTGTTTGTAATTCTCTTACAAGTGTATATATTGTTGGATAATTTACTAAATTAGATAAATCGTTTGCAATACTTCTTACTGCATACGTTTGAGTTGTTCCAAAACTGTTTAGAATTAAAATAGCTAAGATGATTGCTATTAACAGAATTGATATATATTTTTTTATTTTTATCATTATTTCATCTCCTGTGCATATAAAAATCTGTGTGTCTTTATTAATTCTTATGTCTAATATTCGGTAACCATAGTATATAATATCAAAAAATATAAGTCAATAAAAAAAGGCAAAAACTTTCAAGAAATTTTTGCCTTTTTTGCTTATAATTCAAGTGAATTTAGCTCTTTCATTGTGTTCATATCTGTTGCCTTTATAACTCCATCTGATAGGGTATATAAAACGTTATCTACATATATGATTCTGTTTACTCTATTTGTAGATAAATATCTATCGTAGCTATCTCCCATATGTGATATTTTTCCTTTTAAATCAAATCCCTTTTCTAAATCTAGTCCATATACGACTGCGCCTTGGAATTCAAGTTCATAATTTTCTTTAGTCTGACTAATTGGAAAGGCTATTATATTTTTCTCTTTAGAAAATAACAATGATTTATGATTATATAGTAGTTCTGAACTTGTTCCCTTTTCTCCTAAATCTACATTATATAATTCTTGTGGATTTTCTGGATCTGTTACATCAAATAATGCCATTTTCATTCCATCTGTTATAACTTGGTCTCCATATCCATAATTTACTATTTTAGTTTTTTCTCCAAACCCTATTATGTGGTTCTCATCATATGGATGTAAATATTTGCTGTATCCTGGTATTTTAAGTTCTCCTAATACTTCTGGATTTTTGGGATCCGATAGGTCTATTACAAATAATGGATCTGTTTCTACAAATGTTACCATGTATGCTCTCTCTCCCATAAATCTTACAGAATATATTTTTTCTCCTTTTGCTAAATTTTCAACTTTGCCAACTATTTCTAAGTTGTTATCCAATACATATAAGTTGTTTCTGTCTGAATTGTTGTTCCAGGTCTTGCTATCTGTTGTTGCAATTCTGAAATATCCGTCTTTTTCATCCATTGAAAATTGATTTAGTACTGCTCCTGGAACTTCTCCTTTTTTAGAAAATACACATTTACCATCTGCTAATTCAAATTTGTATATTGTAGTTGTTATATCAAATTTTGAATAAATTTTTCCCTTATAATCATATTTTAGGCTTGCTGCATAAATGTTATCTTTTGAAGCATATACTGTTCCTCCTGCACCTAAATATGAATCTATTTTAGCTTTTTCATTATTGTTTATATTGAATGATGCAATATTAAAGTAGTTTGTATCTACAGAATCTGGTATATAGTACATGTCTTCATATCTCATACATTGTGTTTTTTCTCCTGCCACCGTGTCTTTGTATTGTACTGAAAATTCGTCTTCTTTTCCTTTTAAATCATCTATTTCTTGATTTATTGAATAATATGAGAAATATTTATTTGTCATTAAATATATATTGTCATCTATTCTTCTTGATGATAAATAGCCTCCTTCTACTTCTACTGTTCTTTCTAATTTTGGGTTTGCTTTATTTACTGTATTATATACCTTGGCTACTGTAAATGTCTTTGAAGAATAATAGCTATAACTTATATCAATATCAAGATTTTCTTTTAATTGGATGTTTTTATCATAATCAAATTTCTGTTTTAATGGGTCGTTTTTATAGTATATAGTTTTTGTTCCTATTACTATTAATTTGTCTCCCTCTACATATAATTCTCTTAAGTAAATATCGTTATCATTATCTTCTTTTATTATTGAAATTACTTTTAAATCTTCTATTGATACAATTACTATTTTTTCATCTGCTTTATAGTATATATATCTTCCATCTGTTTTTACTATATCAGCTTCATCTACGTCTTCAACTTGATTATTAGTTTTTGAATAATCTGTTTTACTCACACTAATTTCTGCTTTAATAGAGTCAGATGGTGAAGCATTTATTTCATCGGTTACTAATCCATTAAGCTCCATCTCTACTAAATTCATATTCCTATAATTCTCATATCTCTCGTCCCCTAGCATTGCATAAAGGTTCTCAAAACTTCCTATTTTAGGCAATATCACCGTATTTTCTGTTTGTTGCTGTAATAATTGTTCTTCTGGTATTATATCTTCTTTATTCATAGGCAATCCTACTCCAATTACTATCGCTACCATTAATGCTAATGTTGCTACTGGATAAAATCTTATATATCTTCTTTTTTGTGAATTTGTTATTTTACTATAGGTTTCGTGCTTTAAATTTTCTTCTGGTTTTATTTCATTCATTGCTTCTATATAGTCCTTTTTATTCATTTGAATCCCCTCCTACACTTTTTTCTAATTCTTTTCTAGCTCGTGCTAATCTTGTTTTTACTGTATTTTCATTAACTCGTAATATTTTACTAATTTCTTTTATACTATAATTTTCATAATAATAAAGGTGTATTACTGTTTTGTATTTTAAAGATAATTTTTGGACTGCATAATATATTTCATGCCTCTCTGGTGTTTCAAATGTAAGATTTTCATCTAGCTCTGCTCTATGTCTCAAAAATCCAGAATTCATCATATTCTTACTGCAATTAATTGTAACTCTGATAAGCCAAGCCTTTTCATGTTCTTCATTTTCAAATTGAGGTAGTTTTTTAGCTAGCCTTAAAAACACCTCTTGATATATATCATCGCTCATGTCTCTATTTCCTGTTCGTGCCATTGCGAGTCTATATATCATATTTGAATATTTTTCAATCATTTTTTTTAAATATTTTTCTTTATTTAAATACACCATTTTATCCACCTTTACTAATAATACCATATAAAGTTTCAAAAAGTTTCAATTTTTTTAATTTTTACAAATTTGTTGATTCTGTTTACATTGTAATTATTGTATTTTTGTACATAATATGGTATATTAATTAAAGTTATTTAGGAGGTTTTTTATGGATATTAAAAGTTTATATAAAAATACAGCAGATTACGCTGATAAAGAAATTGTTTTGGAAGGCTGGGTTAGAACTGTTAGAGATTCTAAAACTTTTGGTTTTTTGGAAATTAATGATGGAAGTTTCTTTAAAAATGTACAAGTAGTTTTTGAGAATTCACTATCTAACTTTGATGAAGTTTGTAAGTTACCACTTAGCTCTTCTATTAAAGTTACTGGTACAGTTGTTATAACACCAGATGCTAAGCAACCTTTTGAAATTAAAGCTAAAAGCGTTGAAATAGAATTCTTAGCTGATTTGGATTATCCTCTTCAAAAGAAAAGACATTCTTTTGAATATTTGAGAACTATTGCACATTTACGTCCAAGAACAAATACATTTAATGCTGTATTCAGAGTTCGTTCAGTTTTATCATATGCTATTCATAAGTTCTTCCAAGAGAGAGATTTCGTATATGTTCATACACCTATCATCACATCTAGTGACTGTGAAGGTGCTGGTGAAATGTTTAATGTTTCAACTTTAGATGTAAATGATTTGCCACGTTTAGAAGATGGTAAAGTAGATTACTCTAAAGATTTCTTTGGCAAACCTGCTCATCTTACAGTTAGTGGTCAACTAAATGTTGAAACATATGCCTTTGCATTTAAAAATGTTTATACTTTTGGTCCTACATTTAGATCTGAAAATTCAAATACTGTAAAACATGCTTCAGAATTTTGGATGATTGAACCAGAAATTTGTTTTGCAGATTTAAATGATGATATGGATTTAGCTGAAGATATGATTAAATACATTATCAATTATGTTTTAGAACACTGCCCTGAAGAAATGGAATTTTTTAATAATTTTATAGATAAAGGGTTAATTGATAAACTGCATAATGTTGTAAATTCTGATTTTGCTAGAATAACATATACTGATTCTATAAAAGAGTTAGAAAAAAATAATGATAATTTTGAATTTAAAGTTCATTGGGGTTCTGACCTTCAAACTGAACATGAAAGATATTTATGTGAGCAATTGTTTAAAAAACCTGTTTTTGTTACAGATTATCCTGCTGAAATTAAAGCATTTTATATGAAACTTAATCCTGATGGAAAAACTGTAGCCGCTGCTGACCTTTTAGCTCCTGGTATTGGAGAAATTATTGGTGGTAGTCAAAGAGAAGATAGTTTAGAAATATTGCAAAATAAAATTAAAGAAAATGGCATGAATGAAAAAGATTATTGGTGGTACCTAGATTTAAGAAAATATGGTAGCGTAAGACATGCTGGATTTGGTTTAGGCTTTGAAAGAATGATGATGTACTTAACTGGTATGCAAAATATTCGCGATGTACTTTCATTCCCAAGAACACCAAAAAATTGTGAGTTTTAAAATTCTATATATTAGGTGGACATCGTGTCCACCTTTATTAATATTTATTAGATGAAATATATTTAAGGTGAAAAATGATACTAAAATATACAATTAAAGAATCCGATAGTTATATTAATTTAAAGGATTTACTAAAAAATTATTTCGAGATTTCTGATAGGCTTTTAATTAAACTAAAACATAATCAAAAGCTATTTATTAATAGTGCGTCTGTTTCTGTGAATGCTCCTTTGTATGTAAATGATATTATTACTGTTCTGATTGATTTTGTTGAGGATAATTCTAACATCATCCCTATTAATATACCTCTAGATATTATTTATGAAGATAATTGTTTGCTTGTTGTAAATAAACCTTCTGGTATGCCTGTTCATCCTTCAATGGATCACTTTGAGGATAGTTTATCTAATGGTATTAAATATCATTTTGATAAAATTGGACTTAAAAAAATAATTAGACCTGTTAATCGTCTTGACAAAGATACTTCTGGTTTAGTTGTATTTGCTAAGAATGAGTATGTTCAAGAGTGTTTAGTTAAACAAATGAAAATTAAACTATTTTTAAAAGAATACCTTGCTATTTGTAATGGTATTTTTGAAAGTTCATCTGGAACTATTAATGCCCCAATTTCTAGAAAAGCTGATAGTATTATTGAAAGATGTATTAATCCTAATGGTGATACTGCAATTACTCATTATAAAGTAATGCAAACTATTGATACATATTCAATTGTAAAATGCATATTAGAAACTGGAAGAACACATCAAATTCGTGTACATATGGCTCATATAGGGCATCCTCTGCTAGGTGATACTTTATACGGTTCATCATCTTCCTTAATATCAAGACAAGCTTTGCACGCATATAAAATTAATTTTATACATCCTATCAGTAGAAACAAAATAGAATTTTCCGCTCCAATACCAGCGGATTTTAAAAATTTACTTAGCACATAAAAAACATAGGTACAATTACCTATGTTTTCTTATATATTAATTTACTATTTCAACATTATATCCTATAAATAGTCCTGTTTCTATTACTCCTACTATGCTTTTTAGTTTTGTTTCAAATGTTTCATCTACATTTTCAAATTTTGCATCTATTATTAGATTACCGTTTTCTGTTATTACTGGTCCATCTTTCTTTTTTGCTAATCGTAGGTTTGCTTCTGTTGCTCCTAATTCTAACAATTTTTCTTTTACTGAATATAATGCATCTGGAAATACTTCTATTGGAATTGGAAACTTTTCACATGGTTTGCTTACAAATTTACTACTGTCTACTAATATATAAGCTTTTTTTGCATTTGATATGACTAGCTTTTCTTTAAACATTGCTGCTCCTCTACCCTTTACAAGCCATTTATCATCAGTTACCTCATCTGCTCCATCAAAGCACCAATCTGGTTTTGCTTCCATTAAAGATATTACTGGTATTTTTAAATAGTTACATACCATTGCAATCTCTTTTGATGTTGGTATAGCCTTTATTTTTAAATGTTCTTCCCTCATTTTTTTTGCTATCGCTTGAATTGCTAAAAAAGATGTTGACCCAGAACCTACACCAATAACGTCTCCATCATTTACCAAATTTGCAATTTTCTCTGCAACTTTTTGTTTCTCATCATAGTTACTTATCTCAGCATTCCACTCTAAGTTTTGTACGACACTATCGTTCCAATTCATTTAATTACCTCCAATATATTAACGCTAAAAAAGTTTGAAAAAGAATTGATATTTGGCTAGGCAAAATTGAGTTGAAAACTGGAAACATATATAGATACATCGAATCTTTTCAATCTCAATTTTAACAACGCCAAATGCAATTATCTTTCAAACTCTATACATCAGGTTCAACAAGACCATAGTTTTTACTGTCTTTAAGTCTATAAAGTACATTTACTTTATTTGTTTCTGAATTAATGAAAGTAATAAATTGGTCTGCTGGTTTTTCTTGTAATTTTAACATTGCATCTTCTGGTGTAACTGGTTTTAAATCATAGTACAATGTTTTGATTATTTCATTTTCAGGTTCTGTTATTTCTAGGTTTACTGGTAAATTCTTTATAGAATCTTCCTTATTGCTTCTTTCCTTTTTAGTTTTCATTTTTCTTACTTGACCTTCAAGAATGTCTATATCTTTGTCGATTGACGCATATAAGTCATTGTGTGCCGTTACAGCTCTTAGTGATCCACTTTTTGTTTTAACAGACATTTCTGCTATTTGTTCATTTCTTTCTGTTCTGATTGTAAGTGCTATATCATAATCCTCTCCAAAGTATTTTTCAAGTCTTTCACCTTTTTTTGCAACATAGTCTTTTATTGCATCTGTTGCCTTTAAATCTTTTCCTAAAATTGTTATGTTCATAACAGCTCCCCTTTCTTTTTCTCTTGTATAGGTCTTCCTACACGAGATTATTCCTTCTCTTGTTCTCCTACTTTTTTAAGACTAATTTTACCATCATTATCTATTGCTAATACTTTAACTATAACTTTATCACCAACTGCTAAAACGTCTTCAATCTTTTCTACTCTTTCTTTTGATATTTTAGATATATGAAGTAATCCTTCTTTTCCTCCACCAATATCAACAAAAGCTCCAAAAGGTTTTAGGCTTACAACTACACCATCGTAGTATTCACCTACTTCTATTTCTCTTACAATGTTTTCAATTTTTTCAATTGCTTTTTGTGCTTGAGCTTTATCTACTGAGTAAACTACTACTTTACCATCTTCAGAGATGTCTATTTTTACGCCTGTTTCTTCAATTATTTTGTTTATAACCTTTCCTCCAGCTCCTATTACGTCTTTTATTTTATCTGTTTTAATTTTCATTGTCAAGATTTTTGGTGCGTACTGAGAAACTTCTTCTCTAGGTTTTTCGATTTGTTTTAACATTATTTCATCTAATATATATTGTCTTGCTTTTTTTGTTCTTGCAAATGCTTCTTCAATTATTTGATATGATAATCCATCAACTTTTATATCAACTTGAATAGCTGTTATACCGTTCTTTGTTCCACCTACTTTAAAGTCCATATCTCCAAAGAAATCTTCTAATCCTTGGATATCTGTAAGCA
>CAYMDN010000026.1:5402-20129 GCA_964389545.1 uncultured Clostridium sp. | reverse complement strand
AACAATCTTGAAACAGTTTCTGACAGTACAATTTCAGAAATGGAAGCAAGATATGAAGAATATGAAAATTACTATAATAATCTTTTAAAATATCTTGATAAAGAAATTGAAAAATCTCAAAAAGATGAAAATACAGAAAATCCGTTTGAAAAAGATATTGAAAAACACAAGCAATTAAAAGAAATTATTGATTACTGCCATGAACAAAGGCAGGATTTGCCCGAAGGATATGAAGAAATCGGCAGAATCCACGATGAAAAAACTGCACTTGATATGGATGTATTTCAAAATGAGAAAGAGGTTGTTGTTGCATTTCCGGGTAGTCTACAAGCAAAAGATATCATTCAAGATATTGCAAATATTCCTTTTGAAAAAACAAACCCACAGGCACGAAAAGCTCAAGAAATTTTAAATAAAATGAATCCATTCCTAATGGGCGGAGATAGGATAGAATATGTACATGAACAAGAAACAACCTTCGCACCACTTCCAAATAAATTTGAAGCAGGAACCCAAAACGTAGAAGGCGTAATAGGACTTGGAGCAGCAATAGACTATATAGAAAAACTTGGATACGACAACATTCAAAAACACGAAAAAGAATTAATAAGTTATGCAAGAGAAAAACTATCAAAGTTAGACTATATAGACTTATACCTAACACCAAACGAAAAGAATTATGCAGGTGGAGTAATATCATTTAATATAAAAGGAGTACACCCACACGACGTAGCAAGCATACTAGATACAGAAGGAGTGTGTGTACGTTCTGGAAATCACTGTGCTCAACCCCTAATGAGATTTTTAGGAATAGACTCAACATGTAGAGCCAGCTTTTATATCTATAATACTAAAGAAGACGTAGACAGCCTTGTATCAGCATTAGATAAAGCGTACAACATGTTCAAAAAATACATTAAAGCATAGATTTTATAAAGTCGATATAGAATATAAAATTTGTAGAAGGGATGAAAAATGGAAGACTTAACTGAAGTGTATAATGAGATAATAATGGAACATAGTATGAATTCGTATAATAAGAAGAATTTGGATAATGCCGATTTTTCTTGTGTTGGACATAATCCTAATTGTGGTGATGAGATTACTTTAGAGTTGAAGCTAAATGGAGATATAATTGAAGATATGGCATTTTCTGGACATGGATGTGCAATATCACAAGCATCAACATCTGTAATGATAGACGTTTTAAAGGGAAAAACAATAACTGAAGCAAGAGAGATAATAAAAACATTTATAGAAATGATAAAGAGAGAAACAACAGATGAAGAAGAACTAAAAAAATTAGAAGATGCAATAGCATTTAAAAATGTATCAAATATGCCAGCAAGAGTAAAGTGTGCACTTCTAGCATGGCATACAATTGAGGATATATTAGACAAACAATGTAAGAATTAATGAAAGGAAGAAACTAATGGAGAATAATAAAAAAGTCTTATTAGGTATGAGTGGCGGTGTAGATAGTAGTGTTGCAGCACTCCTATTAAAAGAACAAGGCTACGAAGTAATAGGCACAACATTGGAACTATTTACAGGAAGTAGTTGTTGCAATACAAACACATATATGGATGCAAAAAATGTATGTAATAGTTTAGGAATACCACACTTTATATTCAATTATCAAGACGAATTTAGAAAATATGTAATTCAAGACTTTATAGACTGCTACTCAGAATGTAAAACCCCAAACCCATGTATAGAATGTAACAAATATATAAAATTTGGAGTAATGTATGAAAAAGCAAAAGAAATGGGATGCAACTATATTGCAACAGGACATTATGCTAAAACAGAATATTCTGAAAAATATAAAAAATGGGTATTAACAAAATCAAAAGCAGGAAAAAAAGACCAAAGCTACGTATTATGGAATATGCCACAAGACTTAGTAGAACATGTATTATTACCATTAGCAGAATTTGAAAACAAAGACCAAATTAGAGAAATTGCAAGAAAGCACAATCTTAAAGTAGCAAATAAACCAGATAGCGAAGACATTTGCTTTGTACCAGATGGAAACTATAAAAAGTTTCTAGAAAACAATTCTAATTTAAAACCAAAACCAGGAAATATTGTAAACAGCAAAGGTGAAGTTATAGGTAAGCATACAGGACTATACAACTACACAATAGGGCAAAGAAAAGGGTTAGGGATATCTAACGAAGTACCACTATTTGTTCTAGGATTCGATAAAAACAAAAATCAAGTAATAGTCGGAGAAGAAAAAGAGCTATACAAAAAAGAACTAACAGTAACAGACATCAACTTAATTCTTGTAGATAAAATAGAAGGAGAAATGGAAGTAGAAGTAAAAACACGATACTCATCAAAAGTTGCAAAAGCAAAAATAGTACAAGAAGGAGAGGAGATAAAAGTAACATTTGAAGAACCACAACGAGCAATAACACCTGGACAATCTGCAGTATTTTACATAGGCGACATTATAGTTGGAGGAGGCAAAATAATATAATAAAGGAGGAATATTTATATGAAAAAACTATTCACATCAGAAAGTGTGACAGAAGGACATCCAGACAAATTATGCGACTACATATCAGATAGCATATTAGATGCATATATAAAAGAAGATCCAAATGCGAGAGTAGCATGTGAGACAATTGCAGGAAAGGGAAAGGTATTTATAACAGGAGAAATAACATCAACTGCAAAAAATGTAAATATAGAAGAAATAGCAAGAAATGCAATAAAAGAAATAGGATATGATGACGAAAAAACAGGATTAGACTATAACAAATGTACAATAGAAATAAATTTATCAAAGCAATCAGCAGATATAGCATTAGGGGTAGACAAATCATTAGAAACAAAAAACACAGAGAATACAGACCTAGGAGAAGGCGCAGGAGATCAAGGATTAATGTTTGGATATGCTTGTAATGAAACACCAGAATTAATGCCATTACCAATTTCATTAGCACACAAACTTGCAAGAAAATTAGCAGATGTTAGAAAGAAAAAAGTAATAGACTATTTAAAACCAGACGGAAAAGTCCAAGTAACAGTCGAATATGATAACGATAAACCAGTAAGAGTTGGAACGATAGTAATATCATCACAACACAAAGATGGAATAGAATTAGAAACATTAAGAAGAGACATTATAGAAAAGGTAATAAAAACAACAGTACCAAAGGATTTAATAGATGAGCACACTAAATGCTATATAAACCCAACAGGAAGATTTGTAGTGGGAGGACCAATTGGAGATACTGGACTAACGGGTAGAAAAATAATAGTAGACACATATGGTGGATATGCAAGACATGGAGGAGGAGCATTCTCAGGTAAAGATGCAACAAAAGTAGATAGATCTGCATCATACATGGCAAGACACATTGCAAAAAATGTTGTTGCAAATAATCTAGCAAAAAAATGTGAAGTACAATTAGCATACGTTATAGGAGTTGCAAAACCGGTTTCAGTTGCAATAGATACATTTGGAACAAACAATATATCAGAAGAAAAAATAATAAAGAAAATACAAGACAAATTCGATTTAACACCAAAAGGAATAATCGACTACTTACATTTAAAAGAACCAAGATACAAAGAAACAACAAACTATGGACACTTTGGAAAAGAAAACTTGCCATGGGAAGAAATAGTTGAATTTTAAGGAAGAAGGAATTTTACAATGAAAAAGGAAAAATTCAATATACAAGGAATGACATGTAGTAGTTGTCAAGCACACGTAGAAAAAGCAGTAAACAAATTAAAAGGAATAAAAACAGCAAATGTAAACTTACTATCAAATAATATGATAGTAGAATACGACGAGAACAAAGTAAGTACAGGTGAGATTATAAAATCTGTAATAGATGCTGGCTATGGTGCAACAATAGAAGAAAATAGTAGAGAAAAGAAACAATCAAAATCAAATAATAATGAAGATATAATAAAATCAATGAAAAAAAGACTAATTATATCAGTAGGATTTTTAATACCATTAATGTACATCTCAATGAACCACATGCTAAATGAATGGTTTGGATTACCAATACCACAAATAATAATAAATCTATTTCATGGAATCGAGAACGCAATAACATTTGGATTTACACAATTACTACTACTTCTACCTATTGTATATGTAAATAGAAACTATTTTATAACAGGATTCAAAAGGCTGTTAAAAGGAAGCCCTAACATGGATTCATTAATTGCAATAGGAAGCGGAGCATCAATAATATATGGAATAGTAGCAATATACACAATGGGATACGGACTAGGGCATGGAAACACAGAACTAGTAAATAAATTTTTAATGGATATATACTTTGAATCAGCAGGAACAATACTAACACTAATAACAGTAGGAAAATATCTAGAAACAAAATCAAAAGGTAAAACCAGTGAGGCAATAAGTAAATTAATGGACTTAGCAGATAAAACAGCAATAGTATTAAGAAACGAACAAGAAGTAGAAATACCAACAGAGGAAATTATGGTTGGAGATACAGTAATAATAAAACCAGGAAGCAATATACCAGTAGACGGAATAGTTATAGAAGGAAGTTCATCAATAGACCAATCAAGTATTACAGGAGAAAGTATACCAGTAGAAAAAACAGTAGATGACAGTGTAGTATCAGGAACAATAAACAAAAATGGATACTTAAAAATAAGAGCAACAAAAATCGGACAAGATACAACACTAGCACAAATAATAAAACTTGTAGAAGATGCAAGCAATTCAAAAGCACCAATATCAAAATTAGCAGATAAAGTAAGCGGAATATTTGTACCAGTAGTTATAACAATAGCAATACTAGCAACGATATTCTGGATAATAAACGGCCAAAGCATAGCCTTTGCACTAAGCATTGGAATAGCAGTATTAGTAATATCATGTCCATGCGCATTAGGGCTTGCAACACCAGTAGCAATAATGGTTGGAACAGGAAAAGGAGCACAAAATGGAATACTAATAAAATCAGCAGAGAGTTTAGAGCGATTACATCTAATAGATACAGTAGTATTAGATAAAACTGGAACAATAACAGAAGGAAAACCACAAGTAACAGACATAATAACAAAAATGAACGAAAAAGAATTTTTACAAATTGCAGGAAGTTTAGAAAACAATTCAGAACATCCACTAGCAGAAGCAATAATAGAAAAAACTAAAGAAGAAAGTATAGAACTTAAAGAAATAAATGAGTTTACATCTGTATCTGGAAGAGGTATAATAGGAAAAGTATCAGAAAAGAAATACTATGCAGGAAACGTCAAATTCATGCAAGAAAATAACATAAACACAGAAAATGCAATAAAGCAAAGCGAAGAACTTTTAAAGCAAGGAAAAACAGTATTATACTTTGCAGATGAAAAAGAGATAATAGGGATAATAGCAGTAGCAGACAAAATAAAAGAAAACAGTTATAAAGCAATACAAGAATTAAAGAAAAAGAACATACAAGTAGCAATGATAACTGGAGACAACAAAGTAGTAGCAGAAACAATAGGAAGAGAACTAGGAATAGATAAAGTCATATCAGAAGTATTACCACAAGATAAAGAGAAAGAAGTAAACACACTACAAACAAATGGAAAAAAGGTAGCATTTGTAGGAGATGGAATAAATGACAGTCCTGCACTAGTAAAAGCAGATGTAGGACTAGCGATAGGATCAGGAACAGACATTGCAATAGAATCAGCAGATATAGTCCTTATGAAAAACAACTTATTAGATGTTGTTACAGCAATAGAACTAAGCAAATCAGTAATAAACAATATAAAAATGAATTTATTCTGGGCATTTTTCTATAATGCTATAGGAATACCAATTGCAGCAGGAGTATTCTACTTAAGGCTAGGCTGGAAATTAAATCCAATGATAGGAGCAGCAGCAATGAGCTTAAGCTCAGTATGTGTTGTAACAAATGCACTAAGACTTAAGAAATTCAAAAACAAATATGCTAACTACCAAAACAAAAATATACAAAAAGAAAATAAAAGAGAGGAGGAAATAACAATGACAAAGACAGTAACAATTGAAGGAATGTCATGTAATCACTGCAAAATGGCTGTAGAAAAAGCATTAGGAGCAATGGATGGAGTTAGAAGGGTAGAAGTAAACCTAGATAGAAAAAAAGCGACATTAGAATTAAGCCAAGATGTCAGCGACAATCTAATAAAATCGGCAGTAAGCAATGCAGGATACACAGTAACAGAAATAAGATAAAAAAAGAGAGGTCTAAAATGTTAAACCAGTTCTCAAGAACAGAATTATTAATAGGCAAAAAAGGAATAGAAAAATTAAATAAATCAAAAGTTGCAGTATTTGGAATAGGAGGAGTTGGATCATACGTTGTAGAAGGTCTAGCTCGAGCAGGAATAGGCAAATTTATTCTAATAGATAAGGATAGAGTAAACGAAACAAATATAAACAGGCAAATAATAGCAACAACTAAAACCATAGGTAGACCAAAAGTAGAAGTTGCCAAAGAAAGAATATTAGAAATAAATCCAAATGCCAAAGTAGAAATTCATCAAGAATTTTTCACTCCAGAAAGCAAAGACATATTTGATAAATCAGTAGACTATATTGTAGATGCAATAGACACAGTAACAGCAAAAATAGAATTAATTATAAGAGCAAACAATATAGGAGTACCTATAATATCAAGCATGGGAACTGGCAATAAATTAGACTCAACGCAATTTGAAATAACAGACATATACAAAACCAGTGTATGCCCATTAGCAAAAGTAATGCGAAAAGAACTAAAAGCAAGAAACATAAAAAAACTAAAAGTTCTGTATTCAAAAGAAGAACCAATAAAAGCAATAGTACAAGACGAAGAACAAACAGGAAAACACATACCAGGAAGTATATCGTTTGTACCATCAGTAGCAGGACTAATAATAGCAGGAGAAGTAATAAAAGATTTAATAAAAGAAGAGGAGTAAAAATGAGCGAATTATCAAGAGAAGAAGCATTCAATCTTTTAAAAGAATATAATAAAGACAGTTTTCATATCAGACATGCACTAACAGTAGAAGGAGTAATGAAATACTTTGCAGAAAAACTAGGATATGGAGACAATAAAGAATTTTGGGGAATAGTAGGACTACTACACGACTTAGACTTTGAACAATACCCAGAAGAACACTGTAAAAAATCACAAGAAATAATGAAAGCAAAAGGAATAGACGAAAAAATAATACATGCAACAGCAAGCCATGGATATGGATTAACTGTAGATATAAAACCAGAACATGAAATGGAAAAAATATTATATGCAACAGACGAACTAACAGGGCTTATAGGAGCAGTTGCAATAATGAGACCATCAAAAAGTGTTCAAGACTTGGAATTAAAATCAGTAAAGAAAAAGTTCAAAAACGAAAAATTTGCAGCAGGATGCTCAAGAGAAGTAATAACAAGTGGAGCAGAAATGTTAGGATGGGACTTAGACAAATTAATAGAAGAAACAGTATTAGCCATGAGAGTTGATGAAGAAAGTATTAATAAATACATGGAAACAATATAAAAATAAAAGAGTAGGTATAAAAAGCCTACTCTTTGTCAGTTTCATTAAACAATCTAAAGAGTTGACAAAAATGTCAAAAATTAGTATAATTAAATTATAATACGTGCTTTATGCGCGTTTCACATATATAGCTAGCACGCACATTAGCGACTAGCATCGTACAAAAAAATCTTATATAGGAAGGTGACAACAACATGAAGCGGATTTGGGCAATACTCCTAATTGTGGCGATAAGCCCAGTATGCTTCATTCTTGTGTTGAGTGATTATAAGCATCACCTGGACGACATTGCTCAGGAAATTGTGAATTATCACCGCACACGGATGATGGCAGTAAAGGAAAATCGCTACACAGAACCAAAAGCAAGACCACCCACTCATCTAAGTAACCAAGCAACAATCTGTAAGTAACTAACAACAATACGGTTTATGTTCAAAAGGAGGAACATGACAATGAAAAACTTCTGGCAAGAGATTTCTGCACGGAAAAAGGTGGCTATCACCGCCGTGGCAGCACTGGTACTGGCACTCATCATGAGTGTAATTTTGACTCAGTGCGGCACGAACAACAACAACGACCCCATCGACAGCAACCCCACGCAGAGCGTGACGGGAAGCGAGCAGCCCACGACACCGACCCAGACACCCAATGGCGAAAGCAGCGAACAGCCCGGTGACAAGACTGACCCGAACGGCGACAAGACCGGCGAGAACGATGGCGACAAGACTGGCGAGAATGACGGCGATAAACCTGGCGACAACAGCGGAGAAGACTCCAACCCTGGTGATATCAACAAGGTCACAGTAGGCACTGTTAAGAACCTCAAAGGCACCGTGGACGGTACCACCGTAACCCTCACTTGGGACAAAGTGGAAGGTAGCAATATCTCCTACGAAGTCTATATGAAGGACGGCAACGGCGTCTACAAACTGCTGAAGACGGTTGTTAAGAACAACAGCACTACAATTAACACTGGCATCGAAGCTGGACACACCTACACGTTTAAAGTTATCGCAGTTACCACAACTGTGGTTGACGGCAAAAACATGACCGTGAAGGGCAATGCTTCCAACGAAGTGACAGTAACTATCCCTGCTGGCAGCAATCCTGGCACTGACACCAAACCCGGCGTAACTACAACTGTTGGAAAAGTAAACAATCTTAAGTACACCGTGGACGGCACCACCGTAACCCTCACATGGGATAAAGTGGAAGGTAGCAATATCTCCTACGAAGTCTATATGAAGGATGGCGAGGGCGCCTACAAACTGGTGACAACAGTTAAGAACAACAGCGTAGGGATCAACACCGGCATCGAAGCTGGACACACCTATACGTTCAAGGTAATCGCAGTTACCACAGCCGTGGTAGATGGCAAAACCACAACCGTAAAAGGTGAAGCTTCCAATGAAGTGACCGTAACTATCCCCAAGGGGGATGACGGAAACACCGGTGAGACCGATAAGGTAACCGTTGGCAAGGTAAGCAACCTGAAGGGTACCGTGGACGGCACCACTATTACCCTCACTTGGGACAAAGTGGAAGGTAGCAATATCTCCTACGAAGTCTATATGAAGGAAGACGGTGGTACCTACAGCCTGGTACAGACGGTTAAGACCAACAGCGCTACAATCAGCACCGGAATCAAAGCTGGGCACAGCTACACGTTTAAGGTAATCGCATTTACCACAACTGTGGTGGATGGCAAAACCACAACCGTGAAGGGCGAGGAGTCCAGCGAAGTTAAAGTAGTTGTCTCTCTGGCGACGGCGAGCTCCATTAAGACCACACCTGGTACGACAAGTGTCAAAATCACGTGGGATAAGGTTGAGGGAGCAACTGGATACGAGATCGTTATCACGAAGACGAACGGAACGGTCGTTAAGACCGTGAAAACCACATCCACGAGCATTACCATTACCGGACTTTCTTCCAATACCGAGTATACCGTTAAGATTCGGACGTATGTCACAATCGATGCGAACAGTGTCTATGGACCGTACTCCTCTGAGGTGAAGTTCAAGACCTTGAGCAACACCAGCAGTAACGATAACAATGGTGACGACAAGAAACCTGGTGGCAACGATCAGACTGGTGACGAAGACGACAAGAAGCCTGGCGGTGACGAGCAAGACGGCGACGATGACGACAAGAAGCCTGGCGGCGACGATGATACACCTGGTGGAGAAGATGATAATAAGCCTGGCGGCGACGAGCAAGACGGCGATGATGACGACAAGAAGCCTGGCGGCGACGATGATACACCCGGTGGAGATGATGACAAGAAGCCTGGCGGCGACGAACAGGACGGTGACGATGACGACAAGAAGCCTGGTGGCGACGATCAGACGCCCGGTGGCGAAGACGACAAGAAGCCTGGTGGCGACGATCAGACGCCCGGTGGCGAAGATGACAAGAAGCCTGGCGGCGAAGACGACAAAAAGCCTGGTGGCAACGATCAGTCCAACGACAATAAACCTGGTGGCGAAGTGCAGGTTCCTGGTGGACAGGAACAACCTGGTGCTGATGAAGGCTATACGCCTGGCAGCGAGCAGCAGACTCCTGGTGGACAGGAACAACCTGGTGCCGATGAGGGCTATACGCCTGGCGGCGAGCAGCAGACTCCTGGCGGACAGGAACAACCTGGCGGTGACGGACAACAAAACCCTGGTGGCGAAGGACAGCAGAACCCTGGCGGCGAAGAACATCAGAACCCTGGCGGCACAGAAGAAGTGCCTGCAGCCCCTGCGGTGCCTCCCATTGAGCAGGCACCGGCAGCCCCTCCCGTTGAGCAAGCTCCTGTAGCGCCTCCTGTTGAGCAAGCCCCTGTTGAGGAAGCACAAACACCAACAGGTGAGGTACAGAAGGAAGATCCTCAAGGTGAGGAACATCATGAAGAAAAGGAAGAGGTGAAAACTGAAGAGTAACCCCAAAAAAATACAATTGAATATATGACGGCCACGCGGACTATAAAAGAAACACAAGGGAACAGCATTGCTGTTCCCTTGTGTTTTATATAAAAAGTAAAAAAAGGTAAAAAATGTTGACATAATATTAAGAAAAATGTTGACAAAGCAGGAAAAATGTGGTATCCTATAATAGGATGTAAAATAAAATAGGGAAATTAATGTGTATGAAAAAATAGGAGGTATTTTTTATGAAAAACGAATTCAAAAAAGTTTTGAATATTGTAATCTTAACATTAATTATAGGAATGTCTAGTTTAGGACTAGCATTAAACAAAGAAGGTGTAAATTACACAATTAGCCTTAAAAATTCAAAGAATAACCAAATCAAGGCTTATGATAATTTGGCACCAGTAATAACTTATACGCAAAATGGAGGACAAATAAAAGCTGGAACTAAAACAAAGGTAACAGCAACAGATCCAGAAGGAGAAAAGATAAAAGCTATATATTATGACTGGCAATATTTTGTAACAGGAGAAGTAAATTCAAGAGGATATACATTTGGAACAAGTGAAATGGCTTCAACTGTATCATATAATATTACAGTTCCATCAACACCAGGAACATACGTTGTCAGAGTATGTGCTGAAGACATAAATGGAAATTATGCATGGTATTCAAAGCCATTTTATGTAGTTAATACTGTAGGAAGTGAAGATACAACATCACCAGTATTTGATTTTTCAAATACTAAAGAATTTCCATTAAATGGATCTACAATAGAAATAAATCAACCAATAAAAATAAGAGTTTCAGATCCAGAATCTGGAGTGTATTTTGTAAAATATACTTGGGTTAAAGCTGGAGAAGTAGCACCAAGTTATGATAAATATACTGTAAAATATTTACCAGGTAGTGAAGGTGTTGATTTAACTGCACCATCAACTCCAGGTACTTGGTCATTGAAGTTTTATTCAAATAATACAACAGTAAGTAGTGATAATTGTGCTACATTATTATATAATGCAACATATAATGTAGAAGGATTAACACCAACATATACAGTACCAACAGGATTAACAGCAAGTTATGGTGATAAGCTATCATCAATAAAACTACCAAGCGGATTTACATGGAAGGATTCATCTTTAAGTGTAGGAGATGCTGGACAAAATACTTTCTATGTAACATATACACCATCAGATACTACAAAATATAAAGTAGTTAACAATATACCAGTTGTAGTAACTGTTAATAAAGTAAATTTAACAATAACATATCCAACAACAACACAATTAACATATGGACAAAGATTGTCTGACGCAATTTTCGTAGGTGGAAATACTAACTACGGAACTTTCACATGGGCAAATCCAAGTACAATACCAACAGTAAGTAATAGTGGATATCAAGTTAAATTCACACCAGATAACAATGTTGCTAAAAACTATAATATTACAAATCCAACAAAAACAATTGGAATAACTGTAGTAAAAGCAACACCAACATATACAATACCAACAGGATTAACAGCAAGATGTGGACAAACTTTAGCAAATATTGGATTACCAACAGGATTTTCATGGATTAGCAGTGGTACAAGTGTAGGAGATACAGCAGGAGTAAGAACATTCTATGCAAAATACACACCAACAGATACAGCAAATTATGAAATAGTAAACAATATAGCAATACAAGTAAGTGTATCATTAGATACAACTGCTTTAGCAGCAGCTAAATCAAATGCAAACACATATAAAGCAGAAGACTACTCAATAGCAAGCTATCAAGCATTAACAAATGCATTAGCATTACCAGAATCAACACAGACAGAAATTAATGCAAAAATTACAGCTATTAATTCAGCAATAGCAGGATTAACAGTAGATAAATCTGCATTAGAAACAGCAAAAACAAACGCAAAAACATACACAGATAATCAAGATAGATATACAGCACAAAGTTACAAAGTGTTAACTGACGCATTAAACATGCCAGAATCAACACAAGCACAAATAAATGCTAAAGTAACTTCTATTAATAGTGCAATTTCAACTATACAAGTAAAAACATTTACAATAACATTTAAAAATGCTGACGGAACAGTTTTAAAATCTGATACATTAGAATATGGAGATATGCCAGTAGCACCAGCAGATCCAACAAGAGCAGCAGATGCACAATATACATATACATTTAAAGGATGGGACAAATCAATAGTTTCTGCAACAGCAAATGTAGAATATACAGCAACATATACTGCTGTAGTAAATCAATATACAGTAACATTTAAAAATGCTAATGGAGATACATTACAAACAGAAACATTAGCTTATGGAAGCATGCCTAAATTTAATGGAAATAATCCAACACAAGCATCAACAAACTTATATACATATACATTCAAAGGATGGGACAAAGCAATAACAACAGTAACAGAAGATGTAATATATACAGCTACATTTATAGAAAATGATAGAATGTATACAATAACATTCGTAGATGAAGATGGAGAAACAGTATTAGATACACAACAATTAAAATGGAACGTAAAAGTAGAATATAAAGGTAAAACACCTACAAAAGCATCAACAGACGGAGTAGAATACAGATTTGTAGGATGGAATGCAGAATTAGTAAATGTTGCAGGAGACGCAATATATACAGCAAGATATGAATCAAATGATAGAATATATACAATAATATTCGTAGATGAAAACGGAACAGAGTTAGATAAACAAGAATTAAAATGGAATGAAGAAGTAGTATATGGAGGAAGTGTGCCAACAAAAGCATCAACAGATGAATACACATATACATTTGCAGGATGGGATAAAACTGTAGTAGCAGTAACAGGAGATGCAACATATAAAGCAACATATACACAAAATGATAGAATGTATACAATAACATTCGTGGATGAAGACGGAGAAACAGTATTAGATGAACAACAATTAAAATGGAATGCAAAAGTAGAATATAAAGGTGAAACACCAACAAAAGCATCAACAGATGAATACACATATACATTTGCAAAATGGGACAAAACTGTAGTAGCAGTAGCAGGAAACACAACATATACAGCAACATATACACAAAATGATAGAATGTATACAATAACATTCGTAGATGAAGATGGAGAAACTGTATTAGATGAACAACAATTAAAGTGGAATGCAAAAGTAGAATATAAAGGTGAAACACCAACAAAAGCATCAACAGACGGAATAGAATACAGATTTGTAGGATGGAATGCAGAATTGGTAAATGTTGCAGGAGACGCAACATATATAGCAAAATATGACAATATAGATAGAGAATATACAATAACATTCACAGACGAAGAAAATGACGGATATACATTAGATGCAAAGGTAGATAATTCATCAATAGTAACAGGCGCTCAAGTAAAATACGGAAAAGATGTAGTATTCACAATAAATCCAGAAGATGGATATGAAATAAAATCAGTAACAAATGGTACAACACCAGTAACATCAGCAGATGGAAAAACATACATAGTAAAAGTAGCTGGAAATGTAGCATTAAAAGTTGTGGCTGAAAAAATAACATATACAGTAACGTTTGTAGACAACGCAGGAAGTAATGATGTAACAACAGATGTAGAAAAAGGGTATGTAGTAACATTACCAACACCAGCAGAAAAAACTGGATATACATTTACAAACTGGACATATGGAGATAACAAAGAATTTACAGCAAATACAAAAGTAAATGCAATAGCAACAGATAATAAATTAACAGTAACAGCAAATTATACAGCAAATGATGCAACAATAACATTTGATGTAAATGGTGGAACAGCAATAGAAGCAATCAATACAAAATATGATGCAGAAGTAGAACTACCAGAAACAGCAGTAAAAACAGGATATACATTTGAAGGATGGTTCACAGATGCAAACTGCACAACAGCAGTAGTAACAGCAAATGGAAAATACACAGTAAAAGGAAGCATAAAATTATACGCAAAATTCACAGCAAACGATGCAACAATAGCATTTGATGTAAACGGTGGAACAGCAATAGCTTCAATCAACACAAAATATGATGCAGCTGAAACATTACCAGAAACAGCAGTAAAAGAAGGATATACATTCGGAGGATGGTATACAGCTTCAACATGCAAAGATGAAGAAGCAGTAGAATTAAACAACGATGGAAAATACGTAGTAAAAGCAGAAAGTATAACATTATATGCAAAATTTACAGCAAATGATGCAACAATAACATTTGATGTAAATGGTGGAACAGCAATAGAA